>NZ_JBFAML010000025.1:0-94593 GCF_040660295.1 Micromonospora sp. NPDC049891
GGCGAACCGGGGAGAGATCGCCCGCCGGGTCTTCGCCACCTGCCGGGCACTCGGGATCGAGACGGTCGCCGTGCACTCCGACGCGGACGCCGCCGACCGGGCCGGCGGACTCGCCCGTCGGTGGGAAAGAGCGCCCGATGCCGACCAGGCCCCTTGACGCGGCCCTGGGCTGCCAGGCACGCTGACATCAGCAAGACCTTCCGCGCTTGCGACGGCCACCGCGCGGGTAATGCAGCGGCAGCACCACTCGCCACGCAGACCCGGGCGGCCCGGCAGGGACGTTGCGTTCCGAGCGGCCCGGTGCGACCCGTTCGAGGGGTCCCGAGGCACGTTCCGCAACAACCTGCGGGGTGGGCTGGACAGCGGTTAGCCTCTCGGCTACACTGCTAGTTTGCGCTGCCTTCCGACTTGACCCCTGCTCGGAAATGTCCGTTTGTGGATATTTTCTGGTGGGGTCATTGGAGTGCACGCGTACCAGCCGTTCTGCAGCACCGGTCCTCGGAAGGACGCATCTTGGCAGCTTCCCGCCCTGCGAAGACCAGTCGTACGTCGAGCGCATTCGCTCCCCGCCGAGTTTCCTTCGGTCGGATCACCGAACACCTCGAGGTCCCCAACCTCCTCGCCATTCAGAACGAGTCCTTCGACTGGCTCGTCGGCAACGAGGCTTGGCAGGGCCGGTCGGCGGACGACCCGCACGCACGCTCGGGTCTCGCGGAAATCCTCGACGAGATCAGTCCCATTGAGGACTTTTCCGGCACTATGTCGCTTTCCTTCTCGGCGCCGCGCTTCGACGAGGTCAAGGCCTCCATCGAGGAGTGCAAGGAGAAGGACCTCACCTACTGCGCGCCACTGTTCGTGACCGCGGAGTTCACCAACAACACCACCGGCGAGATCAAGAGCCAGACGGTGTTCATGGGTGACTTCCCGATGATGACGCCGAAGGGCACCTTCATCATCAACGGCACCGAGCGCGTGGTGGTCAGCCAGCTCGTCCGCTCGCCGGGCGTGTACTTCGACAAGCAGCCGGACAAGACCTCCGACCGCGACCTCTCCAGCGTCAAGGTCATCCCGAGCCGGGGTGCCTGGCTGGAGTTCGACATTGACAAGCGCGACACGGTCGGCGTCCGCATCGACCGCAAGCGCCGGCAGGCCGTCACGGTGCTGCTCAAGGCCATCGGATGGTCGGCCGAGCAGATCCGTGAGAAGTTCGGCTGGTCCGAGCTGATGATGACCACGCTCGAGAAGGACCACATCGCCGGCCAGGACGAGGCGCTCCTAGACATCTACCGCAAGCTGCGCCCTGGCGAGCCGCCGACCCGCGAGAACGCCCAGACCCTGCTCGACAACCTCTTCTTCAACCCGAAGCGGTACGACGTAGCCAAGGTCGGTCGGTACAAGTTCAACAAGAAGCTCGAACTGGACGTGCCGATCACCACCGGCACGCTCACCGAGGACGACATCGTCGCCACCGTGGAGTACCTCTGCCGGCTGCACGCCGGTGAGGAGGGCTACGAGGCCGACGACATCGACCACTTCGGCAACCGGCGGCTGCGTACCGTGGGCGAGCTGATCCAGAACCAGGTTCGGGTCGGCCTGTCCCGGATGGAGCGGGTCGTCCGGGAGCGGATGACCACTCAGGACGTCGAGGCGATCACGCCGCAGACCCTGATCAACATCCGCCCGGTCGTCGCCGCGATCCGCGAGTTCTTCGGCACCTCGCAGCTGTCCCAGTTCATGGACCAGACCAACCCGCTGGCGGGCCTGACCCACCGGCGGCGGCTGAGCGCGCTCGGCCCCGGTGGTCTGTCCCGGGAGCGGGCCGGCTTCGAGGTCCGCGACGTGCACCCGTCCCACTACGGCCGGATGTGCCCGATCGAGACGCCGGAAGGCCCGAACATCGGTCTGATCGGCGCGCTGTCCACCTTCGCCCGGGTCAACCCGTTCGGCTTCATCGAGACGCCGTACCGGAAGGTCATCGACGGTCGGGTCACCGACCAGATCGACTACCTGACCGCGGACGAGGAGGACCGGTTCGTCAAGGCGCAGGCCAACGCTCCGCTGCGGGCCGACGGCTCGTTCGCCGAGGACCGCGTCCTGGTCCGCCGTAAGGGTGGCGAGACCGAGGACGTCACGCCGGCCGCCGTGGACTACATGGACGTGTCGCCGCGGCAGATGACCTCGGTCGCGACCGCGATGATCCCGTTCCTGGAGCACGACGACGCGAACCGGGCCCTGATGGGCGCGAACATGCAGCGTCAGGCGGTGCCGCTGGTCAAGGCCGAGTCCCCGCTGGTCGGCACCGGCATGGAGTACCGTGCCGCGGTCGACGCCGGTGACGTGGTCGTGGCCGAGGTCGGTGGCGTGGTCGAGGACCTCTGCGCCGACTACATCACGGTCCACCAGGACGACGGCCACCGCCGGACGTACCTGCTGCACAAGTTCCGCCGCTCCAACGCCGGTTCCTGCGTCAACCAGAAGCCGGTGGTCTTCGAGGGCGACCGGGTCGAGGCCGGCCAGGTCATCGCCGACGGTCCGTGCACCGACGAGGGCGAGATGGCGCTCGGGCGCAACCTGCTCGTGGCGTTCATGACCTGGGAGGGGCACAACTACGAGGACGCGATCATCCTGTCGCAGCGCCTCGTGCAGCAGGACGTGCTCACCTCGATCCACATCGAGGAGCACGAGGTCGACGCGCGGGACACCAAGCTCGGCCCGGAGGAGATCACCCGCGACATCCCGAACGTCAGCGAGGAGATGCTCGCCGACCTCGACGAGCGCGGGATCATCCGGATCGGTGCCGAGGTCGTCCCCGGCGACATCCTGGTCGGCAAGGTCACGCCCAAGGGCGAGACCGAGCTGACCCCGGAGGAGCGGCTGCTGCGGGCCATCTTCGGCGAGAAGGCGCGCGAGGTCCGGGACACCTCCCTGAAGGTGCCGCACGGCGAGACCGGCACGGTCATCGGCGTGCGTACCTTCTCCCGGGAGGACGGCGACGAACTGCCGCCGGGCGTCAACGAGCTGGTCCGGGTCTACGTCGCCCAGAAGCGGAAGATCCAGGACGGTGACAAGCTCGCCGGCCGACACGGCAACAAGGGCGTCATTTCCAAGATCCTGCCGGTCGAGGACATGCCGTTCCTGGAGGACGGCACGCCCGTCGACATCGTGCTCAACCCGCTGGGTGTGCCGAGCCGGATGAACATCGGCCAGGTGCTGGAGACCCACCTGGGCTGGGTGGCCAAGACGGGCTGGCAGGTCGAGGGCGACGACGCCGAGTGGAAGCGGCAGCTCCAGGGCATCGGCGCCGACTCCTCCGAGCCGGACACCAACGTGGCCACCCCGGTCTTCGACGGTGCCCGCGAGGAGGAGATCTCCGGTCTGCTCGCGTCGACCCTGCCCAACCGGGACGGTCGGCAGCTGATCGGTTCCTCCGGCAAGGCGCAGCTGTTCGACGGTCGTTCCGGTGAGCCGCTGCCCGATCCGATCGCCGTCGGCTACATCTACATCCTGAAGCTCAACCACCTGGTCGACGACAAGATCCACGCTCGTTCGACCGGCCCGTACTCGATGATCACGCAGCAGCCGCTGGGTGGTAAGGCGCAGTTCGGTGGCCAGCGCTTCGGTGAGATGGAGTGCTGGGCGATGCAGGCCTACGGTGCCGCGTACGCCCTGCAGGAGCTGCTGACGATCAAGTCCGACGATGTTCTCGGTCGGGTGAAGGTCTACGAGGCCATCGTCAAGGGCGAGAACATCCCGGAGCCGGGCATCCCGGAGTCGTTCAAGGTGCTGCTCAAGGAGCTGCAGTCGCTGTGCCTCAACGTTGAGGTGCTGTCCAGCGACGGTGTGGCCCTGGAGATGCGCGAGACCGACGACGAGGTGTTCCGGGCCGCGGAAGAACTGGGTATCGACCTGTCCCGGCGGGAGCCGAGCTCGGTCGAGGAAGTGTGACGTTGGGGTTTCGGGGCGGGGCGACCCACTCCGGGCGGTCAGGTTTGATCCCTTCACGGGTCACCCCGCCCCGAAACCAAAACCCGGTGAGCTGCTGACGCACCAAGCGACGTGTGAGGGATTTGAACGTGCTCGACGTCAACTTTTTCGACGAGTTGCGAATTGGGCTGGCGACCGCGGACGACATTCGTCAGTGGTCGCACGGCGAGGTCAAGAAGCCCGAGACGATCAACTACCGCACCCTCAAGCCAGAGAAGGACGGGCTCTTCTGCGAGAAGATCTTCGGTCCGCAGCGGGACTGGGAGTGCTACTGCGGTAAGTACAAGCGGGTCCGGTTCAAGGGCATCATCTGTGAGCGCTGCGGCGTCGAGGTGACCCGCTCGAAGGTCCGCCGTGAGCGGATGGGCCACATCGAGCTGGCTGCTCCGGTGACCCACATCTGGTACTTCAAGGGCGTGCCGAGCCGGCTGGGTTACCTGCTGGACCTCGCTCCGAAGGACCTCGAAAAGATCATCTACTTCGCCTCGTACGTCGTGACGAGCGTTGACGCCGAAGCGCGTCACCGTGACCTCTCGACCATCGAGAACGAGATCCTTGCCGAGAAGCGGCAGTCGGAGAACAGCCGCGACTCGGAGATCGAGAAGCGGGCGGCCAAGCTTGAGGCCGACCTGGCCGAGCTGGAGGCCGAGGGCGCGAAGGCGGACGTGCGGCGCAAGGTCAAGGAGGGCGGAGAGCGCGAGATGCGCCAGATCCGCGACCGGGCCCAGCGCGAGATCGACCGCCTGGACGAGGTGCTTGACACCTTCCGCAAGCTCGACTCGAAGCAGCTGGTCACCGACGAGCTGCTCTACCGCGAGCTGCGCGACCGGTTCGGTGAGTACTTCACCGGCGGCATGGGTGCCGAGGCGATCAAGGCCCTGGTGCAGAACATGGACCTCGAGGCCGAGGCCGAGAACCTGCGGGAGACCATCCGTACCGGTAAGGGCCAGCGGAAGATCCGGGCGCTCAAGCGGCTCAAGGTCGTCGCGGCGTTCCAGAACACCCGCAACTCGCCGCTCGGCATGGTGCTGGACTGCGTGCCGGTCATCCCGCCGGACCTGCGCCCGATGGTGCAGCTCGACGGTGGCCGCTTCGCCACCAGCGACCTGAACGACCTCTACCGCCGCGTGATCAACCGGAACAACCGGCTCAAGCGGCTGATCGACCTCGGTGCGCCGGAGATCATCGTCAACAACGAGAAGCGGATGCTGCAGGAGGCCGTCGACGCGTTGTTCGACAACGGCCGCCGTGGCCGGCCGGTCACCGGCCCGGGTAACCGTCCGCTCAAGTCGCTGTCCGACATGCTCAAGGGCAAGCAGGGCCGGTTCCGTCAGAACCTGCTGGGCAAGCGCGTCGACTACTCCGGCCGTTCGGTCATCGTGGTCGGCCCGAAGCTCAAGCTGCACCAGTGCGGCCTGCCCAAGCAGATGGCGCTGGAGCTGTTCAAGCCGTTCGTGATGAAGCGGCTGGTCGACCTCAACCACGCACAGAACATCAAGTCCGCCAAGCGGATGGTCGAGCGGCAGCGGCCGGTCGTGTGGGACGTGCTGGAAGAGGTCATCGGCGAGCACCCGGTGCTGCTCAACCGGGCGCCCACCCTGCACCGACTCGGCATCCAGGCCTTCGAGCCGCAGCTGGTCGAGGGCAAGGCCATCCAGATCCACCCGCTGGTCTGCACCGCGTTCAACGCCGACTTCGACGGTGACCAGATGGCGGTGCACGTGCCGCTGTCCGCCGAGGCCCAGGCCGAGGCGCGGATCCTGATGCTGTCGTCGAACAACATCCTCAAGCCGGCCGACGGCAAGCCGGTCACCATGCCCACCCAGGACATGGTCATCGGGCTCTACCACCTGACCCACCTCACCACCGGTGAGCGCGGGGAAGGCCGGGCGTTCAGCTCGGACGCCGAGGCGCGGATGGCGTACGACAACGGTGAGCTGCACCTGCAGGCACCGGTCAAGATCCGGCTGCGGGACGTCGTCGAGGTCGACAACGGCGCTGGCGGGCAGCCCTGGACGGCCCCCGAGGGCTGGGTTCCGGGCGAGCCGCTGACGGTGGAGACCACCCTCGGTCGGGTGCTGTTCAACGAGACCCTGCCGCAGGGCTACCGGTTCGTGAACTACGAGATCCGTAAGGGCCAGCTCTCCGCGATCGTCAACGACCTCGCCGAGCGGTTCCCGAAGGTGGCCCTGGCGGCCACCCTCGACGGGCTCAAGGAGGCCGGTTTCCACTGGGCCACCTGGTCCGGCGTGACCATCGGCATGGAGGACGTCATCGCTCCGCCGCGCAAGCGGGAGATCCTGGAGCGGTACGAGAAGGAAGCCGACCGGATCGACAAGCAGTACCAGCGTGGTCTGATGACCGCCGAGGAGCGCCGCGGCGAGCTCATCGAGATCTGGACCAAGGCGACAAACGAGGTCGCCAAGGAGATGGACACCGCGCTGCCGCAGGAGAACCCGCTCTGGAAGATGATCAACTCGGGTGCCCGCGGTAACCTGCTCCAGCTCCGGCAGATCGCGGCGATCCGTGGCCTGGTGGCCAACCCGAAGGGCGAGATCATCCCGCGGCCGATCAAGGCCAGCTACCGGGAGGGTCTGTCCGTGCTGGAGTACTTCATCTCCACGCACGGCGCGCGTAAGGGTCTCGCGGACACCGCCCTGCGTACCGCCGACTCGGGTTACCTGACCCGGCGTCTGGTGGACGTCTCGCAGGACGTCATCATCCGCGAGGAGGACTGCGGCACCGACCGGGCCATCCCGATGCAGGTCGGTCAGCAGCTCGACGGCCGGCTCGTGGTGCACGAGCACGCCGAGACCAGCGTGCACGCCCGTACCCTGGCCGACGACATCAAGGGGCCGGACGGCACCGTCGTCGCCGAGCGGGGCGCGGACATCAACTCGATCCTGGTCGACAGGATCGTTGCCGCCGGGGTCGAGACCGTCCGGGTGCGCAGCGTGCTCACCTGCGAGTCGAAGCTGGGCGTCTGCGGTGCGTGCTACGGCCGCTCGCTGCCGACCGGCAAGATCGTCGACGTCGGCGAGGCGGTCGGCATCATCGCCGCCCAGTCCATCGGTGAGCCGGGCACGCAGCTGACGATGCGTACCTTCCACACCGGTGGTGTCGCGGGTGAGGACATCACCCAGGGTCTGCCACGTGTCCAGGAGATCTTCGAGGCCCGGATCCCGAAGGGCAAGGCGCCGATCGCCGACACCCCCGGCCGGATCCGGATCGAGGACGGCGAGCGGTCGCGCAAGATCGTGGTGATCCCGGACGACGGCAGCGACGAGATCGTCTACGACAAGATCTCGAAGCGGGTCCGGCTGCGGGCGCACGACGGCGACCACGTCGAGGTCGGCGAGAAGCTCACCGAGGGCACCATCGACCCGCACGAGCTGCTGCGCATCCTCGGCCCGCGGGCGGTCCAGGTCCACCTGACCCAGGAGGTCCAGGAGGTCTACCGCTCGCAGGGTGTGCTCATCCACGACAAGCACATCGAGATCATCATCCGCCAGATGCTCAAGCGGGTGACGGTCATCGACTCCGGCTCGACCGAGTTCCTGCCGGGCGTGCTTGTCGACCGGGCGCTGTTCGAGTCGGAGAACCGCCGGCTCGTCGGTGAGGGTGGCGAGCCCGCCGCCGGTCGCCCGGTGCTGATGGGTATCACCAAGGCCTCGCTGGCCACCGACTCCTGGCTCTCGGCGGCCTCCTTCCAGGAGACCACCCGGGTGCTGACCGACGCGGCGATCCACGCCCGCAGCGACTCGCTGATCGGTCTCAAGGAGAACGTGATCATCGGTAAGCTCATCCCGGCCGGTACCGGCATCAGCAAGTACCGCAACGTCCGGGTCGAGCCGACCGAGGAGGCGAAGGCCAAGGTCTACTCGATGACCGGCTACCCGGAGACCGACTACGGCTTCGGACCGGCCAGCGGCCAGGCGGTTCCGCTTGACGACTTCGACTTCGGGTCGTACCGCTAGACCGTGCAGTGACGTGGGAGGCCCCGGCGGGCAACCGCCGGGGCCTCCTCGTGTTCCGGCCATCTTGCGGCGCGGCAGGGACCTTGCGGCGTCGCGGTCCGACGAGGTGCCGTGGGTACGGCGCGGACGTCGGTCGACGGGGGCATCATGTGGTCATGACGATCGCACCCGGATCGGCGCCCACCGCGTCGGCACCGCGTCACCCGCTCGACCCGGACCCGGTCCGGGCGACAAAGGCCCGGGCCGTGTTCGCCCTCGGTCTGATGGCGGCGCTGACGGGGCTGCTGATCGGTGGCGTGGTACCGGCCACGGTGGCCCTGCACCTGGCCCGGCAGGCGCGCCGGGAGGCGTACGCCTCGGCGGGTTTCCTGACCGGTGCGGCCTGGCTGCGTCGCGGCGAGCGGCTGGCCTGGACGGGCCTGGTGCTGGTCGCGGTCAGCCTGGTGGTGGCGTTGGTGATCGGAGTGATCCGGCTCGCCGAGGCACCGTACGGGCAGGACTTCGCGCCCGACGTCGACTGACCTCGGCGCGACGGTACGTCCTCGCGCCCGGCACCGAGGGGCTGACTGGCGACGGTAGCCTGACCGGTGTCCGTCGCGCGGTGCGGGGACGCTGCCCGACAAGGAGGATCCCGTGACGGAACCGGTGCGCCCCGAGGGCGGCGAAGCCGCTCAGCCCACCGTCGGGCGCCCCGATGCCGAGCTGACGGGATGGGCCCGGCCCGGGCCCGAACAGCCCGAACCGGAGCAGACCGTCCCTCCGACCTCCCCACCGGCAACCGGCGCGACGCCCGTCCACCCGCCGTCCGGACCGCCAGCCCTCGATCCGGCGCCCGCCGGTCCGCCCTTCGGCCCGCCGCCCGGCCCGCCGGCTTACGGTCCGCCTGGGTCGCCGGCTTACGGTCCGCCCGGGCCGCCCGCTTACGGGTCGCCGCCCGCCGCTTCGTCCTTCGGTCCGCCGCCCGGGTCGCCCGATTACGGTCCGCCGCCTGGTTCGGGACCGCCCGTTCCTGCGGCCTTCGGGGCATCGGCCGCGGGCCCACCAGCCTTCGGGTCCATGTCGGGGGCGCCGTCGCCTCCGGGTTGGCCAGCCGGCGGCTCGGGCTGGGTCCGGCAGCCGCCGCCACCGCCGCAGGATCGTCCCCGGCCGCCGAAGCGGGTCGAGCCGGTGCCCGGCACCCCGTTCGCGGTGGTGCACCTCGACGTGCCCCCGGTCGCCTCGGGCCTGGCGGTCGGCTCGCTGGTGGCGGGTATCACCTCGATCCTGGTCTCGATCCTGGTCATCTGCTTCGGCGCCATCGGGGGAGGGGCGAACGGAGCCTGGGCGGCGGGTGCCTTCGCCGCGCTGGGTGGCCTCACCGGTGCGGGCGCCATCGTGGCCGGCCTGCTCGGCCTGCGGCAGATCCGGCGTCCGGCGCCTCCGCCGGCGGTCCGTTTCACCGGCCGTGGCCTGGCCATCGCGGGAATCAGCTGTGGCGGAACCGGGTTGCTGCTCTGCCTGGTGGGTGTGGGGCTGGCGTTGCTGTTGGCGCTGGCCTAGGCGGTCGCTGACCGGCAGTGGCCAGCCTGGGGGCTCGCGGGCCGCTTTCCGGCGGAGCCGGTACACTTGTATCCGTAGGTGCCCATCACGGGCGGGCGGTACGACAGAGGCCAGCCGGCAAGCGGTGCGATGTTCGGCAGGTCTTCCGTTTTGACCTGCACGGCTGTGGTAGGTACTCTTTCCCCTTGTGCCCGGGCCCGCCCGGGCAACTCGTGCGTGCGCTGGAGCCGGTGATCCGATATCCGGACGGCACCACGACTGAGCCAGAAGATCCGGCCTGCGGCGATCCGTGTGCCGGTGACAAACCCCGGGTCTGCGCGCGAGCGCCGGACGGGAACCGTGAGCTGGGCGACACGCCCGACCGCGGGTGCCGGGACCTCCGCGAGGTGGCCCTGGCCGGAATGTAGGAGAGCCGATCACGAGATCGGCTACGGCAGACGGCGCGGCCGCGACAAGCGGCCGAAGGGAGCGGAGAAACCCGGTGCCCACCATTCAGCAGTTGGTCCGAAAGGGCCGTCAGGCGAAGACGACCAAGACCAAGACCCCGGCGCTCAAGGGATCCCCGCAGCGGCGGGGCGTGTGCACCCGGGTGTACACCACCACCCCGAAGAAGCCGAACTCGGCGCTGCGCAAGGTCGCTCGTGTCAAGCTCAGCAGCCAGGTCGAGGTGACCGCCTACATCCCCGGTGTCGGGCACAACCTGCAGGAGCACTCGATCGTGCTCGTGCGTGGTGGCCGGGTGAAGGACCTCCCCGGTGTGCGTTACAAGATCGTTCGCGGTTCGCTGGACACCCAGGGTGTCCGTAACCGCAAGCAGGCGCGCAGCCGTTACGGCGCGAAGAAGGAGAAGAGCTGACATGCCGCGTAAGGGACCTGCTCCGCGGCGACCGCTGGTCGCTGACCCGGTGTACAACTCGCCGCTGGTCACGCAGCTGGTGAACAAGATCCTGCTGCGCGGCAAGCGTCAGCTCGCCGAGCGCGTCGTCTACGCCGCCCTGGAGGGCTGCCGGGAGAAGTCCGGTACCGACCCGGTCGTCACCCTCAAGCGCGCCATGGACAACGTCAAGCCGACCCTCGAGGTGCGCAGCCGCCGTGTCGGTGGCGCCACCTACCAGGTTCCGGTCGAGGTCCGGCCGGCCCGCGCCACCACGCTGGGCCTGCGCTGGCTGGTCACCTACGCCCGCGCCCGGCGTGAGAAGACCATGATCGAGCGGCTGATGAACGAGCTGCTGGACGCGAGCAACGGCCTCGGTGCCGCCGTCAAGCGGCGCGAGGACACGCACAAGATGGCCGAGTCCAACAAGGCCTTCGCGCACTACCGCTGGTAACACCCTGGTCCCGGCGCCATCCGGTGCCGGGACCGCCACCAGTTGTGTCGAGACGACGATAAGTAGGGATTGAAGTGGCCGCCGCAGACGCGCTCGCCAACGTACGCAACATCGGCATCATGGCCCACATCGATGCCGGTAAGACCACCACCACCGAGCGAATCCTGTTCTACACCGGTATCACGTACAAGATCGGTGAGGTCCACGAGGGCGCTGCCGTCATGGACTGGATGGAGCAGGAGCAGGAGCGCGGTATCACCATCACTTCCGCCGCCACGAAGTGCGAGTGGAAGGGCCACACGATCCAGATCATCGACACGCCCGGCCACGTCGACTTCACGGTCGAGGTGGAGCGGTCGCTGCGGGTGCTGGACGGTGCCGTCGCGGTCTACGACGGTGTGGCCGGCGTGGAGCCGCAGACGGAGAACGTCTGGCGCCAGGCGGACAAGTACAACGTCCCCCGGATGTGTTTCGTCAACAAGCTCGACCGCACCGGTGCCGACTTCTTCCGCTGCGTGCAGATGATGATCGACCGGCTGAACGCCACCCCGCTGGTGCTTCAGATCCCGATCGGTGCCGAGTCCGACTTCATCGGCGTGGTCGACCTGGTCGAGATGCGTGCCCTCACCTGGCGTGGCGAGACCCAGAAGGGTGAGGACTACGCGGTCGAGGAGATCCCGGCCGAGCTGGCCGACTCCGCTGCCGAGTGGCGCGAGAAGCTGATGGAGACCCTGGCCGACGTCGACGACTCGGTGATGGAGAAGTACCTGGAGGGCGAGGAGATCTCCACCGAGGAGATCAAGGCCGCCATCCGTCGGGCCACCATCGGCGGCAAGGCCAACCCGGTCCTCACCGGCACCGCCTTCAAGAACAAGGGCATCCAGCCGATGCTGGACGCGGTTGTCGCGTACCTGCCGTCGCCGCTGGACATCCCGGCGATCGAGGGTACGGCCACCGACGGCGAGACCCCGATGCAGCGCAAGCCGTCGGTGTCCGAGCCGTTCTCCGGCCTGGCCTTCAAGATTCAGACGGACAAGCACCTCGGCAAGCTCACCTACGTGCGGATCTACTCCGGCACGCTCGAGTCCGGCTCCCAGGTGGTCAACTCCACCAAGGACCGCAAGGAGCGGATCGGCAAGATCTACCAGATGCACGCCAACAAGCGGGAAGAGCGCAGCTCCGCCCAGGCTGGCGACATCATCGCGGTGCAGGGTCTGAAGCAGACCACCACCGGTGACACCCTGTGCGACCCGGCGAACCCGGTCATCCTGGAGTCGATGACCTTCCCGGAGCCGGTCATCGAGGTGGCCATCGAGCCGAAGACCAAGGCCGACCAGGAGAAGCTCAGCACCGCCATCCAGCGGCTGGCCGAGGAGGACCCGACCTTCCGCGTCAAGCTGGACGACCAGACCGGTCAGACGGTCATCTCCGGCATGGGCGAGCTGCACCTGGACATCCTGGTCGACCGGATGCGCCGCGAGTTCAACGTCGAGGCGAACATCGGTAAGCCGCAGGTGGCGTACCGCGAGACCATCCGCCGCAAGGTGGAGAAGGTCGAGTACACCCACAAGAAGCAGACCGGTGGTTCCGGCCAGTACGCCCGGGTGATCATCAGCCTGGAGCCGCTGCCGCTGGGGAACGACGCGCCGACCTACGAGTTCGCCAACGCCGTCACCGGTGGCCGCATCCCCCGGGAGTTCATCCCGTCGGTGGACGCGGGTGCGCAGGACGCCATGCAGTACGGCATCCTGGCCGGCTTCCCGCTGGTCGGCGTCAAGCTGACCCTGGTGGACGGCCAGTACCACGAGGTCGACTCGTCCGAGATGGCATTCAAGATCGCCGGCTCGATGGTGATGAAGGAGGCGGCCCGCAAGGCCGACCCGGCGTTGCTCGAGCCGATGATGGCTGTTGAGGTCACCACTCCTGAGGAGAACATGGGTGACGTCATCGGCGACCTCAACTCCCGACGCGGCATCATCCAGGCGATGGAGGAGCGCAGCGGCGCCCGTGTCGTCCGGGCCCTGGTGCCGTTGTCGGAGATGTTCGGCTACGTCGGCGACCTGCGGTCGAAGACCCAGGGCCGGGCTAGCTACAGCATGCAGTTCGACTCCTACGCGGAGGTTCCGGCCTCGGTGGCGAAGGAGATCATCGCCAAGGCGACGGGTGAGTGACGCTCACCTGACGTGATCGGATGATCCGACGGTGGTCGTGGGAGGTTCCCCGACCGCGACCACCTCGGTCGGATTGTGTGAATTCCGGGCCTGTAGGCTTCATCGCCGCAGAACCCACAAAGCTCTCCGGCCGTCAGGCCGGAAAGGCTGTCGACAGAGTCCTAAGCGCCGACCTGGCGCGCCGGGGCGAACGAACCAAGAAGTCCACAGGAGGACACCAGTGGCGAAGGCGAAGTTCGAGCGGACTAAGCCGCACGTCAACATCGGCACCATTGGTCACATCGACCACGGTAAGACGACGCTGACGGCGGCCATCACCAAGGTCCTGCACGACCAGTACCCGGACCTGAACCCGTACACGCCGTTCGACGAGATCGACAAGGCGCCCGAGGAGAAGGCCCGGGGCATCACGATCTCGATCGCGCACGTCGAGTACCAGACCGAGGCGCGGCACTACGCGCACGTCGACTGCCCCGGTCACGCCGACTACATCAAGAACATGATCACCGGTGCCGCCCAGATGGACGGCGCGATCCTGGTGGTCGCGGCGACCGACGGCCCGATGCCGCAGACCCGCGAGCACGTGCTGCTGGCCCGCCAGGTCGGCGTGCCGTACATCGTCGTGGCGCTGAACAAGAGCGACATGGTCGACGACGAGGAGCTGCTGGAGCTCGTCGAGCTCGAGGTCCGTGAGCTGCTCTCGGCCCAGGAGTACCCGGGCGACGACCTGCCGGTCGTTCGTGTCTCGGCGCTCAAGGCCCTCGAGGGCGACCCGGAGTGGACCGGCCGCCTCCTGGAGCTGATGAACGCGGTCGACACCGCGATCCCGCAGCCGGAGCGCGAGACCGAGAAGCCGTTCCTGATGCCGATCGAGGACGTGTTCACGATCACCGGTCGTGGCACCGTCGTCACCGGTCGCGCCGAGCGCGGCGTGCTCAAGCCGAACGAGGAGGTGGAGATCGTCGGTATCCGCGAGAAGTCGCAGAAGACGGTCTGCACCGGCATCGAGATGTTCCGCAAGCTGCTCGACGAGGCCCGTGCGGGTGAGAACGTCGGTCTGCTGCTGCGCGGCATCAAGCGCGAGGACGTCGAGCGCGGCATGGTGGTCGTCAAGCCGGGCACCAGCACCCCGCACACCGAGTTCGAGGCGACGGTCTACATCCTCTCCAAGGAGGAGGGCGGCCGGCACACCCCGTTCTTCCAGAACTACCGTCCGCAGTTCTACTTCCGGACCACGGACGTCACCGGTGTCGTCACCCTCCCCGAGGGCACCGAGATGGTCATGCCGGGCGACAACACCACGATGACCGTGAAGCTGATCCAGCCCATCGCGATGGAGGACAACCTCAAGTTCGCGATCCGGGAGGGTGGCCGTACGGTCGGCGCTGGTCGCGTCACCAAGATCATCAAGTGAGCTGGGTAACCCCGATTAGACCCGCCGCCGGTCGTGCGGCATACTAGTCAGGTTGCGTAACGACAGTTCGCCGCCCGTGTTCGGCTTCCGCTGAACCTCCGGGTAGGCAGAGCAGTCGGGCGTGGGGTGGTTGGCGGCCCGTCCGTCAACCACCCTCGCGCGGCGCTCAGGTCGCCTCAGTGCGATCGGCGCCTCGACCCACCGCGGTCAGGATCGCTCCGGTGTCCCGGGGCGGAGCCTGGCCCCAGGGCGCGACACGCCCGACCGCGGGGGTGGGCGAAGAGGGTCTGTGCCAGCCGGTACAGGCACCCGCAACACAGCGGCATCGAGAGAAGGAACAGAAGCCACCATGGCGGGACAGAAGATCCGCATCCGGCTCAAGGCCTATGACCACGAGGTCGTCGACTCCTCGGCTCGGAAGATCGTCGAGACGGTGACGCGTACCGGGGCGCAGGTCGCGGGCCCGGTGCCGCTGCCCACGGAGATCAACCGTTTCTGCGTCATCCGCTCGCCGCACAAGTACAAGGACTCGCGCGAGCACTTCGAGATGCGTACGCACAAGCGACTGATCGACATCATCGACCCGACCCCGAAGACGGTCGACTCGCTCATGCGCCTCGACCTGCCGGCTGGCGTCGACATCGAGATCAAGCTGTAGGGACCGGACACATGGACAGGCAAGTTAAGGGGATCCTGGGCGCGAAGCTCGGCATGACCCAGGTCTGGGACAACAACCGTGTTGTCCCGGTGACCGTGGTTCAGGCCGGCCCCTGCGTCATCACCCAGGTTCGTGACGCCGACAAGGACGGTTACTCCGCGGTCCAGCTGGCGTACGGGACGATCGACCCGCGGAAGGCCAAGAAGCCGCTGCGCGGGCACTACGCCAAGGCTGACGTGGCGCCGCGCCGGCACATCGTCGAGCTGCGCACCAACGACGCCGCGGACTACTCGCTCGGCCAGGAGGTCACGGTCGAGGAGTTCCCGGTCGGCGTCTCGATCGACGTGACCGGCAAGACCAAGGGCAAGGGCTACGCCGGCCCGATGAAGCGGCACGGCTTCCACGGTCTGCGGGCCAGCCACGGTGTCGAGCGCAAGCACCGTTCGCCGGGCTCCATCGGCGCCTGCGCCACTCCGGGTCGCGTCTTCAAGGGCACCCGGATGGCCGGCCGCATGGGTGGCGTGCGCTACACCGTGCAGAACCTGACCGTCCAGGCGGTCGACACCGAGAACAATCTCCTGCTCGTCCGTGGCGCCATCCCTGGCCCCAAGGGCGCGCTGGTCCTGGTCCGTACCGCGGCCAAGGCCAAGGCGAAGAAGGGCGGTGTGGGCAAGTGACCACCGTTGACGTCCTCAACTCAGAGGGCACCAAGACCGGCTCGGTCGAGCTGCCCGCCGACATCTTCGACGCGCAGGCCAACATCGCGCTGATGCACCAGGTCGTCGTGGCGCAGCTCGCTGCCGCCCGGCAGGGCACCCACAAGACCAAGACCCGGGGCGAGGTCGCTGGCGGCGGCAAGAAGCCGTACAAGCAGAAGGGCACCGGTCGGGCCCGGCAGGGCTCGATCCGCGCGCCGCAGTTCGCCGGCGGTGGCGTGGTCCACGGCCCGGTGCCGCGCGACTACAGCCAGCGCACCCCGAAGAAGATGAAGGCCGCCGCACTGCGTGGCGCCCTGTCGGACCGGGCGCGCGCCGGGCAGGTGCACGTCGTCGAGGCGTTCGTCTCGGGCGAGAAGCCGTCGACCAAGGCTGCGCTGACCGCGCTCGCCAAGCTGACCACCGCCCGGCGGGTGCTGGTCGTGCTGAGCAGCACCGACGAGCTGAACTGGGTGTCGCTGCGCAACGAGCCGCGGGTGCACCTGATCGAGGCCGGCCAGCTCAACACGTACGACGTGCTGGTGGCCGACGATGTGGTCTTCACCAAGGAGGCCCTGGACGAGTTCCTGGGCGTTCCGGCCGAGACCACCGAGGAGGGTGGCAAGTGAGCACGATCGCCGATCCGCGCGACATCATCGTCGCGCCGGTCGTCTCGGAGAAGAGCTACAGCGAGCTGAACCGCAACTGGTACACCTTCCTGGTGCACCCGGACGCGAACAAGACCGCGATCAAGATCGCTATCGAGCAGATCTTCAACGTCCGTGTCCTGACGGTCAACACGCTCAACCGCGAGGGCAAGCGCAAGCGGACCCGTACCGGGTTCGGCAAGCGCAAGGACACCAAGCGGGCGATGGTGAAGCTGGCTGAGGGCGACCGCATCGAGGCCTTCGGCGGCCCGGTCAGCTGAGGGGTGTAGACAATGGCTATTCGTAAGTACAAGCCGACGACGCCGGGCCGGCGTGGCTCCAGCGTCGCCGACTTCGCCGAGATCACCCGGTCGACGCCCGAGAAGTCGCTGCTGGCTCCGCTGCCCAAGAAGGGCGGCCGGAACGTGCACGGCCGGATCACCGCCCGGCACCAGGGTGGCGGCCACAAGCGTCAGTACCGGATCATCGACTTCAAGCGGGTCGACAAGGACGGTGTGCCGGCCAAGGTCGCGCACATCGAGTACGACCCGAACCGCACCGCGCGGATCGCGCTGCTGCACTACGCCGACGGCGAGAAGCGTTACATCATCGCGCCGAAGGACCTGAAGCAGGGCGACACCGTCGAGTCGGGTCCGAGCGCCGACATCAAGCCGGGCAACAACCTGCCGCTGCGCAACATCCCGGTCGGTACCACGATCCACAACGTGGAGCTGCGTCCGGGCGGCGGCGCCAAGCTGGCCCGCTCGGCCGGTGTCGGCATCCAGCTGCTCGGCCGCGAGGGCGCGTACGCGACCCTGCGTATGCCGTCCGGCGAGATCCGGCGGGTGGACGTGCGCTGCCGCGCCAGCATCGGTGAGATCGGCAACGCCGACCAGTCAAACATCAACTGGGGTAAGGCCGGCCGGATGCGCTGGAAGGGCAAGCGCCCGACCGTGCGTGGTGTCGCCATGAACCCGGTCGACCACCCGCACGGTGGTGGTGAGGGCAAGACCTCCGGTGGTCGCCACCCGGTCAACCCGCAGGGTAAGCCCGAGGGCCGCACCCGTCGTAAGGGCCAGCCGAGTGACCGGCTGATCGTCCGCCGTCGCTACGCCACGCGTAAGCGCGGCTGAGGGAGATAAGACATGCCTCGCAGCCTGAAGAAGGGCCCGTTCATCGACGACCACCTGCTCAAGAAGGTGGAGACGCAGAACGAAAAGGGCTCGAAGAACGTCATCAAGACCTGGTCGCGGCGCTCGACGATCATCCCGGAGATGCTCGGGCACACGATCGCCGTGCACGACGGACGTAAGCACGTCCCGGTGTTCGTGACCGAGGCGATGGTCGGGCACAAGCTCGGCGAGTTCGCGTTGACCCGCACGTTCAAGGGTCACGAAAAGGACGACCGGAAGAGCCGCCGGCGCTGACGCCGCGGGCATACGGATAGAGGATCAAGGGGTTACAGCGATGCCAGGAAAGGGCGACGCTCCGGTGCTTCCGGGCGCGCGGGCGGTTGCGCGACACGTGCGCATCTCGCCGATGAAGGCGCGCCGGGTGGTCAACCTCGTCCGCGGCCTGCCCGCGAAGGAGGCTCTCACGGTGCTGCAGTTCGCGCCGCAGGCTGCGAGCGAGCAGGTGTACAAGGTGCTCGCGAGCGCGATCGCCAACGCGGAGAACAACGAGCGGCTGGACCCCGACGCGCTGCTCGTCAGCGAGGCGTTCGTGGACGAGGGCCCGACGATGAAGCGGTTCCAGCCACGGGCGCAGGGCCGGGCGTACCGGATCCGTAAGCGCACCTGCCACATCACCGTGGCGGTCGAGGCGGTCGCGCCGGCCGCGCCGAGGAAGTCGGCGAACAAGGCGGCTCCGGCGAAGCAGACCGCGCCGGCCGAGACGCAAAGCAACACGGAGGGCGCCGAGTAATGGGTCAGAAGGTTCACCCGCACGGGTTCCGGCTCGGCATCTCTACCGACTGGAAGTCCCGCTGGTTCGCGGACAAGCTCTACAAGGACTACATCGGCGAGGATGTCAAGATCCGCCGGATGATGTCCAAGGGGCTGGAGCGCGCCGGCATCTCCAAGGTTGACATCGAGCGCACCCGCGACCGGGTCCGCGTCGACATCCACACCGCACGGCCGGGCATCGTCATCGGCCGTAAGGGCGCGGAGGCCGACCGGATCCGCGGCGAGCTGGAGAAGCTCACCGGCAAGCAGGTGCAGCTGAACATCATCGAGGTGAAGAACCCCGAGTCGGACGCGCAGCTGGTCGCCCAGGGCGTTGCCGAGCAGCTCTCCAGCCGGGTCAGCTTCCGCCGCGCGATGCGCAAGGCGATGCAGTCGGCGATGAAGAACCCGATGTGCAAGGGCATCCGGGTGCAGGTCTCGGGTCGCCTCGGCGGCGCCGAGATGAGCCGCACGGAGTTCTACCGCGAGGGTCGGGTTCCGCTGCACACGCTGCGGGCCAACATCGAGTACGGCTTCTTCGAGGCCCGTACCACCTTCGGCCGGATCGGCGTGAAGGTCTGGATCTACAAGGGTGACGCGGTGCCGGGTCGGGAGACTCCGACCGAGGCGCCGTCGCGCCCGCGCCGGGAGCGCGGTGACCGGCCCGAGCGGCCGCGCCGCGGTCGGTCGGGTTCGTCCGGCACGACCTCCGGTGGCACCGAGGCCGGCCGGGCTGCCGCGACGACCGTCGCGCAGCAGGCCGAGACGCCGAGTGGCGAGCCGGTAGACAGCGCTGCTGTCGCGGCTGCCGCTTCGGCTCCGGCAGAAACGCAGCAGGAGGGCTGACAGATGCTGATGCCGCGCAAGCCCCCGAAGGGCTTCCGCAAGCCGCACCACCCGGACCGCAGCGGCGCGTCCAAGGGCGGCAACCGGGTGGTGTTCGGCGAGTTCGGGATCCAGGCTCTGGAACCGGCGTACGTGACCAACCGGCAGATCGAGTCGGCGCGTATCGCGATGACCCGCCACATCAAGCGTGGCGGCAAGGTCTGGATCACCATCTTCCCGGACCAGGCCCTCACCAAGAAGCCGGCGGAAACCCGGATGGGTTCCGGTAAGGGCTCGCCCGAGTGGTGGGTCGCGAACGTCAAGCCCGGGCGGGTTCTCTTCGAGATGTCCTTCCCGAACGAGCAGATCGCGCGAGAGGCGATGCGTCGCGCGATCCACAAGCTCCCGATGAAGTGCCGCATTGTTACGCGCGAAGTGGGTGAATCCTGATGGCAGCGGGCGTTAAGGCCTCCGAGCTGCGTGAGCTCTCCGAGGAGGAGCTGGTCACGAAGCTGCGCGAGGCCAAGGCGGAGCTGTTCAACCTCCGCGTGCAGGCCGCAACCGGGCAGCTGGACAACAACCGGCGGCTGCAGGTCATCCGTCGGGAGATCGCCCGGATCTACACGATCATGCGTGAGCGTGAGCTGGGGCTCTCGGCCGCGCCGACTGAGGTGACTGCTTCATGAGCGAGAACACGACCGCCACCCAGCCGCGGGGCCGCCGCAAGGTCCGTGAGGGCCTCGTGGTCAGCGACAAGATGGAAAAGACCGTCGTGGTCGAGGTCGAGGACCGGGTCAAGCACGCGCTGTACGGCAAGATCATGCGCCGGACCAGCAAGCTCAAGGTCCACGACGAGCAGAACTCCGCTGGCATCGGCGACCGCGTCCTGATCATGGAGACCCGGCCGCTCTCCGCCACCAAGCGGTGGCGGCTCGTGGAGATCCTCGAGAAGGCCAAGTAGCGAAGGCTCGAGCTCGGCCGGGACGGTCGGGCGCAGGTTCCGCCAGGCTCCGGCCGCTCCGGCGGCCGGAGAACCGGCAGACATAGGAGATAGACGTGATTCAGCAGGAGTCGCGACTGCGCGTCGCCGACAACACGGGTGCCCGGGAGATCCTGTGCATCCGGGTTCTCGGTGGCTCCGGTCGGCGCTACGCGAGCATCGGCGACGTCATCGTGGCCACCGTCAAGGACGCGATCCCGGGTGCCGGTGTGAAGAAGGGCGACGTGGTCAAGGCCGTCGTCGTCCGCACCGCCAAGGAGAAGCGGCGGCCGGACGGCTCGTACATCCGCTTCGACGAGAACGCCGCCGTCATCATCAAGGACGGTGGGGACCCGCGCGGTACCCGTATCTTCGGCCCGGTCGGCCGCGAGCTGCGGGACAAGCGGTTCATGAAGATCATCTCTCTCGCGCCGGAGGTGTTGTGACCGTGAAGGTCAAGAAGGGCGACACGGTCGTCGTCATCGCCGGCAAGGACAAGGGTGCCAAGGGCAAGGTCATCGCGGCCTACCCGCGGCAGGACAAGGTCCTGGTCGAGGGCGTGAACCGGATCAAGAAGCACACTCGCATCAGCACCACCCAGCGTGGCGCCAAGACCGGTGGCATCGTCACCCAGGAGGCCCCGATCCACGTCTCGAACGTGATGGTCGTGGACTCCGACGGCAAGCCGACCCGCGTCGGTTACCGGATCGACGAGAACGGCCAGAAGGTTCGCATCGCGCGTAGCACCGGTAAGGACCTGTGATGACCACGGCTACCGAAACCAAGACGATGCCGCGCCTCAAGGAGCGGTACCGCAACGAGATCATCGCCCAGCTGCGCGAGCAGTACGAGTACGGCAACCCGATGCAGGTGCCGCGGCTGGTCAAGATCGTCGTGAACATGGGTGTGGGCGAGGCTGCCCGGGACGCCAAGCTCATCGACGGTGCGGTCCGCGACCTGGCCACCATCACCGGCCAGAAGCCGCAGGTCCGGCGGGCGACGAAGTCCATCGCGCAGTTCAAGCTGCGGGAAGGCATGCCGATCGGCGCGAAGGTGACCCTGCGCGGCGACCGGATGTGGGAGTTCCTGGACCGGCTGCTGTCCATCGCGCTGCCGCGTATCCGTGACTTCCGCGGCCTCGACGGGCGCAAGCTCGACGGGCACGGCAACTACACGTTCGGTCTGACCGAGCAGTCGGTGTTCCACGAGATCGACCAGGACAAGATCGATCGCCAGCGGGGCATGGACATCACGGTGGTCACGACCGCCACGACCGACGACGAGGGCCGGGCGCTGCTGAAGCTCCTGGGCTTCCCGTTCAAGGAGAACTGAGATGGCCAAGAAGGCGCTGATCCTGAAGGCGGCCGCGAAGCCGAAGTTCTCGGTTCGCGCGTACACCCGCTGCCAGCGGTGCGGGCGTCCCAAGGCGGTCTACCGCAAGTTCGGGCTCTGCCGGGTGTGCATCCGGGAGATGGCCCACCGCGGTGAGCTGCCCGGCGTGTCCAAGGCTTCCTGGTAATAGCCCGGCGCGCTCCGGCGCGTCAGCTGGACTGTCTCTTCGCCGTAGGCCTGCGACGTGTCGCGGGAACCCCGGCGAGAAAGGTTGACGAGTTTTCATGACGATGACCGACCCGATCGCAGACATGCTCACGCGTCTGCGTAACGCCAACCAGGCGTACCACGACCGGGTGACGATGCCCTACTCGAAGATCAAGGCGAACATCGCCGAGGTCCTCAAGTCCGAGGGTTACATCGCCACCTGGGCAGTCGAGGAGCCCGAGGAGGGTGCCGTCGGCAAGCGACTGGTCGTCGAGCTGAAGTACGGCCAGAACCGGGAGCGGAGCCTGGCCGGTATCAAGCGCGTCTCCAAGCCCGGTCTGCGGGTGTACGCCAAGTCGGACGGGCTCCCCCGGGTGCTCGGTGGGCTGGGCGTGGCGATCATTTCGACGTCCCAGGGGCTGCTTACCGACCGGCAGGCCCGCAAGCGGAGCGTTGGCGGGGAAGTCCTCGCCTTCGTCTGGTAACGGGAGACAGGTAGAAATGTCGCGTATTGGACGTAAGTCGATCCCGGTGCCATCCGGAGTCGACGTGACGATCGACGGCCGGACCGTCAAGGTCAAGGGCCCCAAGGGCGAGCTGTCGCACACCCTGGCCGAGCCGATCACCATCGAGCGGGCCGAGGACGGGCAACTGAGCGTCAACCGCCCGAACGACGAGCGCAAGGCCAAGGAACTGCACGGCCTGAGCCGTACCCTGGTCGCCAACATGATCGTCGGGGTCACCGAGGGCTACCGTAAGAGCCTGGAGATCGCCGGCACCGGTTACCGGGTCGTGGCCAAGGGCAAGGACCTGGAGTTCGCGCTCGGGTTCTCGCACCCGGTGCAGGTGCAGGCGCCCGAGGGCATCACCTTCACGGTGGAGCGCCCGACGCTGTTCCACGTGGCCGGCATCGACAAGCAACTCGTCGGTGAGGTCGCCGCCAACATCCGGAAGATCCGCCCGCCGGAGCCCTACAAGGGCAAGGGCGTGAAGTACCAGGGCGAAGTCATCCGACGCAAGGCCGGAAAGGCAGGTAAGAAGTGAGCGCCACGCTGCTCAAGCGCCGCCGCGGCGTCGCCGCCAAGCGTGCCGTCGGGCGGGCGCGGCGGCACTTCCGAGTGCGCAAGAACGTCAGCGGCACCGCCGCGCGTCCCCGCCTGGTGGTCACCCGTTCGCTGCGGCACATCGTCGCCCAGATCGTGGACGACACCAAGGGTCACACCTTGGCGTCGGCCTCGACCCTGGACGCCTCGGTGCGCGGCACGGAGGGCGACAAGAGCGCCCTGGCTGGCAAGGTCGGCACGCTGCTGGCCGAGCGGGCCAAGGCCGCTGGCATCTCCAAGGTCGTCTTCGACCGCGGCGGCAACCGGTACGCGGGGCGGGTCGCCGCGCTTGCCGACGCCGCCCGCGAAGCCGGGCTCGAGTTCTGACAATCCCCGTCACGAGAGAGAAGGAAGGCTGCTGATGCCAGGTCAACAGCGCCGTGGCGGCGGGTCCGGTGGCAACGAGGGTGGTCGCCGCGACAACCGCCGTGAGGGCGGCCGCGGAAACGCGCCCGCCGAGAAGACCCCGCACCTCGAGCGGGTCGTCGCGATCAACCGCGTCGCCAAGGTCGTGAAGGGTGGTCGTCGCTTCAGCTTCACCGCCCTGGTGATCGTGGGCGACGGCGACGGCACCGTGGGCGTGGGCTACGGAAAGGCCAAGGAGGTGCCCGCGGCGATCGCCAAGGGCGTCGAGGAGGCCAAGAAGCACTTCTTCAAGGTGCCGCGGATCGGTTCCTCGATCCCGCACCCGGTCACGGGCGAGGACGCCGCCGGGGTGGTGCTGCTCAAGCCGGCCTCCGCCGGTACGGGCGTCATCGCCGGTGGTCCGGTCCGTGCCGTGCTGGAGTGCGCGGGCATCCACGACGTGCTCTCCAAGAGCCTGGGCTCGTCGAACCCGATCAACATCGTGCACGCCACCGTGGCCGCGCTGAAGGGGCTGGAGTCCCCGGAGGCCGTTGCCGCGCGGCGGGGCCTGCCGGTGGAGGACGTCGCGCCGGCGGCCATGCTGGCCTCGCGGGCGGAGGTGGCATCCTGATGGCACGTCTCAAGGTCACCCAGGTCCGTTCCGAGATCGGGACCAAGCGCAACCAGCGCGAGTCGCTGCGTTCGCTCGGTCTCAAGCGGATCAATGACGTGGTGGTCAAGGAGGACCGGCCCGAGATTCGCGGCATGATCTTCACGGTCAACCACCTCGTGAAGGTCGAGGAGGTCGAGTAATGACGATCAAGGTCCATCACCTGCGTCCGGCGCCGGGTGCCAAGACCGCTAAGACCCGCGTGGGTCGCGGTGAGGGCTCCAAGGGCAAGACCGCCGGTCGCGGTACCAAGGGTTCGAAGGCCCGGAAGAACATCTCGGCGGCGTTCGAGGGTGGGCAGATGCCCATCCACATGCGCCTGCCGAAGCTGAAGGGCTTCAAGAACAAGTTCAAGGTGGTCTTCCAGGTTGTCAACCTGGACCGCCTGGCCGAGCTGTTCCCCAACGGTGGCCAGGTCGGCCCGACCGAGATGGTCGAGGCCGGCGCGGTCCGCAAGGGGCAGCCGGTGAAGGTCCTCGGCACCGGGGACCTCGGCGGGGTGGCGCTCCAGGTGTCGGCGCACGCGTTCAGCGCGTCGGCCAAGGAGAAGATCACCGCCGCCGGTGGCTCCGCAACCGAGCTGTAGAGCTGTTTTACCTTGGCGCCCGCCAGTTGATCCCAGCTGGCGGGCGCCAAGGTCTACAAGGGCCTTGTGCGCCCGGTAACATCGGATTCGGTTTATGTGGCCGGGCACATCTGCCCGGACCGGGATCGGGCTGTTAGAGTCCCTTCCCAGCCATGGATATCGGGCACTTGCCCGGAACCCACCCCGACCCGCCAGGGACGACCGGCGGCCCGCCTCGCGCAGGAGGAAGAAGTTGCTGTCCGCCTTTCTCAGTGCGTTCCGTACGCCTGACCTGCGCAAGAAGCTGCTGTTCACAGTCGGCATCATCGCGATCTACCGGCTCGGCGCCACGGTGCCCAGCCCGGGCGTCTCGTACGGCAACGTGCAGAAGTGCCTGGAGTCCATCGAAGGCTCCACCGGCGTACTGAACCTGCTCGACCTCTTCTCCGGCGGCGCGCTGCTGCAGCTGTCGATCTTCGCGTTGGGCATCATGCCCTACATCACCGCGTCGATCATCCTGCAGCTGCTGACGGTGGTCATTCCCCGGCTCGAGCAGCTCCGCAAGGAGGGCCAGGCGGGCCAGGCGAAGATCACCCAGTACACCCGCTACCTGACGCTGGGGCTGGGTGTCCTGCAGGCCTCGGCGTTCGTGGCGCTGGCCCGTTCCGGGCAGCTGTTCAACAACCAGTGCAACGAGGAGATCATCCCGACCGGCACCGGCATCCCGGACTGGCTGACCCTGTCCATCCTGGTGATGACGATGACCGCCGGCACCGGCATGGTCATGTGGCTCGGTGAGCTGATCACCGACCGGGGTGTCGGTAACGGCATGTCGGTCCTGATCTTCACCTCGATCGCCGCCCGCCTGCCCAGCGAGGGCTGGCGGATCAAGGAGAGCCAGGGCTGGTGGAAGTTCCTGCTCGTCATCGCGCTGGTCCTGGTGGTCATCACCGCTGTCACCTTCATCGAGCAGGCGCAGCGTCGGATCCCGGTGCAGTACGCCAAGCGCATGATCGGCCGGCGGATGTACGGCGGCACCTCGACCTACATCCCGCTGAAGGTCAACCAGGCGGGTGTGATCCCGGTCATCTTCGGTTCGTCGCTGCTCTACCTGCCGCAGCTGGCGTTGCAGTTCTTTGATCAGAATGACCCGGGCAAGACCCAGGCGTGGATCCAGAACAACCTGGTCGACCCGACCAGCCCGATCTACATCGTGGTCTACTTCATGCTGATCATCTTCTTCACCTACTTCTACGTCTCGATCACGTTCAACCCGACCGAGGTCGCAGACAACATGAAGAAGTACGGCGGCTTCGTGCCGGGCATCCGCCCCGGCAAGCCGACCGCCGACTACCTGGACTTCATCCTCAGTCGCATCACCCTGCCGGGTGCGCTGTACCTCGCGACCATCTCGATCCTGCCGAACTTCTTCTTCATCTGGCTGGACCGGCAGCAGTACCTCAACTTCCCGTTCGGTGGTACCGCTGTGCTGATCATGGTTGGCGTGGCTCTGGAGACGAGCAAGCAGATCGAGAGCCAACTGATGCAGCGGAACTACGAAGGGTTCCTGCGGTAGATGAGACTGGTTCTGGTGGGCCCGCCGGGTGCGGGCAAGGGCACACAGGCGGAGTTCATCGCCGCGCACCTGTCCGTGCCGAAGATCTCGACCGGCGACATCTTCCGGGCCAACGTGTCCCAGGGCACGCCGCTCGGCGTCGAGGCCAAGCGGTACATGGACGCCGGAAAGCTCGTGCCGGACGAGGTCACCATCAACATGGTGCGGGACCGGCTCGCTGAGCCGGATGCCGCCGAGGGATTCCTGCTCGACGGTTTCCCGCGCACCACCCCGCAGGCCGCGGCGCTGGACAAGCTCCTCGCGGACCTCGGGACCGCGTTGGACATCGTGCTCGAACTGGTCGTCGACGACGACGAGGTGATCCGGCGGCTCTCCGGCCGGCGTACCTGCCGGGGCTGCGGCAAGATCTGGCATGTCGAGTTCGACGCGACCAGCCGGGAAGGCATCTGCGACAGGTGTGGCGCGGAGCTGTTCCAGCGGGACGACGACAAGCCGGAGACCATCGCCGCGCGGCTGCGGGAGTACGCCGAGAAGACCGCGCCGCTTGTGGACTACTACGGCGCGCAGGGCAAGCTGGTCGGCATCGACGCCACCGGCCCGGTGGAGGACGTCACGGTCCGCGCCATCGACGCCCTGCGGTCGTACGGGGGCTGAGGTCGCCCGGCGGCCGGCCGGATAGAGTGCGAACAGCGGGGTACGCCGGTCGTACCCCGCTGTTCGGCAACGAAAGGTAGCGCCTCCATGCGTCGTCCCCAGCTGGACATCCAGCTGAAGACTCCTGAGCAGATCGAGAAGATGCGTGCCGCCGGCCTCGTGGTCGCGGCGGCGCTCCGCCGGATGCGGGAGGCGGCGGCCCCCGGGGTGAGCACCGCCGACCTGGACGCGATCGCCGAAGCGACGATCCGCGAGGCGGGAGCGGTCCCGTCGTTCAAGGGCTACCACGGCTTCCCGGCGTCGATCTGTTCGTCGGTCAACGAGCAGATCGTGCACGCCATCCCGTCACCGAAGCAGGTCCTCGCCGAGGGCGACCTGATCTCGATCGACTGCGGAGCGGTGCTCGACGGCTGGCACGGCGACGCGGCGATCACGGTCGGCGTGGGCGAGGTCGATCCGGCGCTGCTGCGGATGGCCGAGGTGGCCGAGGACGCTATGTGGGCCGGGATCGCTGCGGCCGCTCGCGGCGCCGCCAGCGGCAAGGGTCGA
This sequence comes from Micromonospora sp. NPDC049891, assembly GCF_040660295.1. NCBI lineage: Bacteria > Bacillati > Actinomycetota > Actinomycetes > Micromonosporales > Micromonosporaceae > Micromonospora > Micromonospora sp. NPDC049891. The sequence goes on from NZ_JBFAML010000025.1 coordinate 27,162, forward strand.
CTGACCGACATCTCGCACGCGGTGGAGCGCGCGGTACGCAAGGCGGGGCGTTACGGCATCGTCGACGGCTACGGCGGCCACGGCATCGGCACCGAGATGCATCAGGACCCGCATGTGCTCAACCACGGGCGGCCGGGCAAGGGGCCGCGGTTGGTGCCGGGGCTGGCGCTGGCCATCGAGCCGATGATCACCATGGGGTCGCCGCGTACCGCGGAACTCGCGGACGGCTGGACGGTCGTCACCCGCGACGGCTCGCGTGCCGCGCACGTCGAGCACACGATGGCCCTGCTGCCCGACGGGGTGTGGGTGCTGACCGCCCACGACGGTGGCCGTGCCCGCCTGGGCGACCTGGTCACCGCTCGCCAGCCGAGCGCCACGCACACCGCCTGACGGGCAGCGGCGGCGGACCGTCCGGGAGCACCGCGGCGGGATCCCTCCGGTACGGCCGGCAGGGCGGCGCTGGCAGCGCGGTGGCATGCTTGCCGGCATGGACGAGCGGGACGCGATGCGGGCAGCGGACTCTGACCGGCAGGCCGTCGCCGAACGCCTCCGGGTCGCCCTCGACGAGGGCCGGCTCGACCTGCACGAGTACGACGAGCGGTTGCAGCGGGCCTATGCCGCCCGCACGTACGCCGAGTTGGATGCCCTCGTCAGCGATCTGCCGGCGCCCGTCGGTGCGGTGGTGCCGACGCCTCGGGGGCCGGACGCCCCGGTGCCGGCCGGGGTCGGACGTGGGCTGACCGCGCGCTGGTTGGTCGAGGTCTGGGAACCCTGGCTGAAGGTGGTCGGGATCGTGGTGGCGATCTGGGCGGTCAGCTCGCTGGCGACCCGTGAAGCGCTCTACTTCTGGCCGGGTTGGGTTGCGGGTCCGTGGGGGGCTGTGGTCCTGGTGCGTACCGTCACCGGACTGGCCAGCGGTGAGCCCCAGCGGTGGGCGGCGGAGCGGGAGCGCCGCCGGCAGCGGCGGGCGGAGAAGCGCGCACTCAAGCGGGAGCGCAAGGCCCTCGGCCAGCAGCAGCCCGGTGCCGTCGGGCCGGTCGGCCCGGGCGGGGGAGCGGCCGGCGACGGTGCCGCGCTGGCGACCGGCGGCGTCCCCGGCGATCGGCGGGCGGTGGTCGGCGACGACGTCACCGGCGACGCGGCGGCGGCCCCCGGTGGCCCGGCGGATACCGAGGCCGGCGAGGTCACCGAGACGCCGGTGCGAGGCCCCGACCGGGGCGATGTGGGCTGAACGTCCCGTTTTCGGGACCGGACCGAGCCCAGCTGGCCGGTCGGTTTGGCGACCGCGTGCAGGCGGGCGTACACTTTCTGATCGGCGCACAGCGTCCACTCCGCCATGCCCACCAGCGCTTCGGTGGGACGCGGAGCCGCGGCTGGCGCGGGAAGCCTGATCTTGGTCAAGCACCCGTGTAAGACGTTGTGGGCCGTCCGGAGCAACCGACGTCAGGACAGCGGAGGACATGCCGAAAAAAGACGGAGCCATCGAGATCGAAGGTCGGGTCATCGAGCCCCTGCCGAACGCTATGTTCCGGGTGGAGCTCGCCAACGGCCACAAGGTGCTGGCTCACATCAGCGGCAAGATGCGGCAGCACTACATCCGCATCCTGCCGGAGGATCGAGTCGTCGTCGAGCTTTCGCCGTACGACCTGACCCGCGGGCGCATCGTCTACCGCTACAAGTAAGCCTGACGGCGGCCGGGAAACGTCCCGTGTCCGTCTTCGACGTCCGGTGTCGCGCCTCGTGGCGCCGGGCCAGATGGGAAGTAAGGCAACCGTGAAGGTCAAGCCGAGCGTCAAGAGGATCTGCAACAAGTGCCGGGTGATCCGCCGGCACGGCCGGGTCATGGTCATCTGCACCGACCCGCGCCACAAGCAGCGCCAGGGCTGAACCAGCCCACACAACACACATGCTCGTCCCAGCCGCGAGCGGTGCGCAGCGCGTACTCAATCGTGGTTGACCCCCGGTCGAAGGCCGGGGCCCGCTCGGGCAGCGACCGATCCCGGTCGCCGGCGCCATCGGCGTCGGAAGGACAGGGACGGCCGGTAGCGGGGTGGGACGGGTCCACACCTTCGCCAGCACACCACGAGGAGTACGCCCGCACATGGCACGTCTAGTCGGCGTCGACCTTCCCCGCGAAAAGCGGATGGAGATCGCGCTCACCTACATCTTCGGCGTGGGCCGCACCCGCGCCCTGGAGACGCTCAGCGTTACCGGCATCTCGCCGGACAAGCGCGTCCGCGACCTCACGGACGAGGAGCTGGTCCAGCTCCGCAACCACATCGAGGCCAACTACAAGGTTGAAGGCGACCTGCGCCGCGAGGTCGCCGCTGACATCCGCCGCAAGGTCGAGATCGGCTGCTACGCCGGCATCCGGCACCGCCGGGGCCTGCCCGTGCGTGGCCAGCGGACCAAGACCAACGCACGGACCCGCAAGGGCCCGAAGCGGACTGTCGCCGGCAAGAAGAAGCCGGGCAAGAAGTAATTCTTTAACCGGAATTCTGGTCGTTCTCCGTCGAGGTAGGCCGGGCTCCAACCGGAACCGGTGTCTACGAAATCAACAGGGCGAGAAGCCAGAACCCATTCAGGAGCGCACAGACTTATGCCACCGAAGGCTCGTGCCGGAGCCGCCGTCAAGAAGGTCCGGCGCAAGGAACGTAAGAACGTCGCCCACGGGCAGGCGCACATCAAGAGCACCTTCAACAACACCATCGTCTCGATCACCGATCCGACTGGTGCCGTCATCTCCTGGGCCTCGTCCGGCCAGGTGGGCTTCAAGGGCTCCCGCAAGTCGACTCCGTTCGCCGCACAGCTGGCCGCCGAGGCCGCCGCGCGTCGGGCCATGGAGCACGGCATGCGCAAGGTCGACGTGTTCGTCAAGGGCCCCGGTTCCGGCCGGGAGACCGCCATCCGTTCGCTGCAGGCCGTGGGCCTTGAGGTCGGGCAGATCTCCGACGTCACCCCGCAGCCGCACAACGGGTGCCGTCCGCCGAAGCGTCGTCGGGTCTGAGAGGTAGAGAGAGATGGCTCGTTACACCGGTGCTGACTGCCGCCGTTGCCGGCGGGAGAAGATGAAGCTGTTCCTCAAGGGCAGCAAGTGCGATGGTCCGAAGTGCCCGTTCGAGTCCCGGCCGTTCCCGCCCGGGCAGCACGGCCGCGGCCGCACGAAGGAGACGGAGTACCTGCTCCAGCTCCGTGAGAAGCAGAAGGCCCGCCGCGTGTACGGCGTGCTGGAGAAGCAGTTCCGCGGCTACTACGAGGAAGCCGTGGGCAAGAAGGCCAAGACCGGCGAGGTGCTGCTGCAGATCCTCGAGTCGCGGCTGGACAACGTGGTCTACCGGGCCGGCTACGCCAAGTCCCGTGACATGGCCCGTCAGCTGGTCAAGCACGGTCACTTCACGGTGAACGGCAAGAAGGTCGACATCCCGTCGTACCGCGTCAAGGAGCACGACATCATCGAGGTCCGGGGCAAGAGCAAGGAGCTCACCCCGTTCATCGTGGCCCAGGCCGAGGCCGGCTCCAAGACCGTTCCGGCGTGGCTGGAGGCGATCCCCAGCCAGATGAAGATCCTGGTGCACTCGCTCCCGGCCCGACAGGTGATCGACACCCAGGTCCAGGAGCAGCTGATCGTCGAGCTCTACTCCAAGTAAGGGCTCGTTGCGGTGGCCCTCCCCCGGCGGGGCGGGCCACCGGAACAGTTTGTGTCGTGGGCGTCATATGGCGGGCGCCCCGGAAGAGAAGAGAAGACATGCTCATCAGCCAGCGACCGACCCTCTCCGAGGAGTCGATCAACGAGACCCGGTCCCGGTTCACCATCGAGCCGCTGGAGCCGGGCTTCGGCTACACCCTGGGCAACTCGCTGCGGCGTACGCTGCTGTCGTCCATCCCGGGTGCGGCGGTCACCTCGATCAAGATCGACGGTGTGCTGCACGAGTTCACCACGATTCCCGGGGTCAAGGAGGACGTGGTCGAGCTCGTCATGAACATCAAGGAGCTCTGCGTCAGCTCCGAGCACGACGAGCCGGTCAGCATGTACCTGCGCAAGCAGGGCCCGGGCGACGTGACCGCCGGTGACATCCAGCCTCCGGCCGGTGTCTCGGTGCACAACCCGGACCTGAAGCTGGCCACCCTCAACGGCAAGGGCCGGCTCGACATGGAGCTGACCGTCGAGCGGGGGCGTGGTTACGTCACGGCGGCACAGAACAAGCAGGCGGGCGCGGAGATCGGCCGGATCCCGGTCGACTCGATCTACTCCCCGGTGCTCAAGGTGACCTACCGCGTCGAGGCGACCCGCGTCGAGCAGCGGACGGACTTCGACCGGCTGATCATCGACGTCGAGACCAAGCCGTCGATGGGCCCGCGTACCGCACTGGCCTCGGCCGGTTCGACGCTTGTGGAGCTGTTCGGGCTGGCCCGTGAGCTGGACGAGACCGCCGAGGGCATCGACATCGGCCCGTCTCCGCAGGACGCGCAGCTGGCGGCGGACCTGGCCCTGCCGATCGAGGAGCTGGACCTGACCGTCCGCTCCTACAACTGCCTCAAGCGCGAGGGCATCAACTCCGTTGGTGAGCTCATCGGGCGTACCGAGGCCGACCTCCTCGACATCCGCAACTTCGGTCAGAAGTCGATCGACGAGGTCAAGATGAAGCTCGCCGGGATGGGTCTCGGGCTGAAGGACTCGGCTCCGAACTTCGACCCGGCGCACGTCGTGGACGCCTTCGGCGAGGCCGACTACGACACCGACGACTACCGCGAGACCGAGCAGCTCTAGTCCGCGCTGCCGCCACACCTGAGGAGCACCAAGCATGCCCACGCCCACCAAGGGCCCCCGCCTCGGCGGCAGCCCCGCGCACGAGCGGCTGATGCTGGCCAACCTGGCCACCGCGCTGTTCCAGCACGGCAAGATCCAGACCACCGAGACCAAGGCTCGGCGGCTGCGTCCGCTCGCCGAGCAGCTGATCACCAAGGCCAAGCGGGGCGACCTCGCGTCGCGTCGGCGGGTGCTGACCGTGGTCAAGGACAAGGACGTGGTCTACTCCCTGTTCGACCAGATCGCGCCGCGGTACGCCAACCGCAACGGCGGCTACACCCGGATCGTGAAGACCGGTCCGCGCAAGGGTGACGCCGCGCCGATGGCGATCATCGAGCTGGTCGAGGAGCTTCAGGTCGCCGAGCCGAAGGCGAACAAGAAGACCGCCGGCCGCAAGGCCGCCCAGCAGGACAAGGTCGAGGCGCTGGCGCCGGCCGAGGAGGCCCCCGCGTCGCAGCCGGCCGACCAGGACGCCGAGCCGCCGCAGTCGGCTTCCGGTGACACCGCCGCTGCCCGCGAGGACAGCGACCTGGCCACCGAAGAAGGCAAGGCCTGATCCAGGCCGTCGTCGGGCCCGGCACCCCAGGGGGGTGCCGGGCCCGACCCGTTTAGGGTCGATGGCGAAGTTCCCGGTTGCTGACCCGGCCCGCCGCAGGCGGACCAGGGACTTCGTCGCCGACCCCAGGAGGTACCACGTGGAGGAGCGCACCCGGCTGCGGCTGGACGTCGCGTACGACGGCACAGCCTTCTCCGGTTGGGCCGCCCAGCCGGAGCGGCGGACCGTCGCGGGAGTGCTTGTCGAGACGCTGGATCTGGTGCTCGGTGCCGGCGTGGCGACGGGCCTGACAGTCGCCGGCCGCACCGATGCCGGGGTGCACGCCACCGGGCAGGTCTGCCACCTGGACCTGCCCACCGATGTCTGGGGGGTGCACGAGGGGCGGCTGCTGCGCCGGCTGGCCCGCCTGCTCCCGACCGATGTGCGGGTGCGGGCGATGCGTGCGGTGCCGGCCACCTTCGACGCCCGATTCTCGGCGACCTTCCGCCGCTACGAATACCGGGTGACCGACGCGCCGTGGGGGTGCGACCCGCTGCGTCGGCACGAGATCCTGGCCTGGCCCCGCGTACTCGACCTCGACCGGCTCGCCGCCGCGGCGGCCGGACTGGTGGGGGAGCACGACTTCGCCGCGTACTGCCGGCGCAAGGAGAACGCCACCACGCTGCGGGAGGTGACCAGGCTGGACTGGCGGCGGGACGCCGACGGGACGCTTGTCGCCACCGTGCAGGCCGACGCGTTCTGCCAGGCGATGGTCCGCAGCCTGGTCGGTGCCATGCTGGTCGCCGGTGACGGCCGTCGGCCGGTGCGCTGGCCAGCCGACCTGCTGGCGCGTCGGGAGCGGGCCAGCGAGGTGACCGTGGCACCGGCGCACGGGCTGACCCTGGTGGCCGTCGGCTATCCGGACGACCCCGTCGAGTACGCGCGCCGGGCTGAGGCGACCCGGCGGCTGCGGGTCGCCGTCGACAGCTGAGGCGGGCCCGTCAGGGCCCGCCTCCCGTCGTTGCCGACCGGTCAGTCCTCGGTGGACTCGTCCTGGTTGCCGGTGTCGTCGGTCGGCCCCTCGGTCGGCTGGCTCGCCGTCCCGCCCTCGGCACGCCGCTCCAGCACGCCCTGGTTGAGGTGCTGTTCGAGCATGTCGAAGAGGATCTCGCGGACGGTGGTGTCACCGGAGCGGATGGTGGCGCCGTCGGTGCGGGCGACCACCGCGTAGGCGATGTAGTGGCCGCGTACCTGCCAGCCGACCCGTGCCGGGGCGGTGGCGACGACCTCTGTGTCATCCCCCGCCGACATGCCGCGGAAGCGGCCCTGCCGCTCGTCGAGCAGTTGGCGGATCCGGTCCCGAGCCCGTTCGGCACTGGACCGGTCGGTGAGGTTGAACAGCCCCGTGGTGACCAGGTGGTCGCCGTCCGGCGTGCGGAGGGTTGCCCGGACGACCTGGTTGCAGCCGAGCCGGACCAGCAGTTCCCCGACCTCGCCGGTGGCGGCCACCGCGCAACTGGCGCTGGACTGGGTGCGCAGCACCTCGTAGCCGTTTTCTCCGTCACCGACGGCGAGAGTGCTGGCGGGGAAGACCTCGCGAGCGGTGAGCGGTGCCTGGTCGGTGTCCCGGGAATCGAGGTCGCTCGCCTCGGCGGGGACCGTCCCACGGGTGGTGTCCGGTGCCGCGCTGGGCGCGGCCTGCTGGCCGATCAGGTTCCGACCGTCGAGCAGGGTGGCTGCGGTGAGACCGCAGAGGGCGAGCAGCACCAGCGCCGCGGCGCCACCGACAAGTACCTGCCAGGCGCGACCGCCACCTCGGCGGGGCCGCGGTACGACAGTGGTCGTGCCGGGCTCCGGCGGGGCCGCCGCCACGCCGGTCGGCACCGGTTCGTCGGGCATGGCCGGCGCCGGGTCGTACCGTGGTGCCGGTTCCTGCGTGGCGGGGAACGTCCCGCGTGGCGGTGCCGACGACGGCAGCATGATCTGGTTCGGCCGGGCCAGCGACGGGGTGGGGAAGCGCGACGGGGACGGCCCTGCCGGTGGCGGCGGGCCGGGCCGGGGCGAAGCGCTCTCCGGCTCGTCGTCCCGGTACGGGACGTATGCGTCCTCATCGGAGTCGTACCGATACACCATGTCGTCCAGAGTAGGGATGTTTATCCCTTTAGTAGGTATTTTGCGGAAACGCGGCGGATCGACGTGTCGGATCCACTGCGGCCGCCGCGCCTTCGGCCGGATCCGGCTCGGTGCGAGAATGGCCCGCGTGACCGGGGACCACTACTTCACCGCCGAGCCGAACGCGCCCGCCCAGGCGCGTGAGGTGCAGTTCACCGTCGCCGGGCGCGACTACACACTGGTCTCGGCGTCCGGGGTCTTCTCGGCCAGCCGCCTCGACCCCGGCACCGCCGTGTTGCTGCGCAAGGCCGAGCCACCGGCCCCCACGACCACAGGTGCCCTGCTCGACCTCGGCTGTGGATTCGGCCCGATCGCCTGCGTACTCGCCACCGTCGCCCCCACGGCGACGACCTGGGCGGTGGACGTGAACGAGCGGGCCCGGGGTCTGACGGCCGAGAACGCCACCCGGCTCGGGCTGTCCGGCCGGCTGCGGGTGACGGCACCCGAGGAGGTGCCCGCCGACCTCCGCTTCGCACAGATCTGGTCCAACCCGCCGATCCGGGTCGGCAAGGACGAGCTGCACCAGCTGCTGCTGCGCTGGCTGCCCCGGCTCGCCCCGGACGGGGTGGCCTGGCTCGTGGTGGCTCGCCACCTCGGCGGTGACTCGTTGCAGAGTTGGCTGGTCGAGCAGGGCTGGCAGGTGACCCGACACGCCAGCCAGAAGGGGTTCCGGGTGTTGCGCGTCACCCGCTGACCGGGTAATCGGTTGGCCGGCCGGTCCGGCTCGGGCAGGATGCCCGCGTGGGATACGTGGACGTGGCGGCGGTCGGGCATGTCCTGCCGGACGGGCGGGAACTCTTCGCCGACGTGTCGTTCCGGGTCGGTGAGGGCGCCAAGGTGGCCCTTGTCGGGCCGAACGGGGCGGGCAAGACGACGTTGCTGCGGATGGTCGCCGGTGACCTCCCGGTACCCGCCGGCACGATCGCGCGTACCGGTGGGCTGGGTGTCATGCGCCAGTTCATCGGCATGATCGGCGACGAGTCGACCCTGGCCGACCTGGCCCTGTCGCTCGCCCCGCCGGCCCTGCGCGACGCCGGTCGCCGGCTGGCCGAGACCGAGGCGGCCATGCGGGAGGCCGAGCTGCGCGGCAAGTACAGCACCGCCGCCGGCAAGGCCCAGCTGGCGTACGCCGACGCGTTGGCCGCCTGGGGCGAGACCGGTGGGTACGACGCCGAGGTGCTCTTCGACACGGTCGCCACGATCGTTCTCGATCTGCCCTGGGAGACCGCCCGACAGCGCCCGGTGCGGACCCTCTCCGGCGGGCAGCAGAAGCGCTTCGCCCTGGAGTTGCTGCTGCGCGGCCCCGACGAGGTGCTGCTGCTCGACGAGCCGGACAACTTCCTCGACGTGCCGGGCAAACGCTGGCTGGAGGCGCGGCTGCGGGAGTCGGCAAAGTCGGTGCTCTACGTCTCGCACGACCGGGAACTGCTGGCGCACACCGCCGACCGGGTGGTCGCGGTGGAGGGCGGCAGCGCCTGGGTGCACCCGGGCGGCTTCGCCAGCTGGCACGCGGCGCGGGTGGCCCGCCACGCCCGTCTCGACGAGCAGCGGAAGCGATGGGACGAGGAGCATCAGAAGCTGCGCGAGCTGATGCTGATGTACAAGCAGAAGGCCGCGTACAACGATGGGATGGCCTCCCGCTATCAGGCGGCGCAGACCCGGTTGCGCAAGTTCGAGGAGGCCGGGCCGCCGCCCGTACCGCCGAAGGAGCAGGACATCCGGATGCGGCTGGCCGGCGGGCGGACCGGCAAGCGGGCGCTGGTCTGCGAGCAGCTGGAGTTGGACGGCCTGACCTACCCCTTCGACCTGGAGCTGTGGTACGGCGACCGGCTCGCGGTGCTCGGCGCCAACGGCACCGGCAAGTCGCACTTCCTGCGCCTGCTGGCCCGGGGCGGGACGGACCCGGACCCGGCGAACGGCCCGGTCGACGGTGCGGCGGCGCTGGCGCCGGTGGCGCACGACGGGGTGGCCCGACTGGGCGCCCGGGTGCGTCCCGGTCACTTCTCCCAGACCCACGACCGGCCCGAGCTGATGGCCCGGACGCTCGTCGAGATCCTCTGGCGGGGCGACGAGCACCGGGACGGCATGGACCGGCACGCGGCCATGGCGGCGCTGTCCCGGTACGAACTGGCAGCGCAGGGTGACCAGCGCTTCGGCACCCTCTCCGGCGGCCAGCAGGCCCGCTTCCTGGTGCTGCTGCTGGAACTGTCAGGGGCGACGATGCTGCTGCTCGACGAGCCCACCGACAACCTCGACCTGGCCTCGGCAGAGGCGCTGGAAGCCGGGCTCACCGCCTTCGCCGGGACGGTGGTGGCGGTCACCCACGACCGCTGGTTCACCCGCACCTTCGACAGGTTCCTGCTGTTTCGTGGCGACGGCGAGGTGGTCGAGACCGACGAGCCGGTCTGGGACGTGGGCTGACCACCGCACCAGCTCCGGTGGTCGGCCCTGCGACGACCCGACGGGGCGACATATGGTGATCTCGTGAGTGAGATGACCTATCGCCGGTTGGGCGACTCCGGGCTCGTGGTGTCCGTCGTGGGGATCGGCTGCAACAACTTCGGCCGCAAACTCGATCTCGACGGCACCCGCGCGGTGGTCGACGCGGCCCTCGACGCCGGGATCAACTTCTTCGACACCGCCGACATCTACGGCGAGCCGCACGGTGCGTCGGAGGCGCAGCTCGGCGCGGCCCTCAAGGGCCGCCGGGACGAGGTGGTGCTGGCGACCAAGTTCGGCATGTCGATGGCCGGCGGCAACGGACGGGACTTCGGGGTACGCGGCTCGCGGCGGTACGTGATCCGGGCGGTCGAAGCGTCGCTGCGGCGGCTGGACACCGACCACATCGACCTGTACCAGTTCCACGAGCCGGATCCAGGCACCCCGATCGACGAGACGCTGTCCGCCCTGGACGACCTGGTCCGCGCCGGCAAGGTGCGGTACCTCGGCAACTCCAACTTCGCCGGCTGGCAGATCGCCGACGCCGACTGGACGGCGAAGACCCGGGGGTTCACCAGGTTCGTCAGCGCACAGAACCACTACAGCCTGCTCAACCGGGACGCCGAGATCGAGGTGCTGCCGGCCTGCGACCGGTTCGGGTTGGGCATGCTGCCGTTCTTCCCGTTGGCGAACGGGCTGCTCACCGGCAAGTACAAGCGGGGTGAGGCGCCACCCGCGGGCAGCCGGCTGGCGGGCGGCGGACGGTACGCCCAGCGCCTCGCCGCCGCCGACTGGGACACCATCGAGGGCATCGAGGCGTACGCCGCGGAGCGGGGTGTGCCGATGCTGCACGTGGCGATCGGCGGCCTGGCGGCTCAGCCGACAGTCACCTCGGTCATCGCCGGCGCCACCACACCGGAGCAGGTACGCGCCAACGCCGAAGCCGGCACCTGGCACCCCACCGAGGACGACCTGAAGGCCCTGCGGGCGGTGCTCGACCGGTAACCGGGAACATGGCGGGGCCCCGCCCGGCTGCTGCCGGACGGGGCCCTTGTGTGCTACCGGGAACTGTCGCTCAGAGGCGACGCCCCGGGGCTAGGCGGGTGGGGTCGCCGCCGAGGCGGCCGGCGCCCTTGACGGACTCGCCGTCGTTGGCCTGTACGCCGATCTTGCTGGCCGTGCCACCGAGCCGGACGATCATGGCGTCGGCGTCCCGGATCAGCACGTCCCGGATCTCCGCCTCGCCGACCAGCTCAGCGTCACCGGCCAGCGTCCGGAACGCGGTGAGCTGGTTGATCGCCCGCTTGTCGTTGCCCTCCGCCTCCGCCGTACGGGCGTTGGAGAGTCGCTTCGACAACTGGTTGTGTGCCTTGGTGGAGAGCCGACCCGTCGCCTTGAACCGGTCCAGCAGGTTCTGCATGTCCCGGAACGAGGTGGTGACGAAGAAGCGCACCGACGCGGTGGTGGCGTTGCCCGCCTTGTCGGTCGCCGTGACGGTCAGCTCGTGCAGGCCCAGCGGCAGCTCGTACATCGCCTGGAGCGTGCCGCTGACGTACGGGCGGTTGTCGAGCTGACCGACCACCGACGCGATGCCCGAGGTCGGGTCGACCGCCTGCCACGACACGCGGACGTCCTGGCTGTCACCGTAGAGCTGGCCGTCGGCGATGCCGGAGACCAACAGGGTGGGCTTGGTGCCGTCGATCCGCACCACCGCCGACTTGAGCGTCTCGGCGTTGCCGGCGGTGTCCGTGGCCCGGTAGAGCAGCTCGTGGTCCCCGTCACCGCTGATCTGCACCGGCTCGGTGTACGGCGTCCAGTCGCCGCCGTCCAGCGACCACTCCAGCAGCTTCACCCCGGAACCGGCGTCGGTCGAGGTGAGCACCACCGGGATGGTGCCGTCGTGCCAGCCCTCGTCGTTGGCCGGAGCGAACGTCGCGGTGCTGACCGGCGCGGTGGCGTCGATGCGGACGGTGACCGTCTTCGTCTCCTCCACGTTGCCGGCCTCGTCCACCGAGCGGAACCGCAGTTCGTGCTCGCCGTCCCCGGTCACCTGCACCGGTGCGGTGTAGGCGGTCCAGGTGGTGGCGTCGTCGAGCTGGTACTCGGTGCGAGCCACCCCGCTGCCGCCGTCGTTGTCGGCGGCGGTCAGGGTGACAGTCGCCGGGCCGGTGAGCCAACCCTCGACCGGGGTGCCGGACACCTCGGCCGTGGTGACCGGGGCGGTGTCGTCGTCCGGCCCGGCCTCGGTGGAGAACCGGAAGTAGTCGAACGACGCCGGCTTCGAGGCGGTCTGGTTGCCGCTGAGGGTGAACACGCCCACCTTCGGGGTCGCCCCCACGGCCGCGTTGACCAGCTCGGTCAACGCCGTCCAGGTGGTGCCGTCCGCCGAGTACGACGCGGTGAAGGTGTCACCGGCGCGCGACACCCGCAGGTACCACTCGGCCGAGGTCAGGTTCTCCGCACCCGGCTGGGGATCCTGGATCGATCCGCCGATCTCGCTGCGGAACTCGATCCGCCGAGACACCGGCTGGCCGGCCTGGTTGTCCACCACGAAGTCGAACTTGAGGTAGTTGTCGTCGTCGCCGTACACCATCAGACCCGCCTGCTGGTACTGCTCGTCCAGCAGACTGCCGTCGATCTTGGTTTCCATCGTCCAGTCGCCGGTCGGGGCGTTCTGCATGATGAAGTTCGTCGGATCGGTGTTGTTGGTGCCGTAGATGTCACCGTTGGGCACGTCGACGTCCAGCTTGCCGCCGCTGACCCGGTAGGCGCTCGGGTCCTCCCGCAGGATCGCGTTCCACCGGCACTTGTCCAGCGAGATGCCGTCGAAGTCGTCGGACGGGTCGACCGGCCCGGCCGGCTCGTCCGGCGTCACCTGGAACCAGTCGAACGCGGCATCCACGACGGGGGCGTCGGTGCCACCGTTGAGGGCGAAGAGGCCGATCCGTGGGTTCTCGATGCCGGCCAGCGCGGCGGACCGCCCCACCGGGCTGTAGGTCTGCCCGTCGGCCGACATCTCCGCGGTCAGGTTGGTGCCGTCGCTGCTGATCCGCAGGTAGACGGTGTCACCCTCCGGTGCGGCGACGTTGTCGGCACTGTCGTTGCGCGGCGTGCCGGCAGTCTCCCGGAGGAACTCCACCCGCCGGCTGCCGTTGTAGAGCAGGTCGACCTTGGCGTAGTTGTCGTCGTCGCCGTAGACGATCAGACCAGCCTGTTGGTAGGTGGCCGTCACCGGGACAGTGACCTTCGTGGTCGCCTGCCAGGCACCCGTCGGCGCGGGCTGGAGCACCAGGTTTGTCGCGTCGTTGCGGCTGCCGTAGAGGTCACCGACCCCGGTGGGAAGTCGCAGCGCGCCGTCGGAGACGGACAGGAGCTGGTTCTCCCGCACCACGCTGCTCCACCGGTCGCGGTTGAGCGTGTCGCCGTCGAAGTTGTCCGAACGTGCCCCGAGGCAGGAGGTGTTCGGCGATTCGACCCGGACCGGCACGGTGGCGTACGACCGGGCACCCCGACTGTCGGTCACCGTCAGGGTGGCGGTGAAGTTGCCGGGCGCGGCGTAGGTGTGCTCGGCGTTCAGCGTGTCGGCCGTGCCGCCGTCACCGAAGTCCCACTCGTACGTCAGCGCGGTGTCGCCCTCGGGGTCGGTGGCCGTACCGCTGAACGCGACGGTGAGCGGCGCGGTGCCGGTGGTCGGCGTGGCGGTGGCGGTGACCGCCGGCGGTGCGTTGTCGGTGACGCCCTTGCCGACGAAGTCCGCCCAGTTGACGTTGAACAGCGATCCGGAGCCCCCGGTCGGGTGGCGGGCCACGAAGTACAGCGAACCGCTCGCCGCCCCGGTCACCGGTGCGGTGACGTCGGTGTAGGTCTGCCAGGCACCGGTACCCGGCACGGTCGCCGAGGCGACCACCGGGCCGTCGACCGCACCGGCGCGGACCTCGATCACGCCGCCGCTCGTCGCCGAGGCGACCCGGAACCGGATCTCGTCGATCTCGGTCAGGTCGGCCGGGACGACCGACCACCAGTCGCCGTCCTCGATGGCGCCGATGTTCTGTCCGCCGCCCGCGGAGTCGCCGCTGGCCTCGCGCACCACGCCGGCGTCACCGCCGCCGGTGCCGTCCTCGGTCCGCCCGGTCGCGGTGAAGTACTCGGCCTGCTTGCGCTTGGGCTGGAGAATCTCGATCGCCCGGCCGGTGAGCGGGTTGGCCCCACCGGATCCGCCCTGGTCGGTGTAGGTGGCCTCCAGGACGGTGAAGACGTCCGCCTCGGCGCCGTGGCCGGCGGCGAGCTGGGTCTGCACCGTGCCGGTGCAGCCGGTGTGCTGCTCCAGCGGGTGGGCGTGCTCGTCGTGACCGAGCAGCACCTGGAGCTGGACGTCGGCGCAGTCGATCTCGCCGTCCTCCGGGTCGGTCACCTTGATCGTGTACTTGACCTGGTCGCCCCAGTCGAAGAAGCCACCGTCCGGCGGGAACTCGATCGTCACGGTCGGTGCGGTGTTGCCGACCGTGATCGGCACGTTCGCCACCGCCGTACGCCCCTTCGGGTTGGTGACGGTGAGCTGAGCGGTGTAGTTGCCGGCCGACGTGTACGTGTGGGTGGGGTTGGCCTCGGCGGAGGTGCCGCCGTCGCCGAACGTCCAGGCGTAGGTGAGCGTGCCACCGTCGGGGTCGCGGGAACCGGCGCTGGAGAAGGTCACCTCCAGCGGGGGCTGCCCGGAGGTCGGTTCGGCGCTGGCCACCGCGATCGGTGCCCGGTCACCGGCGATGTAGTCGATCCGGTAGACGCCGGAGTTGTCGTTGTTGCCGCCGAAACCGCTGCCCCACTCGATCAGGTACATCGCGCCGTCCGGACCGAACTCGAAGTCCATCGGGCGGATGAAGGACATCCCGGTGAGCAGCTGGTTGATGTCGACCAGCTCCTTGCCGTCCTCGGTGACCTGCATCGTGTACATCTTCGACTGGTTCCACTCGCCGAGCAGCGCCTTGCCGTCGTAGTACGCCGGCCACTTGCGGTCCGAGTCGAGGTCGGCGTCGTACCGGTAGACCGGCCCGCCCATCGGCGCGCCGCCGCCACCGATCTCGGGGTAGCGCGGGTCACCGCCGTAGCCGTAGTCGACGGTGGCCGGGACGGCCGGCGGGAGGTTGGTCAGGCCGGTGTTGTTCGGCGAGTTGTTCACCACGGCGGCGCAGTCGAACTTGGGTCCGCTCGGGCCGGAGGGGAACTGGTAGTCGTTGTACGCCTCGTTGGTCCCCGTGCAGTACGGCCAGCCGTAGTTGCCCGGCTCGGCGACGATGTTCCACTCCACCAGGCCCCGGGGGCCCCGGTTCGGGTTGTCCGACCCGGCGTCCGGGCCGTAGTCCGCGACGTACAGGGTGTCGGTGGCCAGGTCGATGCCGATCCGGAACGGGTTGCGGAAGCCCATCGCGTAGATCTCGGGTCGGGTCTTCTCCGTGCCCGGCGGGAAGAGGTTGCCCTCCGGGATGGTGTACGTCCCGTCGTCCTCCGGGTGGATCCGGATCACCTTGCCGCGCAGGTCGTTCGTGTTGCCGGAGGTGCGCTGCGCGTCGTAGTCGGCGCGTCCGGGCCGCTCGTCGATAGGCGTGTACGCGTCCGAGGAGAACGGGTTGGTGTTGTCCCCGGTGGCCAGGTAGAGGTTCCCGGCCGAGTCGAACGTCATGGTGCCGCCGGCGTGGCAGCAGGTGTTGCGCTGGGTGTCGACCTGGAGCACCACCTTCTCGGTGGCCGCGTCGATCGAGTCACCACTGACCGTGAAGCGGGACAGCAGGTTGCGCGCCACCCCGTCGTTCGGGGCGTAGTAGAGGTACACCCAGTTGTTTGTCGCGAAGTCCGGGTCGAGGCGGATGCCGATCAGGCCGTCCTCGTTGCCGGTGAAGACGTCGAGGTCGATGGCGGTGACCGTGTTGCCGGTGTCCGGCTTGACGATCTGCACCCGGCCGTCGCGTTCGATGTAGAAGACCCGGCCGTCGGGCGCGACGTCCAGCTCCATCGGGTTGTTGGTGTTGCTGTCCAGCGTCACCTTCTCGAAGCTGGCGGTCAGCGACGCCCCGCAGTCGGCACCCTGGATTCCGGCGGCGGTGCGGATGCCGCCGAGCAGGTGGGTGCGGAACTCCGGTTCGGCGTACGACTCGTCGGTGTGGCCGCCGCCGGTGTACCAGGCCCGGCCGCCGTCGTAGTCCTGGCACCAGGCGATCGGGTGGTCGTGCCCCATCGCGCCGGAGCCGGCGGAGTAACTGGTCTCGTCGAGGGTGGCCAGCACGTGCACCGCACCACGCGGGTTGGTGCGGTAGTTGTACCACTCGTCGTATCGGGACCAGCGATCCGGCAGGTGCGCGGTGGAGGGGTGAGCCGGATCCTCGACCTTGACCGTGGCGGTCTGGTTGGCCGGGTGGCTGTTGAAGTACGCCCCCACCAGTTCGCCGTACCAGGACCAGCTGTACTCGGTGTCGGCGGCGGCGTGGATGCCGGCGTAGCCGCCACCGGCCTGGATGTACCGCTCGAACGCCGCCTGCTGGTCGGCGGTCAGCACGTCACCGGTGGTGGAGAGCCAGATGACGGCGCGGTACTGGGCCAGGTTCGCGTCAGTGAACGCGGCGCCGTCCTCGGTGGTGTCCACGGTGAAACCGTGTTCCGCGCCGAGTTCCTGGATGGCGGCGATGCCGGTGGGGATCGATGCGTGGCGGAAGCCTGCGGTCTTGGAGAAGACCAGCACCGAGAAGGTCTCGGCGGCGGCCTCGGGGACTGCTGTGCGCTTGGCCTGCTGGACGGGGGTGCTCTGGGCGATCGCCTCGGTGCGCGGCGCGGCCTGTGCGGCGGGGACGCCGACGAGGCCGGTGGCGGCGAGGCCGAGGGCGAGCAGTGTGGCGGTGATGGGTACGCGGGCACGGGGTGGTCGGGGCACTCCGGTCTCCTCTGTCGTTACTCGACGTTGGTCGCGGGGGACGGCTCGCCGAAGACCGTCCCAAATGGAGCCGGTTCGGACACCTTGCCGAAGGGTGCCGTTCCAGCATTTATGTCGAGTCGTTGAACAAATTAGTTCCGTTGAAACGATTAATGGCAAGACTTCGATGGATAACGTTTCGGTAAATGGGGGTGACATTCCCGCACAGCCCGCCCAAACCACCACGAGCGCCGGTCCGCACCTCAGAGCAGAGGTACGGACCGGCATCGATGGACCGGCTGTGTCGGCCGACTACCCCGGCGTGAGTCGGAAGTAGTCGAACGCGGCCGTCTTCGAGGCGGTCTGGTTGGCGCCGAGAGTGAACAGGCCCACCCTCGGGGTCGTCCCGACCGCGGTGCTCGTCAACGACCCCAGGGTCGTCCAACTCGTGCCGTCAGCCGAGTACGCGGCGGTGAAGGTGCTGCCGCTGCGCGTCAGCCGCAGGTGCCAGATCCCCTGGGTCAGGCCGGTCGCCTGAGGCTGCGTACTCTGCACCGCCCCGCCGACCTCGCTGCGGAACTCGATCCGCCGCGAGACCGCCTGACCGGCCGCGTTGTCCGTCACGTAGTCGAACTTGAGGTAGTTGTCGTCGTCGGCGTACACCAGCAGGCCCGCCTGCTGGTACTGCTCATTGAGCAGACTGCCGTCGACCCGGGTCTGCATTGTCCAGTTCCCGGCCGGGCTGTTCTGGAGGATGAAGTTCGTCGGCCCGGTGTTGCCGGTGCCGTAGATGTCACCGTTCGGCACGTCGATGCGCAGCGCGCCGTCGGTCACCCGGTAGCGGGTCGCATCCTCCCGCACGATGGCGTTCCACCGGCACTTCTCCAGGCTGCTGCCGGTGAACTCGTCCGACGGCGTGACGACGCTCGTGGTGACATCCGGGGTGATCCGGAACCAGTCGAACTGAGCGTTCACCACGGGTGCGGTGGTGCCGCCGTTGAGGGCGAAGAGACCGATCCGGGGGTTGGTGATCCCGGCCAGCGCGGCGGACCGGCCGACCGCGGTGAAGCTCTGCCCGTCGGTCGAGTAGGCGGCGGTCAGGTTCGTCCCGTCGCTCGTCAGTCGCAGATGGATGGTGTCACCTGTGGGAGCCGCTGTGGAGTCCGTGCTCTCGTTCCGCGGCGTCCCGGCACTCTCCCTGATGAACTCCACCCGGCGGCTGCCGCCGTAGAGCAGGTCCAACTTGGCGTAGTTGTCGTCGTCGCCGTAGATGAGCAAACCGGCCTGCTGGTAGTCGGCCCGGGCCGCCAGGGTCACCCGGGTGGTCGCCTGCCAGGCTCCGCTGGGTGCGGGCTGGAGCACCAGGTTTGTGGCGTCGTTGCGGGTGCCGTACAGGTCACCCGCCGCGGTGGGCAGCCGCAGCGAACCATCGGCGACCGAGTACGAGGTGTTCCCCCGCACCACGCCTGTCCACCGCTGGAGATCCAGCGAGGTGCCGGTGAACTCGTCGGAGCGCAGTGGCCCCTGCGCTCCCTGGCAGGGGTTGCCCGCCCCGTCGACTCGGATCGGCACGCTTGCCTGCCCCCGGGCACCCCGGCTGTCGGTGACCGTCAGGATGGCGGTGTAGCTGCCCGGCGTGGTGTACGTGTGGGTGGCGCTGAGCGTGTTCGCGGTCGCGCCGTCGCCGAAGTCCCAGGCGTACGTCAGGGGGGTGTCCCCGTCCGGGTCGGTCGCCGTACCGGTGAAGGTCACGGTCAGTGGCCCGGTCCCGCTGGTCGGGGTGGCCGTGGCGGCGACCGTCGGCGGGGCGTTGCCGCTCACCCCGGGACCGACGAAGTCCATCCAGTTGACATTGAACAGGGTGCCGGAGCCGCCGCTCGGGTCCCGGGCGACGAAGTACAACGAGCCCTCCGCAGCGGCGCCGTTGGGTATCTGCGCGGTGATGTCGGTGTACGTCTGCCACCCTCCGGTGCCGGCCACGGTGGCGGTGGTGATCAGCGGTCCGTTCGCGGCGCCGGCGCGTACCTCGATCCGGCCGCCGGAGGTGGCCGAGGCGACCCGGAACCGGATCGAGGTGACGCCGGTCAGGCTGGCCGGACTCACCGACCACCAGTCGCCGTCCTCGATGAATCCGATGTTCTGCCCGCCGCCGGCGGTGTCACCTGTGGTCTCCCGCTCCACCCCGGCGGTGCCGCCCCCGGTGGCGCCCGCCACCCGACCGGTGGCGGAGTAGTACTCGGCCTGCTTGCGTTTCGGCTGAAGGACCACGAGCGCCCGGCCGGTCTGCGGCTCGGCCCCGTCGGACCCGCCCTTGTCGGTGTAGGTCGCCTCCAACACGGTGAAGACGTTCGCGTCCGCCCCGTGGCCGTCGGCGAGCTGGGTCTGCACCGTGCCGGTGCAACCGGTGTGCCGCTCCAGCGGGTGGGCGTGCTCGTCGTGGCCGAGCAGGACCTGGAGCTCGACATCGTCGCAGTCGATGGTCCCGTCCTCCGGGTCGGTGACCTTGACGGTGTAGGCGACCTGGTCACCCCAGGCGAAGAAGCCTCCATCCGGCGGAAATTCGATGGTCACGGTCGGTGCCGTGTTGCCGACGGTGATCGGCACGTTCGCCACCGCGGTCCGTCCCGCCGGGTTGGTCACCCGGAGCTGCGCCGTGTAGCTGCCGGACCGGGTGTACGTGTGGGTCGGGTTGGCCTGGGTGGAGGTGCCGCCGTCGCCGAACGTCCAGGCGTAGGTGAGCGTGCCACCGTCGGGGTCGCGCGAGCCGGCGCTGGAGAAGGTGACAGCGAGCGGTGGCGCTCCGGAGGTCGGGTTCGCCGAGGCGACAGCGACCGGGGCGCGGGCGCCTGCGGTGTAGTCGATCCGGTAGACGCCGGAGTTGTCGTTGTTGCCCCCGAAGCCGCTGCCCCACTCGATCAGGTACAGCGCGCCGTCGGGGCCGAACTCGAAGTCCATCGGCCGGACGAAGGTCATCTGGTCGAGGATCCGGTTGATGTCGACGAGCGTCTTGCCGTCCCGGCTGACCTGCATGGTGTACATCCGCGACTGGTTCCACTCGCCGAAGATCGACTTGCCGTCGAAGTACGCCGGCCACTGCCGCCGCGACGAGATGGTCGGGTCGTACCGGTAGACGGGGCCGGCCATGGGCGCTCCGCCGCCGCCGATCTCCGGGAAGCGGCTGTTGCCGCCGTAGCCGTAGTCGACGGTGGCCGGGATGGCCGCCGGCAGGTTGGTCAGGCCGGTGTTGTTGGGGGAGTCGTTCACCGGCGCGGAGCAGTTGAACTTCGCCCCGCTCGGGCCGGACGGGAACTGGTAGTCGTTGTACGCCTGGTTGTTGCCGTGGCAGTACGGCCAGCCGAAGTTGCCGGGCCGGTCGACGATGTTCCACTCGACCAGGCCCTCCGGGCCCCGGTTCGCGTTGGTGGTGGTGGCGTCCGGGCCGTAGTCGGCGACGTAGAGCACGTTGGTGACCGGGTCGATGCCGATCCGGAACGGGTTGCGCAAGCCCATCGCGTAGATCTCCGGGCGGGTCCGCGCAGTGCCCGGGGCGAAGAGGTTTCCGCTCGGGATGGTGTACGTCCCGTCGGCCTGCGGCCGGATCCGGAGCACCTTGCCGCGCAGGTCGTTGGTGTTGCCGGCGGTGCGCTGCGCGTCGTAGTCCGCCCGCCCGGAACGCTCGTCCAACGGGCTGTAGCCACTGGACTCGAAGGGGTTGGTATTGTCCCCGGTGGCCAGGTAGAGGTTGCCGGCCGAGTCGAAGGTCATCGTCCCGCCCATGTGGCAGCAGGTGTTGCGCTGCGTGGGCACCTCCAGGACGACCCGCTCACTCGACGGGTTGATCGTGTCCCCGGTGACGGTGAACCGGGACAGGTGGTTGCGGGAGCCGCCCGCGTTCGGGGCGTAGTAGAGCCAGACCCACCCGTTGCTGGCGAAGTTGGGGTCGAGCCGGATGCCCAGGAGGCCGTCCTCGTTACCTGCGAAGACGCTCAGCCGCAGCGCGGTGACCGTCTGGCCGGTGTCCGGCTTGATGATCTGCACCCGGCCGTCGCGTTCGATGTAGAAGACCCGGCCGTCGGGCGCGATGTCCAGCTCCATCGGGTTGCTGGTGTTGCTGTCCAGCGTCACCTTCTCGAAGCTGGCGGCTCGGCCGGCACCGCAATCGGCGTGCACCACCCCGGCCGCGGTCTGGATACCACCGAGCAGGTGTTGCCGGAACTCGGCGTTGGTGAAGGATTCCTGGGTGTGCCCGCCACCGGTGTACCAGGACCGGCCACCGTCGAAGTTCTGGCACCACGCGATCGGGTGGTCGTGCCCCATCGCCCCGCTGCCCGGGCTGTAGCTGCGCTCGTCGAGCGAGGCCAGCACCTGCACCTGACGGGCGCGGGGGTTGGTGCGAAAGTTGTACCACTCGTCGTATCGGGACCACCGGTCCGGCAGGTGCCGCGTCGATTCGTGGGTGGTGTCCTCGACCTTCACAGTGGCCGTCTGGTTGGCCGGGTGACTGTTGAAGTAGGCACCGACCAGTTGGCCGTACCAGGCCCAGTCGTACTCGGTGTCGGACGCGGCGTGCACGCCGACGTATCCGCCACCGGCGCGGATGTAGCGCTCGAAGGCCGCTTGCTGGCTGGCGTTGAGCACGTCACCCGTGGTCGACAACCAGATGACCGCCTTGAACCTGGCGAGGTTGGTGTCGGTGAAGGTGGCGCTGTCCTCGGTGGTGGTGACCGTGAAGCCGTTCGCCGTGCCGAGCTGCTGGATCGCGCTGATGCCGGCCGGGATCGAGTCGTGCCGGAATCCGGCGGTCTTGGAGAAGACCAGGACGGAGTACGGTTCCGCCTGCGCCGCGGCGACTGGGACGGCCGGGCCGGCGGGCTGGGCGGCGGTGGGGCTGGCGGCGCGGGCGGTGGCAGGGCCGGCGATCGGGGCCGGTGCGGCGGCCAGGATGAGTACCAGGGCGAGTAGCGCCACGGTCACTGGGGCGAGCGGTGCTCGCCGCCGACGGGGTCGGGGCACGAAGATCTCCTCTGTCGGTGGGGCGGGTCGGAGTGGACGGCGGTGGTCACTCCGCGTCGGTCCGACCCCCATGCCTGACGAGCGAGGTCTGGGTGGCGACAAGCCGATCCGATCATTCAATTTGTGTTCGTGAATGAGTTTCGGGCAAGGTGAACTCTGGTAACGGTTTGGTAACGGCCACCTTATTTATTGGTCTGAGTCGCTGCATATCGGTGCCTTTTCTCGGTCGCCGTGCCGCTGCGGGTCGGTCCAGCAGAACGACGTGAGTCGGCGTGGCGGGCGAGCCCTCGCCCCAGCCGGCGGCGCAGGACGGGCTTGGCGGAGCCGGCGAAACGACGTACGGTGACACCCAACGAACCCACGGGAGCCCGGTGTACCGGGCTGAGAGGGGGGCTGTGAGCCCCCGACCGTCGAACCTGATCCGGGTAATGCCGGCGCAGGGAGGAGTGTTGCCGTGCCGTCCCTGGGACGACTGCATCTGATCACCGACACCCGACCCGGGCGGGATCCACTCGCCGTGCTCCGTGCCGTGTTGCCGGTGGCCCGTACCGAACTGGTGGTGCAGGTCCGGGTCGAGGACACCGCGACCGACCGGCAGGCGTACGAGCTGACCCGGCAGGTACTGGCCCGCTGCGCGCCGTACCAGGTGCCCTGCCTGGTCAACGACCGGTTGCACGTGGCACTGGCCACCGGAGCCGCCGGTGGCCACGTCGGCGCGGACGATCTGCCCGTGGCGGCGGCCCGCGAGGTGCTCGGCCCGGCCGCCGTGCTGGGTGCCACCGCCCGGGAACCGGCAACTGCGCTCGCGGCGGTCACCGCCGGGGCCAGCTACCTGGGTGTGGGGCCGTGCCGCGCCACCGCGACCAAGGACGGGCTGCCACCACCGATCGGCGCGGCAGGTGTCCGGGCGGTGGTCGACGCGGTCGAGGTGCCGGTGATCGCCATCGGTGGGGTGACGGCGGCGGACGTGCCCGAGTTGCGGGCCGCTGGCGCGTACGGGGTGGCGGTGGTCGGCGCGCTCGCCGGGGCCACCGATCCCGCCCGCGTCGCCGCCGACCTGGTTCGGGCGCTGACATGCTGACCGGGGAGCCCGTCACCACCGGCGTGGCGCGGCGACACCGGCCCGAGGTGGCCGTCGTGGGAGGCGGCCCGATCGGCTGGGCGGTCGCCTGGCGGTGCGCCACCCGTGGGTTGCGGGTGGTCGTGCACGATCCGGCACCCGGATCCGGTGCCTCGCACGTGGCCGCCGGAATGCTGGCACCGGTCGCCGAGGCGTACTTCGGCGAGCGGGAGCTGACCGGCCTGCTCACCGAGTCGGCCGGCCGCTGGCCCGGCTTCGCCGCCGAACTGACCGAGGCGACCGGCGTCGACATCGGCTACCGGACCGAGGGCACCCTGATGGTCGGGCTCACCGCCGACGACCTCGCGGAGGCTCGCCGGCTCTGGGCGTACCAGCAGGGGCTGGGGTTGCCGGTGACGCCGTTACGCCCGTCGCAGCTACGCGAGCGCGAGCCGGCGCTGGCGCCCCGGGTGCGCGGCGGCGCGCTGGCCACCACCGACCATCAGGTCGACCCGCGCCGGCTGGTGCCGGCGCTGCGGCTGGCGGCGGAGCGGGCGGGAGCGGAGCTGGTCACCGAGCCGGTACGCCGGCTGTCTGACGTCACGGCCGGCGTGACCGTGGTCGCCGCCGGTTGCGGTGCGGCGGCACTTACCGGCCTGCCGGTCCGTCCGGTGAAGGGACAGGTGCTGCGGCTGCGCGCGCCCGATGGCGGGCCGCCAGGCTTCCGGCACGTGATCCGGGGGTACGCCGACGGCGAGCACGTCTACCTGGTGCCGCGAGACAGCGGCGAGGTGGTCGTCGGCGCGACCGTCGAGGAGCGCTCCGACCTGGACGTCTCCGCCGGTGCGGTGCTGCGGCTGCTGCGGGCCGCCGTCGACCTGCTACCCGAGATCGCCGAGTACGACCTGGTGGAGACATTGGCCGGGCTGCGTCCGGGCACACCGGACAACGCCCCGATCCTGGGCCCGTTGCCGGGGCACCCGGACGTGCTTGTCGCCGCCGGTCACCACCGGCACGGGATCGTACTCACCCCGGTCACCGCGGACCTGATCACCGATCTGGTCACCGGAGGTCGCGGCTCCGACCCGCTGCTCGCTCCCTTCCGGGCGGACCGGTTCGCCGAGCAGCCGGGCGTCGTCGGCGCGGCCGCTGCCGGCAGCACTTTCCAGCCATCGACGGAGGATGACTCGTGGAACTGACGGTGAACGGTGCCGGCCGCAGCCTGCCGGACGGGCTGACGGTGGCCGACCTGGTCCGCGACGTCACCGGCCAGCAGCGCGGTGTGGCAGTGGCGGTCAACGGCGAGGTGGTGCCGCGTACCGGCTGGCCGGCGACGGTGCTGCGCGGCGGCGACCGGGTCGAGGTGCTCAGCGCCGCCCAGGGCGGGTGAGTCGGATGGAGAACGAGTCGACCGGCTTCGAGCTGGGCGGTGTGCGGTTCAACTCGCGGCTGATCCTCGGTACCGGCGGTGCGGCGAACCTGCACGTGCTGGAGCAGGCGATCCGGGCTTCCGGCACCGAGTTGGTCACCCTGGCGCTGCGTCGGGTGGAGACGGTGCCGGGCGGTTCAGGTGGCCTGCTGGACCTGCTCGACAGGTGTGGCGTGCGGCTGCTGCCGAACACCGCTGGCTGCTACACGGCGGGCGAGGCGGTGAAGGTGGCGCGGCTGGCCCGGGACGCCTTCGAGACAGACTGGGTCAAGCTTGAGGTGATCGGCGACGAGCGGACGCTGCTGCCCGACGGGGTGGAACTGCTGCGCGCCGCCGAGGAACTGGTCGACGACGGGTTCACCGTGCTGCCGTACACCTCGGATGATCCGGTGCTGGCGCGGCGCCTGGCCGACGTCGGTTGCGCGGCGGTGATGCCGGCCGGCGCGCCGATCGGCTCCGGCCTGGGGATCAACAATCCGCACCACATCCGGCTCATCCGGCAGGACGTCGGCGTGCCGGTGATCCTGGACGCGGGTATCGGCACCGCCTCCGACGCGGCGCTCGCCATGGAGCTGGGCTGCGACGCGGTGCTGCTGGCCAGCGCGGTGACCCGGGCGGCGGACCCGGTGGCGATGGCCACCGCGATGCGGTACGCGATCGAGGCCGGTCGCCTCGCCCACGGTGCCGGTCGCATCCCCCGCCGCTTCCACGCCCTCGCCTCCACCCCAGACGAAGGCCGCCCCGACCTGTGACCGCGTGGACTGATCTCGTCGATCTTGGCCCGGGAGCGCCCCTCCAGGGGCCGGTTCGCACCAAGATCCAAGTGCCCTCGGGAGTCGTGCTGCTGACCGATCGGCGGGTGGCGCGGGGGGCGCTGGTGGAGGTGGTGGCGGCGGCCGTGGCCGGGGGAGTGCGCTGGGTGGTGCTGCGGGAGAAGGATCTGCCGCGCGTCGAGCGCCTCGCCCTCGCCACCGAGCTGCGGTCGATCCTCGCCGAGGCCGGCGGCACCCTCGTCATCGCCGGCCCCGACCCGCTGATCGACCACGGCGATCCCGGCCGCGCCGCGCTCGGCGCCACCGCCGACGGGTCCGGTGCCGACCTCACCGGCGCTGGTGCCGGCATCCGGCCCGGCAGCACCGGAACCGGCCGGTCGCCGGTCGCGCTGCACCTGTCGGCGGCCGGCCCCTATCCGCCGCCCGTCGCCGACCTGGTCGGTCGCTCCTGCCACGACGCGTCGGAACTGCGCCGCCTCACCACCGAGGACTACGTCACCCTCTCACCGGTCTTCCCCACGCGGACCAAGCCCGGCTACGGCCCGCCCCTGCGCCCCGGAGGCCTGACCGAGCTGATCCGGCTGAGCCCGGTGCCCGTGCTGGCCCTCGGCGGCATCGAGACCCCTGCCCAGGCACGCGCCTGCGCCGTCGCCGGCGCCACCGGCGTCGCAGTCCTCGGCGCCATCATGCGCGCCGACGACCCGACCGCCGCAGCCAGCACGCTGACCCGAGCCTTCGGACAGGCCACCCAACCCGAGGCGACCACTCCGAAGCCCGCAGGCCGGCAGGTCCCGGTGGGCACGACCGCGACGGGCCCGAGTCCCGCAGGCCGGCACGTCCCGACCGGACGGACCACGACGGGGCTGCGGCCGACCGTGCCCACGCAGGGATCAAGCCTGACCGCCCGGAGCGGGCACGGTCGGCCGCAGCCCCCAACAGCAACAACCGAACCCCGGACCAATCAAGAGGAAGTGCCGTGACCCCCACCACCGTGCTCACCGTCGCCGGTTCCGACTCCGGTGGCGGCGCCGGCATCCAGGCCGACCTGAAGGTCTTCGCCGCGCTCGGCGCGTACGGCACGAGCGTGCTCACGGCGGTCACCGCGCAGAACACCAGGGGCGTGGACGCGGTGCTGCCGCTGCCGCCGCAACTGGTCACCGACCAGCTCGACAGTGTCCTGTCGGATTTCGCGGTGCGGGCGGTCAAGACCGGGATGCTGGGCACCCCGGCCGTGGCTGCCGCGATCGCCGACGCGGCGGCGGCCGGCCGGCTGCCGCAACTCGTCGTCGACCCGGTGCTGGTGGCCACCAGCGGGCACCGGCTCGGCGTGGTGGAGGCGGTGGAGCGGCTGCTGCCGTACGCCCGGGTGGCGACACCGAACAGCGCGGAGGCCGCAGCCCTCACCGGGGCGGCCGTGACCGACGTGGCGGAGATGACCACGGCGGCGCGGGCCCTGGCGGCCGGCGGACCGGAATGGGTGATCGTCACCGGCGGCGACGTGGACGCCGGTGCGGAGGCGGTGGACGTGCTGCACGGCCCGGACGGGACGACGGTGCTGCGTGCCCCCCGGGTGCCGACGCGGCACACGCATGGCACCGGTTGCTCGTTCTCGGCGGCCGTGACGGTACGGCTGGCGCTTGGCGATCCGGTGCCGGCGGCGGTCGGAGCCGCAAAGGAGTACGTGACCCGCGCGCTGACCGGCGCGCGGGACTGGGAGTTGGGCGCGGGACGCGGACCGATGGACCACTTCGGCTGGTCCGCCTGATCAGGGAGGCTGTCATGCAGGCACGTCGCAAGGTGTACGTCGAGGGATCCCGACCGGACATCCGGGTGCCGTTCGCGGAGGTGGAACTGACCGGAGACAACCCTCCGGTACGGCTCTACGACACCTCCGGCCCGGGCTCTGATCCGGAGGTCGGGCTGGCACCGTTGCGGGGACCGTGGATCGCCGAGCGGGCCGATGTGGCGCCGGTGCGCGGTGCCGGGACCCCACTGGCCGGCTCGGACGGCAAGCGGCCGACGCAGCTCGCGTACGCGCGGGCCGGTGTCGTCACGCCGGAGATGGAGTTCGTGGCGATCCGGGAGGGGATGGCACCGGAATTCGTCCGGGACGAGATCGCGGCGGGACGGGCCGTGTTGCCGCTGAACGTCAACCACCCGGAGTGTGAGCCGGCGATCATCGGCAAGGCCTTCCTGGTCAAGGTCAACGCGAACATCGGCACCTCGGCGGTGACCTCCTCGGTGGCCGAGGAGGTGGAGAAGCTGACCTGGGCCACCCGGTGGGGTGCGGACACCGTGATGGACCTGTCCACCGGCAAGCGAATCCACGAGACGCGCGAGGCGATCGTGCGCAACTCCCCGGTGCCGATCGGCACGGTGCCGATCTACCAGGCGTTGGAGAAGGTCGGCGGTGATCCGGTGAAGCTGAGCTGGGAGGTGTTCCGGGACACCGTCGTCGAGCAGGCTGAGCAGGGCGTGGACTACATGACGGTGCACGCCGGTGTGCTGCTGCCGTACGTGCCGTTGGCGGTGGACCGGGTCACCGGCATCGTGTCACGGGGCGGCTCGATCATGGCTGCCTGGTGCCTGGCGCATCACCAGGAGAACTTCCTCTACACCAACTTCCGGGAGCTGTGCGAGATCCTGGCCCGCTACGACGTGACGTTCTCCCTCGGCGACGGTCTGCGGCCCGGCTCGATCGCGGACGCCAACGACGAGGCGCAGTTCGCTGAACTGCGTACCCTCGGCGAGCTGACGACTGTCGCCTGGGAGTACGACGTGCAGGTGATGATCGAGGGTCCCGGGCACGTGCCGATGCACAAGATCAAGGAGAACGTCGACCTCCAGCAGGAGTGGTGCCACGAGGCGCCGTTCTACACGCTGGGCCCGCTGACCACCGACGTCGCACCCGCGTACGACCACATCACCTCGGCCATCGGCGCCGCGATGATCGGCATGTTCGGCACGGCGATGCTCTGTTATGTCACGCCCAAGGAGCACCTCGGGCTGCCGGACCGGGACGACGTGAAGGCCGGCGTGATCGCGTACAAGATCGCGGCGCACGCGGCCGACCTGGCGAAGGGGCATCCGGGGGCGCAGGACTGGGACGACGCGTTGTCGAAGGCGCGGTTCGAGTTCCGCTGGGAGGATCAGTTCAACCTCTCGCTGGACCCGGAGACCGCGCGGTCGTACCACGACGCGACGCTGCCCGCCGAGCCGGCGAAGACCGCGCACTTCTGCTCGATGTGCGGGCCGAAGTTCTGCTCCATGAAGATCACGCAGGATCTGAAGGAGTACGCCGTCCGCGGCATGCAGGACAAGTCCGACGAGTTCGTCGCCGCTGGCGGGCGGGTCTACCTGCCGCTGGCCTGACCGGTCGGGCGGAGGACCGTAGCAGCCTCAAGAGCCCTTTGTCTGGGTGACATGATCATGCCACCCAGACAAAGGGCTCTCGACCATTGCCGCACCGCACGCTGCCCACCACATCGGACGGTGCGGTTGCCGGCGAGTGATGCTGGTGTGCCGGCGGTCAGCGCCGGTGGTGTCGTCCGGGCGACCGGAGGGAGCGGCGCGGCTCCTTCGGCGGTGTGGGCTCGTCGTCGAGCGGCCGGCTGAGCCCGGCGACCCAGTCCACGTACTCCTCGTCCTGGGCCGGCAGCGGTTCGTCGTGCTCGGTCGTGGCATTTTCTCCGGAGCGGGACCTGCCTCGCCGGAACAGCCCGCGTCGGCCCTTCTCCGATTCGCCGTCCGGCTGGACCTCCTCGGCCAGGACGGCGGGTGGCTTCGTGAAGGCGGCCGAGAGGTCCCGGGCGGTGGCGGCCGTCTCGATGGAGACCTCCGGGGTCTCCGGAAGCGCCGCTGCGATGCCGGGCCCGGTCGGTGCGTCGGGGCGGGCCGGTGCGTCGGGCCCGGCCGCCGCGCGACCGAGGTCGGGCAGCGCGAACCGTTGCCGGGGCCGAGGTGGCGCCTCGCTCGTCGCCCCGCCGCCGGCATCATTCGCTGGTGCTGGTGCTGGTGCTGGTGCTGGTGCTGGTGCTGGTGCTGGTGCTGGTGCTGGTGCTGGTGCTGGCTCGACGATCGGTGTCTGCTGCGCCGCTGCTGTCGCGGGCGGCGAGCCCGGCGGCGGCGACGGCGCCGGTGTGCGGGGGGCGCGGGTGCGTCGGGGGGTCGGAGCCTTTCCGGCGGGGGCCACCGGAGCGCCCCTCTCCATGGTGGCGGGTGCCGGCTGGGGCAGGTCGCTGCCGTCACCAACCGGCGCCGGATCGATCGCCGCCCCGGGCTTTCCGTCGGTCCCCACCGTCGGCTGGCCACCGGACTCCAGCCCGGCCGTGTCACGCGGCCCCTCGCCGCTGTGCGCCCGCTCGGCGGCGTCGGTTCGCCTCTCGGCTTCGGCTACGCGCTCGACGGCGTCGGCTCGGCTGCCGGCGTCGCCCGCGGGTTCGACGGCGTCGGCTCGGCTGCCGGCGTCGTTCGCGGGCTCGGCACCGCCGTCAGCAGGGCGGGCACCGTCGGCCCGTTCGCCGTCGTCGGTGCCGTCGCTCGCGTCGGAGCGCAGGCCGTCCCAGGGCCGCTCGACGTCGGCGGGCCCGGTGCCGATTGTCGGTGCGGCTGCCGATGGTGCGCTGAGGGCGGCGACCTGGCCGGGAGTACCCGCGTCGCTGGTGGTCGGCGTGGTCGTGGCGGCGGACGGATCGGTGTGCGCGATCGGCCAGTGCCAGTGTGGCGGGGAGCCGTCCGAGGTGGCGGCGGTCCGGTGACCGTCGCCGGAGCGGGTGCCGCCGGTCGACGGGTCGGCCTCGGTGCGGCCGTGGACGACGACCGGGGTGGCCGGCGGGTCGGCCGAGGCGCCGGTCGGCGAGGGTAGCGCGGGGGTCGCCGGCAGCGGCTGGAGGATCGCGGTCGGCTCGATGGCGGTCGGGTTGGCGGGCGCGGTGGCCCGGTGGGCGAGCCGGCCGGTGGCCGTCCAGGGCAGCAGGGCTGCGGCGGCCGAACCGAGCGCGCCGACCATCACTGCGATCAGCGCTGCGTAGTAGGGGGTCAACTGGTACCTGTCGCCCGTGTCACCCGGGCCGGCGGCCAGGTAGGCGAACGCGACAAGCACCGGACCGGCGACTCCGCTGGGCCCGCTGACCAGCGGCGGATGGCCACGCCACCGGGCCACCGCCGCAGTCGCCGCGCCGGCCAGCAGGGTCACCATCGGCAGGATCAGCAGTGCCAGTTGCTGCGCGGTGCCGGCGGCGAGCCAGGACGGCTCCAACACGCCGAGGCGTACCGGGGTCAGTGGTCCGGTCGCCCCCAGCGAGGGCAGCACCGAGAGCAACGCGAGCAGCCAGATCACCGCGGCCACCGCTGCCATGTTCCAGGCCAGCGGCGGCCGGACCAGTACGGCCAGCGCGGCACCGGCCCCGACCACCGCGCCGAGACCGGCGCAGATGGCCACGGCCCAGACCGGATCGACCGAGATGAGTTCGGCGCTGCGGGCCGGCTGCATGCACAGCGGTGCCACGACCGTGGCACCGAGCGCCGCGCTGCCCGCGACGGCCAGTTGCCGGGCAGTGCCGGTGAGCTGCCCACCGGGACGGGCCAGCCGTTCGGTGAGCACGGCACCGATGACGGCGGCGTTCGTGGCGAACCAGCCAGCCCAGACGAGCTGTGCCGGCCACTGGTTGATGCTCGTGCCGGTGAAGGTGCCGGTGAGCCGGACGATCCCGAAGCCGAAGGCGAGGCCGAGCTGACCGGCACCGGCCAGCAGGCTCACGCCGAAGGCGGTGAACAGTAGTCGGCTCGATGTCCGATGGGCCATGACCGGCACGTTACGGTCCGTTTCCACCAATCGCCACCGGCACGCCGTGGACGTACGTATGACCTGCTCGCGGCGGGTCTACTTGAGCTCGACCAGCCGGGCCAGGTATGTCGTGTCGCCGACGTTCGTGAGCATGTGCACCGCACCCGAATCGCGGTAGACCACTCCACCGGTCGGCTCGTCGGCGTCGATCTGCACACCGTCGACGGTCTGCACGATGTTCTTCGCCCCCTGGACAGCGACCACGAGATAGGGGTGGTCGTGCCGGTGCAGCGGCTGGCGCTCACCGGGCTCCAGCCGGATGTGCCAGACCCGGACCCGGTCGTTCTCGAAGACGATCTCCTGCCCCACCGGGCCGAGCGCGGGTTCGGGGCCGAGCGTGGAAAGGTCGGGCGGCGTCTGGGTCATCGGGTTCCGTCCAGTCGGGGGAGCACCTCGGCGGCGATCAGCTCCAGGTGGTCCAGATCGGTGAGGTCGATCAGGCGTAGATGCACCCGGGTGGTGCCGATCGCGGCGAACTCGCCGATCCGGTCGACCAGTTGCTGCGGCGAGCCGACCACCGGGTCCTCGGGTGGCAGGGCACTCTTGACGTGCAGCGGCGCCGCCCGGCGTCGGGCTTCGCTGTCGGTACGACCGATCGCCACCACGATGCCGGCGGAGAGCGTCAACGGTCGGCGGCCGGTGCCGGCGCGGTCGACCCGCTGACACGCCTCCTGCACCCGCTCGTACGCCTCGTGGGCCTGCTCGACGCTGGTGAAGGGAACGTTGAACTCGTCGGCGTACCGGGCGGCGATCTCCGGGGTGCGCTTGGGGCCTCGCCCGCCGACGATCACCGGCGGTCCCGGGGTCTGCACCGGTTTGGGCAGGGCCGGACAGTCGGCCAGCCGGTAGTGGTCACCGACGTAGCTGAAGGTCCCGCCCGACGGGGTGCGCCACAGGCCGGTGATCACTTCGAGCTGTTCGGCGAGGCGGTCGAAGCGTTCGCTGGTGCTGGGGAACGGGATGCCGTACGAGACGTGCTCCCGGGCGTACCAGCCGGCGCCGATGCCCAGCTCGACCCGGCCGCCACTCATCTGGTCGACCTGGGCCACCATCACCGCCAGCGGGCCGGGTAGCCGGAAGGTCGCCGAGGTGACGAGCGTGCCCAACCGGATCCGGCTGGTTTCCCGGGCGAGCGCCGCAAGGGTCAGCCAGGCGTCGGTCGGTCCGGGTGGGGCCGGTTCGTCGCCCATGGCCTGGTAGTGATCGGCCCGGAGGAAGGCGTCGAAGCCGCCCTGCTCGGCGAGCTGGGCGAAGCGGAGCTGGTCGTCGTAGGTGGCGCCCCGGTGCGGCTCGGTGAAGACGGCCACCCGCATGCTCATCGCGGCACCCCGCTGCGCTCGGCGGCGCGACGCGGCACCGACGCGCTGAGCCGAATGAGTCGCTCGCTGCGCCCGCTCATCGTCCCTCCGTACCGGCTTCCACCGGCTGGTCGCGCTCCATCAGCAGTTCGTGCAGGTCGGCACTGACCCGGGCGACGTCCGCCAGGTGCGCGTTGCGGCCCAGGGTGCGCGGGCGGGGAATGCTCACCTCGACGATCTTGCGGACCCGGCCGGGGCGCGGGCTGAGCACCACCACCCGGTCGGCGAGCAGCACCGCCTCGTCGATGGAGTGGGTGACGAAGACGACTGTCGCGCCGTTGCGCATGTGCACCCGCTGGAGTTCGCCGGCCAGTTCCTCGCGGGTGAGCGCGTCGAGCGCGGAGAAGGGTTCGTCCATCAGCATGACCCGGGGGTCGCCGATCAGCGACCGGCACAGCGAGACCCGCTGCTGCATGCCACCGGACAGCTCGTGCGGCAGCCGCTTCTCGAAGCCGGACAGCCCGGCCACGTCGAGCAGGTCCCGAGCCCGGTCGCGGTGCGCGGCCCGCTTCCAGCCGAAGACCTCCACCGGCAGCAGGACGTTGTCCAGGACGGTGCGCCAGGGGAGCAGGGCCGGCCGCTGGAACAGCATGGCGATGTCCCGGCGCGGTCCGGTGACCGGCTTGCCGGCGACGGTCACCTCGCCGGAGGTGACCGGGATCAGACCGGAGATCAGCCGCAGCAGGGTGGACTTGCCGCACCCGGAGCGGCCGAGCACCGCGACGAACTCGCCCTCGGTGACGTCGAGGTCGATGCCCCGCAGCGCCTCGACCCGGCCGGCGCGGCCGTCGAAGGTGCGGGACACCTCGGAGAGTCGGATCATCGCCGACGGGCCTCCCCTGAGTGGAAAGTCAGGAACTGGCAAAGGCTATCGGCCTCGACCCGGTATCGCACCGTCCGGGGTGGACATCACTTTGTATCCGTTCCGCAACCCGATACGCCTGGCGTCGCAACTGTGGGGTTCTCGTACGCTGTGCCCGCGAGAGTCCCCCTCGATACGCGGTGTCGGCTTCCATCCGGCTGCCGGTGCCGCCCCGACAACTCCCTTCCGGCGGCCCGACGCCCCGGTTGGAAAGGACAAGGTGCACTGATGAGAAGGCTGACCCGTACGGTCGCCGCGGCCACGATGGCCACCGCCCTCGCCCTGGTCTCCGCGTGCAGCAGCGGCTCGGATGACGCTGACGGCAACGACGTCGGCTCGTCCCTGGAGCAGGTGACGTACCTCACCTCGTTCGGCAACTTCGGGCGTGACTCCTACGCCTGGGTGGCCAAGGAGAAGGGTTACTTCAAGGACGCCGGCTTCGACGTCGAGATCAAGCCGGGGCAGGGCACCGGCGCCGTGATCCAGACGGTCGTCGGCGGTCAGGCGCACTTCGGCCCGATCGACCTGACCGGTGGGCTGCTCCAGCTCGGCAACGGTGACGCCAAGGACTTCGTCGCGGTCGCCGCCATCCAGCAGCGCACCATGGCCGCCATCGCCACCGTCGACGGCACGGGCATCACCACCCCGAAGGACCTGGAGGGCAAGACTCTCGCCGACACTCCCGGCTCGGTGGTCCGCAACCTCTTCCCGACGTACGCGCGGATGGCCGGCATCGACTACACCAAGGTGAAGTGGGTCAACGGCGAGGCGCAGACCCTGATGGGCACGCTGGCCTCCGGTTCGGTGGACGGCATCGGCCAGTTCGTCGTCGGCCAGCCGACCATCGAGGCGGTTACCAAGAAGAAGGCCGTCCTGCTGCCGTACAGCAACGTCATGCAGGATCTCTACGGCAACGTGCTGATCACCTCGAAGCAGTACGCCAGCGAGAAGCCGGAACAGGTCAAGCGGTTCACCGAGGCGCTGCTCAAGGGCCTGGAGTACGCCCTGGCGAACCCGCAGGAGGCGGCCGAGATCCTGGCCAAGAACGCCGAGGCGGTGGTGCCCGCGGCAGCCGCCGCCGAGCTGCAGCTGATGGCCGGGTACGTCCGCTCCAGCAACTCCGGCACCGCGCTGGGCACGCTGGACAGCGGCCGGGTCGCCAAGAGCATCGCGATCCTGCGCGGCGCCGGCGCCCTGAAGTCGGACCTCACCCCCGACCAAATCATCGACTTCAACCTCGCACCGAAGGCCTGAGGTCGTTCGGCACCACACGGAGGTACGCCGCACCGCATCGCCGGTGCGGCGTGCTCCGCTCCCCACTCATCAATGCGCCGAACCGCAGGAGGATCCGATGACCGACGTCCGTCCACGGCAGCCGGAAGCGACGCTCGCACCCGAGCAGTCCCCGGCCGTGGCGCGTGGCCGGCGGTGGGGAGCGGGTGATCTGCGTTCGGGTACGACGGCCGCGCTGCTGCCGGTCGCCGGTCTGCTTGTCGCGCTCGGTCTCTGGTGGCTGGTGGCCCGGCTGGAGCTGATCCACCCGGCCGCCCTGCCGCCGCCCGGTGACGTGCTCGCGGCGTTCGCCGAGCGGCCGGCCCGGCTGCTGGAGCACACCGTCGCCACCACCGGCGAGATCCTGATCGGCTTCGCGCTCTCCGCCGTGGCCGGGGTGCTGATCGGCCTGGCGCTGGCCGCCTCCCGGACGGTCGAGCGGATGTTCACCCCGCTGCTCGTCGCGGTGAACGCGGTTCCGAAGATCACCCTGGGCCCGCTGCTGGTGGTGGCGCTCGGCTGGGGCCAGAAGCCGATCCTCACAATGGTCTTCCTGCTCTGCTTCTTCCCGATCGTGCTGTCCACCGCCACCGGGCTGACCACCACCCCGGCCGAACTGGCCGAACTGGTGCGGTCCTGGAACGCCTCCCGTTGGCAGGCGTTCCGCAAGGTCCGCTTCCCGGCCGCGCTCCCGCAGATCTTCGTGGGGCTGAAGGTCGCCATGCCGCTGGCCGCGATCGGTGCCGTGATCGGCGAGTTCCAGGCCGGTGAGGGTGGCCTCGGCTACGTGATCCAGCAGTACGCCGGCATCGGTGACACCGCCACCGCGTGGGCGGCGATCATCCTCGTCGCCCTGGTCAGCATCCTGCTCTACGCCGCGCTGGTCCTCATCGAGCGGCGCAGCCTGCCCTGGCTGCGGGAGACCACCTCCAGCCGCTGACCACACCAGCCACCCAAGAGATCACCGACGGCTGAGGGTCGGTCGTCGTCCCCCCGTTCGCAGGTGTGGCCACACCGCGACCGGCGGAGGGATCAAGCCTGACCGCCCGGAGCCGGTTGCGGTGCGGCCACACCCACCGCAACCGGCGACGCTGATCAGCTCGCCAGGCGCCACCGGCCGTTACGGGCGATCAGGGTGGTCAGCGCCTGCGGCATCAGCCCGGAGTGGTTGTCCGGCGTCATCCGGATCGGACCGGACAGGCCGTCCATCTGGGACGTCTCCAGCACGTCGCGGAGCCGGTTCCGGTCGATCTCGCCGACGGGTCCGCCGGCCCGCAGTTCCGCGTCGGCGATGAGCTGGATCGCGTCCGCGGCGAAGGAGGCGGAGCCGTGGTAGCCGCCGAAGCGGGCCGTGTAGTCCTGGAACCACTGACGGCGTGCGGCCTTCGCGGGGGTGGTCGCGATGACGTCGTCGATCACCATCGTCTGGGTGAAGACCAGGGTGGCCCGTTCCGCGGACCTGGCGGCCGCGCCGAGGAAGAGGTCGCCCGCGGCTGAGGCGTCGAGGAACAGGGCACCTGTGTAGTTGGCCTGCTTGACCGCGCTGGAGGCGAGCATCGCCTGCTCCGGCGGGGTCCAGATGACAAGCGCGTCGGGGTCGGCCGCGGCCAGCCGGCCGGCCGGCCCGTCCAGTTCCGTGTCGGTCGCCCGGACGGACGCCTCGGCCGCCACCCGGATGCCGACCTTGCCGAACTCGCGGCGCAGGGCCGTGGCGCCCTCCTGGCCGTAGGCGTCGTCGCTGCGTAGCAGCCCCACCGTGTCGATGTTGCGGCGGCGCAGTTCGACGGTGAGGGCCCCGGCGTTGTCGTCGGCGTTGGGGGCCAGTTTGAACATGTAGCGACGTTCCGCGACCGGGTTCACCACTGCGCCGGCGGCGGCGAGCGCGACGGTCGGGATCTGGTTCTCATTGACCGTGCGCACCGCACCGACAGCGCATTCGTTGCAGCCACCCATGATGATGGCGGTGACCCGCTTATCGTTGCTGAAGTCGACGATGTTTCGCAGTGACTCACTGGCGTCGGATCGGTTGTCCTTCAACAATAGTTCGACCTTGCGCCCGTTCAGTGCGCCCGAGGCGTTCAACTGGTCGCGCTTCAGTTCCAGGGCCTGCCGGTACGCCTTGCCGACCCCGGCCGCAGCACCGGAGAGTTCCAGGTCGGCACCGATCACGATCGGGCTCGTGTCCTGCTCGTCTCCGCCGAATGAACAGCCGACGAGGGTGGTGGCGAGCACTGTCGACACGAGCGCCGTGGCGGTCGCGGAGCGGAAGGGGGTCAACTCTGTCCTCCTGATGCGGCACGGGCGGGACCCGGTCACCGGTGGGCCGTCCGTCCTCTGTGGATAATGAGACGGCGCTGCCGTACCGTGTGCGCGAAGCCTGCAAAACCTTGCCAATGCCGGGCGCTGCGGTCAAGCGGGTCAGCGAAGGCGTTTCGGGACACCGATCCCACATGTTGGTGTAACCAGATGTTTTCAAATGCTCACTGTGGCGACACGTATGGCCACTCTGGAGTTACATGCCCTGTTCAGGGGCGCTGTGGAAATGTAGGTATTAGTTGACCGGATCACGGGTTGCGTGCCGTCCGACCGTTTCCTGCCCTCCTGCGGCTTCCCAAACACGATCTCGTCTGATGAAATCGCGGCCGTGCCGCGTGTGGCGCCGGCCGTCGCTCGACGAACGGATCGGCGGTTCTGGCGGGAAGAAAACGACGGAGGCGATGTCGTGAGCACCGGACCGACGACCCTGCCCGCCAGCGGTGACGCCGCGCCGAAAAACGGCGGTCGGCTGCCCCGGCTGCGCGACGCCCGGATCCGGTCCAAGCTGGCGCTGATTCTGGTCGTGCCGGTGGCGGCGGTCATCGCGCTGGCCACGGTCCGCCTGGTCTCCGTTGGTGAGGGTGCCTACGACGCGAGTCAGTCCCGCGCACTCACGGCCCTGTCCATCGACGTCTCCGCCCTGACCAACGAGCTGCACGCCGAACGGATGGCGGCGGCGGCCTTCCTCGCCGCACCGCAGCAGCGAGCCGACGCGTACAACCTGCGGGTTCGCCAGACCCAGCAGCGGATCGACGAGTACCGCGAGGAGCGGGCCCGGGTCGGCGACGCGCCGGCCGCGATCCGCGACCGGCTCGCGGCCATCGACGCGCACCTGGACACCCTCGACGGCACCCGGCAGGAGGTGCTCGCCCGCCAGCAGATGGAGGTCGCCGAGGCGGCGTTGCGCTACGGCGTGGTCCTCAACGACCTGGTCGCCTACGGCGACGGGCTGGCCCAGCTGCCTGGCGACGAGGAACTCGGTGACACCCGCCGGGCGGTCGCCGCCTTCGCCCGCGCGAAGGCGGCCGTCGCCGAGGAGGAGGCGGTCGCCTTCACGGCTCTCAGCGGCGGCCGGCTGGACAACGAGCAGTTCTCCGCCTTCGTGGCCACCCTCACCGGGCAGCAGGAGGCGCTGGTGGCCTTCTCGCTCGCCGCCGACCCGGTGCAGCGGGCGTTGGTCGAGAGCACCGTTTCCGGTGACGCTGTGGTGCTTGCCGACCGGATCGCCACCGACCTCAGCCGGTCGGTCAACCAGCGGGCGCCGTTCACCGCCCAGGAGGCCACCGCAGCGATCGGCGCGGTCAACGAGCTGATGCGGTGGGCCGAGATCGAGCTGCAGAAACGGCTGCTCGCCCAGGCCGAGCAGGCCCGCACCGACGTCATTCGGCAGGCCGTCGTGGAGACGACGCTGGTGCTGCTCACCCTGATCATCGCGGTGACCCTGGCCGTGGTGCTGGCCCGCTCGCTGAACCACTCCCTGCGCCGGCTGCGGGAAGGCGCGCTCTCCGTGGCGAACCACGACCTGCCGGAGGCGGTGCGCCGGCTACAGGGGATGGGCAACGTCAGCGACGGCAGCGTCGACGAGATCGTCCGCGAGGTACGCGACCCGATCCAGCTCAACAACCGCGACGAGGTGGGACAGGTCGCGCTGGCCTTCAACGTCGTGCACCGGGAGGCGGTCCGGGTCGCCGCCGAACAGGCGGCCCTGCGGACCAGCGTCTCGGCGATGTTCCTGAACCTGGCCCGACGCAGTCAGACGCTCGTCGACCGCATGATCGGTGAGCTGGACGCGATCGAACGCGGCGAGGAGGACCCGAAGCGGCTCGCCCAGCTCTTCGAGCTCGACCACCTCGCCACCCGGATGCGCCGCAACGACGAGAACCTGCTCGTGCTGGCCGGGGCCGACTCGGCCGTGCCGCGCCGCGACGACGCACTGCTCGTGGATGTGCTGCGGGCCGCCCAGTCCGAGGTGGAGCTCTACAACCGGATCGAGTTCGGCACTGTCGACACCGACGTGTCGGTGGCGGCCCACGCGGTCAACGACGTGGTGCGACTGGTGGCCGAACTGCTCGACAACGCCACCCGCTTCTCGCCACCGAACACCACGGTGGTCGCCGACGGGCGGCGGATCCGGGACTACGTGCTCATCCAGATCGAGGACCGGGGTCTCGGTCTCACCGACGAGCAGCTGGATTCGCTCAATCGTCGGCTCGCCGCGCCGTCCACCGTCGACGTCGCGGCGTTCCGCCTGATGGGTCTGGCGGTGGTCAGCCGCCTGGCGGCCCGCTACGGCATCCGGGTCGAGCTGCGCCGCAACGTCGAGGGCGGCACCGTCGCCCAGGTCACCCTGCCCGCCGCCACCGTGGTGCTGCCCAGTCTGCGTGGTCGCGACCAGGCGATCACCCGGCCCCGGCAGCCGCTCGCGGTCGAGCAGCCCCCGCTCGCGTCGGTCGGCCTCGGCGATCCGGCCGGGGTCACCGGGCGCGGCAACACCGCGACCCTTGTCGACAGGTGGCACAACGGCACTCCCTCCGGCACCCCCTGGCCGGCCACCGAGGCGGCCCCCGTCGACCCACCCCCGACCCGTACGCCGCCGCCCGCCTTCAGCGGATTCAACGCGGGTACGCCAACTGTCGCGCAGCCCACCCTCGAACCGCTGCCGAGCCGGGGTACCGGCGACCACAGCCAGGCCGCCGCACCCGGGCTGCCGGTGGGACCGGTCGCGGGCGCGGGGGTCGCCGCACCGACGGGGTTCGCGCCGACCGCCGGCCAGCAGCCGGGCGGCGGCGGTTTCGACGGCTCCGGGTTCCGTGGGCTGGGCGCCAGCCTGGCCGCCACCGTCCCACCCGCCACGCGTCCGATCACCGTCCCGCCCGAGCAGTCCTCCGAGGCGCCCATCTTCCGGGAGATGGAGGCGGTCTGGTTCCGGTCGCACGGCAACGACGTCACCACGATCTTCAGCCGGCCACAGTTCGACGAGCCGGCGCCGCAGGCGGCCGCCGGCCCACCGGCGGCGCCCCCGGTCGAGCCGACCAGGGGACGGAGTCCGTTGCCAACCCGCACGCCGGGTGCGGCCGCCGCCGCGACGCCCGCGCCGCCACCGTCGTACACTTCCTCGTCCGCCAGCACGACCGGTCCGGCGCCGAGCGCGCCGCCGACCTCGCCCCCGCCGCCACCACCGTCCGCGCCACCGCAGTCCGCCCGGCCCGAAACCGGCCAACCGGAGGACGAGGCCTGGCGGACGGCGGCCGACGAGGGCTGGTCACGGGCCAGTCGGGCGGCCGAGCCCACCCCCGCCGGCACCACCCGGTCGGGGCTGCCGGTGCGGGTGCCCCAGGCACAGCTCGTGCCCGGTGGCATCGAGCCACGCGGCGGGCGTGAGCACGGCCGCCGGACCCCCGACGAAGTACGCGGTCTGCTGTCGGCCTACCACCGAGGCGTCCAGCGTGGTCGGACGGCCGGAGCGAGTCAGAACAGCACCTCGACCAAGGAGACGAGCCGATGAACAGGCCAGCGGCCATACAGGACATGGGTTGGCTGCTCAGCAACTTCGCCGACAGCGTGGCGGGCATCGCCCACGTGGTGGCGGTGTCCGCGGACGGGCTGTTGCTCGCCTCCTCGCGGGACCTGCCCACCGACCGGGCGGATCAGCTCGCTGCGATCACCTCCGGCGTGGTGAGCCTGACCGAGGGCGCCGCACGGATGTTCAGCGCCGGCGGGGTGTTGCAGACAGTGATCGAAATGGACAGTGGCTACCTGTTCCTGATGTCCATCAGTGACGGGTCGTCGATGGCGGTGCTCGCGGCGCGTAGCTGCGACGTCGGCCAGGTGGGTTACGAGATGGCGCTCCTGGTGGAACGGGTCGGTGCCGCGCTGGTGCCGCTGCCCCGGGACGCGGTGCGGTCGTAACGGGTGCACCGGACCGGCGGAAGGCAGAGGAGGTGATCGCGGATGGATCGGCAACGTGACCCACGGGGTGCGTTGGTCCGACCGTACGCGGTCACCCGTGGCCGGACCGAGCCGTTGCAGGACATCGCTCTGGAAGCGGTGTTGGTGGCCAGTCCCACCCAGATCGCCGAATCACGTTTCGCCGGGCACGACAAGCATCGCATCGCCATGGTCTGCGAGGGCCGGCCCGAGTCGCTGGCGGAGATCGCCGCGTACACCCGGCTGCCGCTGGGTGTCGCCCGGGTCCTGGTCGCCGACATGGTGGCCGAAGGCCTGTTGACGCTACAGACGGCCGCTCCCGCCACAGGTTACGAGGAGCGGATGGAAATGCTGGGAAGGGTGCTGAGTGGACTTCGCGAGCTATGACCCCGCCGGGGCCCGCCAGAGCCGGGGAATCATCTCCGCGAAGATCGTCGTCGCGGGTGGCTTCGGTGTCGGTAAGACCACGCTGGTCGGTGCGATCTCCGAGATCACACCGCTGACCACCGAGGCGGTGATGACCTCGGCGGGAGTCGGCATCGACGACCCGTCCAAGGTGCCGGGCAAGGAGACCACCACGGTCGCCATGGACTTCGGCCGCATCACCATGGCGCAGGATCTGATCCTGTACCTATTCGGCACGCCTGGGCAGACCCGGTTCTGGTTCATGTGGGACGAGATCATCCGGGGCGCGGTGGGTGCCGCGGTGCTGGTGGACACCCGCCGGATCACCGACGCGTTCGCCCCGCTCGACTACTTCGAGAACCGCAACCTGCCGTACGTGGTTGCGCTCAACCGGTTCGACGGCGCACCCCAGTACGAGCTGGACGAGGTGCGCGAGGCGTTGGCCATCTCGCCGGACGTGCCGTTGGTGATGACCGACGCCCGGCAGCGCGAGTCGGTCAAGCGGGTCCTGGTGACTGTCGTCGAGCACGCCATGGCGCGACTCCAGGCCGAGCACGACCGGGGCTTCCCGACCCCGGTCGGCTAGGCCCCCGAGTCTTCGGTGCCACCCGCCGGCCCGGCCGTGACCGGGCCGGCGGGTGGTGCGCCGCTGCGTCGACGTGGACTGTGGCGTGCCGCTCAGTCGACGCGGAGGCGGTAGCCCCGTTTGACCACCGTCTGCACCACGCGCGGTGCCTTCAGGCCGGCCCGCAGCCGGGCCACCGCCATCTCCACGGCGTGCTCGTCGGCGCCGCGCGGCAGCGTCCGCAACAGGGCGGTACGCGACAACACCCGCCCCGGGGTCTGGGCCAGCGCCCGCAACACCGCCATCGGGGCCGGGGCCAGCGGACGCAGCTCACCGTCGACCACCGCCGCGTGACCGCGCAGGGTGAGCAGATGCCCGGCGACCTTTATGGTCACCGTACGGCGGGGCAGTTCGTCGACGATGGTGCGGACCAGCGCGCCGAGCCGGGCCCGGCTCGGCGCGCTCACCGGCACCCCCCGCCGGACCAGCGGCTCGGCGGTGACGTGCCCGACGCAACTGGCAAGCACGTCACTGCGCAGCGCGTCCAGCACCGCCTCCGTCCGATCGCCGGCAGCCCGCAACAGCGCCTCCACCGCCGGCGCCGAGGTGAAGGTGACCGCGTCGACCAGCCGCCCCGCCACCAGGTCGACCAGCCGGTGCAACGGTGCCGGGTCGGTCGGTGGGGCCCAGCGGTAGACCGGGATCTCGATGACTGTGGCGCCGGCATCCTCCAGCGCACGGGTGCATTCCGGCTGCCGTTCGCCATGCAGCTGCATGGCGATCACCTGACCGGACACCCCACGCTGACGCAGGTGGTCGACCACCTCGTCACAGCTCTCCGAGGCGGGGGACCACTGGTCGTACAGCCCGGCGGCCCGGATCGCGCCGCGGGCCTTGGGACCCCGGGCCACCACGTACGCGTCGCCGAGGACCCCACGCAACGGCTCGGCGAGCCCCCAACCCTCGGCGGCCTCCAGCCACCCGCGCATCCCGATGCCGGTGTTGGCCATCAGGATGTCGGGTGGGCGTTCCAGGCAGGCGCGGGTGGCCTCGCGCAACTCGGTGTCGTCCGCGAGCGGCACGATCCGCAGGGCGGGGGCGAGCACCACCCGGGCGCCGCGCCGTTGGAGCAGCGCGGCGAGTTCGTCCCGCCGCCGGTCGGCGGTCACCCCGATGGTGAAGCCGGCCAGTTCCTCGCGCATCAGCCCTCCTGTCGCAGCCGCACCTCGACCATGCCGTTGTGGCAACGGACCTGGTGCCGAGCGACCGAAACGCCCGGCAGGTCGAGACAGTCCCCCGTGCGCAGGTCGTACACCTGCTTGTGCAGCGGCGACGCGACAGTCGGCACCTCGCCCCGGCTGCCCACGATCCCGCGGGAGAGCACGTACGCCCCGGAAACCGGGTCGAGGTTGTCGATCGCGTACAGCCCGTCCGCGGTCCGGAAGATCGCCACCTGCACCCCGGCGACGAGGGCGGCGACGCCCCGGTCCGGGTCCAGGCGATCCAACGGGCAGACGGTGACCCAGCTCAGCGTCGTCGCGGTGGTCATCGACGCACCTCCGGCAGGCCGAGCGCGACCGGTTGGCCGCCCTGCGCGCCGGATGGATGTCCGCCGACCGGTACCGGCTGTCCGCGTTCGGTGACGAAGGTGATCGACGGGTCGGGTACCTCCGGCGCGTTGACGAACGAGGTGAACCGGCGCAGCCGGTCGGCGTCGCCCAGCACGTCACGCCATTCGTCGGAGTAGGACACCACGTGCCGGGCCATCGCGGCGTCGAGTTCGGCGCAGAGGCCGAGTGAGTCGTCCACGATCACCGCCCGGAGATGGTCCAGGCCACCCTCCATCGCCTCGATCCAGGCGGCGGTGCGTTGCAGCCGGTCGGCGGTACGGATGTAGTACATCAGGAACCTGTCGATCAGCGTGACCAGCGCTTCCGTGGACAGGTCGGTGGCGAACAGGTCGGCGTGCCGGGGCCGGAAGCCGCCGTTGCCGCCGACGTAGAGATTCCAGCCGGTCTCGGTGGCGATGATGCCGAAGTCCTTGCTGCGGGCCTCGGCACATTCCCGGGCGCAGCCGGAGACCGCCGACTTGATCTTGTGTGGGGCGCGGAGGCCCCGGTAGCGCAGTTCCAGGGCGACGGCCAGGCCGACCGAGTCCTGCACCCCGTAGCGGCACCAGGTGGAGCCGACGCAGGACTTCACCGTGCGCAATGCCTTGCCGTACGCGTGCCCGGACTCGAACCCGGCGTCGACCAGCCGACGCCAGATCTGCGGCAGCTGGTCCACCCGGGCGCCGAACAGGTCGATCCGCTGCCCACCGGTGATCTTCGTGTAGAGGTTGAAGTCACGGGCCACCTCGCCGATGATGATCAGCTTCTCCGGGGTGATCTCCCCACCCGGGATCCTGGGCACCACCGAATAGCTTCCGTCGCGTTGCAGGTTCGCCAGAAAGTGGTCGTTGGTGTCCTGCAACGAGGCCTGCTCGCCGTCGAGGATGTGACCGTTGCCGAGCGAGGCGAGGATCGAGGCGACCACCGGCTTGCAGATGTCGCAACCCCGCCCCCGCCCGTGCTCGGCGATCAGCCGGGAGAACGTCCTGATTCCGCGTACCCGGACGATGTCGAAAAGCTCCTGCCGGCTGACGTCGAAGTGCTCGCACAACGCCTTCGACTGGACGACTCCGGCCGCGTCGAGCAACTGCTTCAGCATCGGTACGCAGGAGCCACAGCTCGTCCCGGCCCGGGTGCACGCCTTCAGGGCGGCCACGTCGGCGCAGCCGTCCGCGATGGCCGTGTCGATGTCCGCCCGGGTCACCGCGTTGCAGGAGCAGACCTGGGCGGTCGCGGGCAGGGCACCGGCTGTGGCCCCCACCGCGTTGTCGCCGGCCAGCAGGGCCAGCGGAGCGGCCGGCAGCGGCCCGCCGACGCTGGCCCGCAGCGTCGGGTACGCGCTGGCGTCGCC
The DNA here is from genome assembly GCF_040660295.1 of Micromonospora sp. NPDC049891. Taxonomy (NCBI): domain Bacteria; kingdom Bacillati; phylum Actinomycetota; class Actinomycetes; order Micromonosporales; family Micromonosporaceae; genus Micromonospora; species Micromonospora sp. NPDC049891. The sequence goes on from NZ_JBFAML010000025.1 coordinate 71,796, forward strand.
GACCAGCACCCCGCCGAGCAGCGTCGACGCGTCGTCGGAGAGGACCAGCTTGGCGTACGCCCGGGCGGCCGGGTCGGTCCAGGTGACGTCCAGGCAGCCAGGTGTCGCGCCGTGCGCGTCGCCGAACGAGGCGACGTCGACACCGAGCAGCTTGAGCTTGGTGGCGGTGTCCGCGCCCGGGAAGGTGGCGGCGCCGCCGACCAGCCGGTCGGCCACCACCTCCGCCATCGCGTAGCCGGGGGCGACCAGGCCGTAGCAGGTGCCGTCGACCGCCGCGCACTCGCCGACCGCGTAGATCCGTTCGTCGGTGGTCCGGCAGCCGTCGTCCACACGTACGCCGCCGCGTGGACCGATGTCGAGTCCGGCCGCCCGGGCCAGCTCGTCGCGGGGTCGGATGCCGGCGGCCACCACCACCAGGTCGGCGTCGAGCACCGCACCGTCGGCGAGTTCCAGGGCGGCCACCGCCCCGTCCACGCCGGGCCGCAGCGCGGTGGTCGCCACGCCCAGGTGGCAGGACACGTCCAGATCCTCGACGTAGCGGCGGAGCATCGCGCCGCCGGCGGTGTCCACCTGCACCGGCATCAGCCGGGGGGCGAACTCCACAACGCTTGTGGTCAGCCCGAGCAGGCGCAGCGCGTTCGCCGCCTCCAGGCCGAGCAGCCCGCCGCCGATCACCGCGCCGGTGCGGCGGTCCTTCGCGTACCGGCGGATGGCGGCGAGATCGTCAAGGGTCCGGTAGACGAAGACGCCGGTCAGGTCCGCTCCCGGCACCGGCGGCACGAACGGGTACGACCCGGTGGCGAACACCAGGAAGTCGTACGGGTACTCGCCGGCGGACGTGGTCACCACCCGGCGGCTCCGGTCCACGCCGGTGGCCGGCTCGCCGAGCCGCAACTCGACCCCGTCGTGCGGGGTGTGCAGGTTCAGATCCTCCTCGTCGGCACCGTCGAAGTACGCCGAGAGCCGCACCCGGTCGTACGCCGGCCGGCTCTCCTCGGCGAGCACCGTGACCCGCCACCGTCCCTGTGGGTCCCGGGCCCGCAGCGCGTCCACGAACCGCTGGCCGACCATGCCGTTGCCGATGACGACCACGTTGCCGCCGGTCATCGCCCCACCTCCACCGGATCCGTTCTGGACAACCAGTCGACGATGCCGGCGACCGCGTCGCGGCATCCGCCGCAGCCGGTGCCGGCCCGGGTCCCCGCCACGACGGCGTCGACAGTGCGGGCACCGTTTCGCCAACACCGCACGAGGGCCCCCTTGCTCACCGTGTTGCACTGGCAGACCGTGGCCGCGTCCGGCATCAGCGCCGGTGACGCGGCCGGTGCCGCGACGGCGCCGCCGACCGCCCGGCCGAGCAGCAGTGCGCGCCGGTCGGTGGGCACCGGGTGACCACGGTCGAACAACTGAATCACCGTGCCCACCGAGGGGTTGTCGCCGAGCAGGATCGCGGCGGCCAACCGCTCGTCGTGAATGCGCAGCCAGGCGTAGGTGCCCCGGGCCGGATCGGCGAAGGTCAGCTCCTCGCCGGGCCCACCCGTCGGGTCACCCATCGCGGCGAGATCGATGCCGGCCGCCTTGAGTCGGGTGACCGCCGGTCGTGGCCGGTACCGGGCCAGTGGGTCCTGCCCGGTCACCACCTGGGCCACCACCCGGGCCTGCGCCCAGGCCGGTGCCACCAGCCCGGTCAGCGTGCCGTCGTGCTGGGCGCAGTCGCCGATCGCGGAGATGCGCCGGTCACTTGTCCGCAGCCGGTCGTCGACAAGCACACCCCGTTCCACGGCCAGGCCGGCTGCCGCGGCGAGAGCGGTGTCGGGGCGTACGCCGCAGGCGAGCACCAGCAGATCGGCGTCGAGCGACCGACCGTCGGACAGTTCCAGCCGCACCCCTGCGGCGTCGGCGTGTACCGCGGTCGGCTCCACCGCCAGGTGGGTGCTCACGCCGAGACTGGTGAGCGTACCGGCGAGCATGGCCCCGGCGGCCGGGTCGAGCTGGCGGTCCATCAGGTACGGCACCCGGTGCACCACGCCCACGTCGAGCCCTCGGAGGGCCAGCCCTCGGGCGGCCTCCAGGCCGAGCAGCCCGCCCCCGAGCACCAGGGCACGTCGGGCGGTACCGGCGAGGGCGAGGATGCGTCGGCAGTCGTCAAGGGTGCGGAACGGGATCACGCGCTCCGGGAGGCGCCCCGGGTCGAGCCCGGGCAGCGCAGGCACCACCGCGCGGCTGCCGGTGGCGAGGACGAGATGGTCGTAGGGGATCCGGTCGCCGTCGTCGGTGCGTACCTGGCCGGTGGCGCGGTCGATCGCGCTCACCGTCACCCCGGTACGCAGGTCCACGCCGCGTCCGGCGACCTCCGCCAACTCCACGTCCGACTCGCCGATCTTGCCGGTGAGCAGGGTGGACAGCATGATCCGGTTGTACGCGGGGTGCGGTTCCGCGCCGAGCACGGTGACCTTCAGGTCCTCGCCACGGGCGTGCAGTTCCGCCGCCACCCGGGCACCGGCCATTCCGTTGCCGACCACCACGACCCGCTCGCTGCGCCCGGTCATGCCTTCTCCACCCGTACCGCGCAGATCTTGAACTCCGGCATCCCGGAGATCGGGTCGACGGCGTCGTTGGTGACCGAGTTCGCCCGTGCCCGTCCACTCCAGTGGAACGGTGCGAAGACGGTGTCCGGTCGGATGCCGGGGCTCAATCGGGCCGGTGCCTGGAACTCGCCACGCCGCGAGAGCACCCGTACCGGCTCGCCGTCGGCGACGCCCAGCCGTTCGGCGAGGTCCGGATGCAGCTCCACGAACGCCTCGGGAGCCGCCCGGCGCAGCGCGGCCACCCGGCGGGTCTGGGTGCCGGACTGGTACTGGGCGAGTACCCGGCCGGTGGTGAAGTACAGCGGGTAGTCGGCGCAGACCTCCTCGGCCGCCGGCCGGTGCTCCACCGGGTGGAACCGGGCCAGCCCGTCGGCGGTGGCGAAGCGGTCGGTGAAGAGCCGGGGGGAGTCGGGTCCTTCGTCGTCCGGGCACGGCCAGAAGACGCCGTCGGCCGCGTCGATCCGGTCCCAGCTGATCCCGGCGTAGTCGGCGAGGCCGCCGGCCGAGGCACGGCGCAGCTCGGCGAAGACGGTGCGCGGGTCGTCGGACGGCGGCCGTACCGGCGGCCGGAGACGCGCGGAGAGGGCGGCCAGGATCGCCAGATCGGTGCGGACACCCGCCGGGGGCGGACGTAGCGCCCGGCGGCGCAGCACCCGCCCTTCCAGGTTGGTCATCGTGCCGTCCTCCTCGGCCCACTGGGCGGTGGGCAGCACCACGTCGGCCAGCGCGGCCGTTTCGGAGAGCAGGAAGTCGGCGACGACAAGCAGGTCCAGGTCGCGCAGGCGGCCCTCGATCCGGGCGGCGCGGGGTGCGGAGACCACCGGGTTCGAGCCGAACACCAGCAGCGCCCGGGGCCCCTGGTCGGTGCCGAGCGAGTCCAGCAGCTGGTACGCCGGCACGCCCGGCCCGGGCAGCTCGTCGGCGGGCACCCCCCAGACCCGGGCGACGTGGGCCCGGGCCTCCAGATCGTCGATGCGTCGGTACCCGGGGAGCTGGTCGGCCTTCTGCCCGTGCTCCCGGCCGCCCTGCCCGTTGCCCTGCCCGGTGAGGCAGCCGTAGCCGGAGCCGGGACGGCCGGGCAGACCGAGCGCGAGGGCGAGGTTGACGAAGCCGGTGACGGTGTCGACACCCTTGGCGTGCTGTTCGGCGCCGCGTGCGGTGAGGATGATCGCCCGTCCGGCGCTGCCGAGGGCTCGCGCGGTCTCCTCCAGGTCGGCCACGGGCACGCCGGAGAGCGCTTCGGCGCGCGCCGGCCACCACCCCGCCACGGTGCGTCGCACCGCGGTGAAGCCGGTGGTACGGGTGGCGATGTACTCGCCGTCGACGTACCCCTCGGTCAGTGCGATGTGCAGCAGCGCGTTGGCCACCGCCAGGTCGGTGCCGGGCAGCGGTTGCAGGTGCAGGTCGGCCTGGCGGGCGGTGGCGGTGACCCGCGGGTCGATCACGATCAGCCGGCCGCCCCGTTCCCGTTGCTCGGTCAGCCAGCGCATCAGCGGCGGCATGGTCTCCGCCGGGTTCGCGCCGACCAGCAGCAGGGTGTCCGCCCGACCCAGGTCGGACAGCGGGAACGGCAGCCCCCGGTCCACGCCGAAGGCCCGCATGCCGGCGGCTGCGGCCGACGACATGCAGAACCGTCCGTTGTAGTCGATGTGCCGGGTGCCCAGTGCCACCCGTGCGAACCGGCCCAACGCGTACGCCTTCTCGTTTGTGAGTCCGCCCCCGCCGAAGACGGCGACCGCGTCGCGGCCGCGCTTCTCCTGCACGTCGCGAATGCCGGTGATGATCCGGTCCAGCGCGGCGTCCCAACTGGCCGGGCGCTGCTCGCCGCTGGTCGGGTCGCGCAGCAGGGGACTCGTCAACCGGTCCGGGTGGCTGAGCAGTTCCGCCGAGGTCCAGCCCTTCTGGCACAGGCCACCCCGGTTGGTGGGGAACTGGCGGGGGAGCACGCTTACCGCGTCGCCCTCCTCGCGCAGGACCATCCCGCACTGGAGAGCGCAGTACGGGCAGTGGGTGGCCACCTCCCGAGGCTCCCGCCCCGGTCGCGTCGCCGGCCGTGCACCGTCTGTCATGTCGGCAAAGCGTGCCGTTGGGCAGTTTCCGGTCCGCGTCCCGTTTGTTTCGGTCCTGTCAAGAGCCGCTCACACCGCACCGCGGCTGAGAGCCGGCTCGCGAGGTCTACAATGTGGAACGAAAATCCTGTTATCTGGGAGGCTGTCATGAGCGTGGCCGATGCGTTCGACGCGGTGGCGGGTAGCTACGACGCCGCCCGGCGCAGGCTGGTGCCCTGCTTCGACGCGTTCTACACCACGGCCGTCGAGGTGGCCGCGCCACCGTTGCGGGCCGCCCTGGCGGCCGGTCGTACGCCCGAGGTGCTCGATCTCGGCGCCGGGACCGGTCTGCTGTCGGCGCTGCTCTCCGCCACCGTGCCCGGCGTGCGGCTGACCCTCGTGGACGCCGCGCCGCAGATGCTTGCCGTCGCCGCCGAGCAGTTGGCCGGCCGGGGCGTCGCGCACCGGTTGGTGGTGGCCGACCTGGCTGACCCGTTGCCTGCCGGGCGGTACGACGCCGTGGTCAGCGCGCTGGCCATTCACCACCTGGACGACTCCGCCAAGCGTGACCTCTACCGGCGGGCGGCCGGGTCGCTGGTGCCCGGTGGAGTCCTCGTCAACGCCGAACAGGTGGCCGGCCCGACCCCGGAGCTGGATCGGCGTTACCACGACGTCTGGCTGGCGCAGGTCGCGGCGCTCGGTTCCGATTCCGCCGAGATCGCCGCTGCCGAGCAACGGATGGCCTACGACCGCCCCGCACCGGTGACGGAGCAGTGCCGTTGGCTGACCGAGGTGGGCCTGGTGGACGTGGACTGCTTCTTCAAGGCGTGGCGCTTCGCCGTCATCGGCGGCCACGCGCCGGGCTGAACCGGCGCCCCGAGGTCTCAGGGCCCTGCCAGCCAGTCTGCTGCGTGTCCCGTCGAGCCGTCGGCGCTATCAGTTCGACAGCACAGGCAGGGGAGTGTTCGGGCGGTCGGCTGCGGTGGCCCGGCGGGCCAGGGGAGTGCTTCGGGGATGACTAGGAGTCATACCCACGGGTAGTCTGCCGGTATGACAGCCAAGGTGACTCTGTCGTTCGCTGACGAGACGATCGCGGACGCCCGGCGGTTCGCCAAGCGGGAAGGGCTCTCGCTCTCCGCCTGGATGGACCAGGCGGCCCGGGAGAAGGCGCTGCGCGAGGTCTTCGCCGCGCACGCCGCCGCGGTCGGGCGCGCCGGGTTGGATCTGGAATCCGCCTCGCTCGCCGATGCCCAGGAGGTCGGCATGGTCGACGATCTGCTCTTCGGTGGTCCGCCGCGTGCTGCGTAGGGGCGAGGTCTGGCGGATCGAAGGAGCCCGGGAGCGCCTCGGCCTGGTGATCAGTTCCGATGTCTACAACTCCACGGCGGTGCCCATCGTGATCGTGGCCGAGGTGGTGGAGGCGGCACTGCTGCGTGACTCGCCCCTGGCGGTGCCGATGGGGGAGCAGGTGGTGATGCCCGACCGGATCTCCTCGCCGATGAAGAAGTGGTTCACCGAGTGCGTGGACGTCGCCGACGCGGAGACGATGCGGCGGGTGGACCGGGCGTTGCGTATCCTCCAGCAACTCTGACCGCAACTCCGCCGGCACCGCGCTCCTCACCACCGCCGCCGGTTGGTGGTGCGCTCCCCGTTGCCCGGCCGACCCGAACGGCGAACGCCGTGGTAACGGCAGCTCCCTAGCTTCTGCGCCATGACCACCACGAGCGCGCAGCCGCCGGTAATCGAAGAGGAGAGCCTGGACCGCCGACCGGGTCGGTGGATCGGGCACTGGGCACCTGAGGATCCGGCCTTCTGGCGGCGGATCGGCAGCGGTGTCGCCCGGCGCAACCTCATCTGGTCGATCTTCGCCGAGCACATCGGCTTCTCGGTGTGGCTGCTCTGGAGCATCGTCGTCGTCCGGCTCGGCGACGCCGGCTGGCAGCTCACCACCAGCCAGGCGCTCTGGCTGACCGCCGTACCCAGCGGGGTCGGCGCCCTGCTGCGGCTGCCGTACACCTTCGCCGTGCCGGTCTTCGGCGGCCGTAACTGGACGGTCATCTCCGCGTTGCTGCTGATCGTGCCCTGCGCCGGACTGGCCTGGGCGGTCGAGCACCCGGAGATCGGCTTCGTGCCGTTGCTGCTGATCGCCGCCACGGCCGGACTCGGCGGCGGCAACTTCGCCTCCAGCATGGCCAACATCTCCTTCTTCTATCCCGAGCGGGAGAAGGGATGGGCGTTGGGGTTGAACGCCGCGGGCGGGAACATCGGGGTCGCCGTCGTGCAGTTCGTGGTGCCCCAGGTGATCGTGCTCGGCGGCGGGCTCGCGTTGGCCCGGGCCGGCCTGATGTACATCCCGTTGGCGGTGATCGCCGCCGTCTGCGCGTACCTGTTCATGGACAACCTGGTCGAGGCGAAGGCCGACGTGCGGCCGGTCTGGTCCTCGCTGCGGCACCGCGACACCTGGATCATGTCGCTGCTGTACATCGGCACCTTCGGCTCCTTCATCGGTTACTCGGCAGCCTTCCCCACCCTGCTCAACTCGGTGTTCGGCCGGCCGGACGTCGCGCTGGCCTGGGCGTTCCTCGGCGCGGGGGTGGGCTCGCTCTGCCGGCCGTTCGGTGGTCGCCTGTCCGACCTCGTCGGCGGGGCCCGGGTCACGGTGGCCAGCTTCGTGCTGATGGCGATCGGTGCCCTGGGCGCGCTCTGGTCGGTCGAACGACGCAGCATGGGCCTGTTCTTCGTGGCTTTCCTGCTGCTCTTCGTGGCCACCGGCGTCGGCAACGGTTCGACCTACCGGATGATCAGCAGGATCTTCCAGATCAAGGGCGAGGAGCAGGGCGGCGCGCCCGAGGTGATGCTGGCGATGCGTCGGCAGGCCGCCGGTGCCCTGGGCATCATCTCCGCGGTCGGTGCCTTCGGCGGTTTCCTGGTGCCGATCTGTTACGCCTGGGCCCGGTCGACCTACGGGGGCATCCAGCCGGCACTGCGCTTCTACGTCGGGTTCTTCCTGGTGCTGCTGGTGGTCACCTGGGTGGCGTACCTGCGTCCGGGTAGCCGGATGGCCCGCGCGGGGGTGTGACGGCCGTCATGTCGGCCCCACTTGCCCCGCCGGCCGGACCCCGTTTTGACCGGCCGGCGGGGCTGCGGGTATCGTTGCCTGCTGTTGTACGACATCTAGAGGCGTGCCGCCTGAGGTACGCTTGGTCGTTCGTGCGCGCTGGTCCGGCTGGGATGTCCTGGTCACCTCGGCGCGCGACCCCAGACCGACGACGAGACAAGGTAGACCTGTGCGTACGTACAGCCCGAAGCCGGGTGAGATCGAGCGTCAGTGGCACGTCATCGACGCCTCTGATGTCGTGCTGGGCCGCCTGGCCACCCACGCCGCCACGCTGCTGCGGGGCAAGCACAAGCCGACTTTCGCGCCGCACGTCGACACGGGCGACTTCGTCGTCATCGTGAACGCGGGCAAGGTGGCGCTGACCGGCAACAAGCGCCAGCAGAAGATCGCTTACCGGCACTCCGGCTACCCGGGTGGCCTGAAGCAGGTCGGCTACGAGGAGTTGCTGACCAAGCGCCCCGAGCGGGCCATCGAGCTGGCGGTGAAGGGGATGCTCCCGCACAACAAGCTCGGCCGTCAGCTCATCAAGAAGCTGAAGGTCTACGCCGGTGCCGAGCACCCGCACGGCGCGCAGCAGCCGATGCCGTTCGAGATCAAGCAGATCGCGCAGTGAGCGCGGGCGAAGGAAGCAGCATGACCGACATCACCGCCACCGAGGTCGCCCCTGAGGCCACCGAGGCGCCGGCGCCCGTCGCGCGCGCGCCTCGTGGAGACCGCCCGATCCAGACCGTGGGTCGGCGCAAGGAGGCCATCGTCCGGGTGCGCATCGTGCCGGGCACCGGCAAGATCACCTGCAACGGGCGTGACCTGGAGGCGTACTTCCCGAGCAAGGTGCACCAGCAGCTGATCAAGGATCCGCTGGTGACCGCCGAGAAGCCCGAGGCGTTCGACGTCATCGCCAACCTGCGTGGCGGTGGCACCACCGGCCAGGCTGGTGCGCTGCGGCTGGCCATCGCCCGGGCGCTCATCGTCAGCGAGCCCGACGACCGCCCGGCGCTGAAGAAGGCCGGCTTCCTGACCCGGGACGCCCGGGTCAAGGAGAGCAAGAAGTACGGCCTCAAGAAGGCCCGTAAGGCTCCCCAGTACTCGAAGCGCTGATCTCCAGCCGCACCTTGTACTTCTGACGGACGGCCGGTCCGCCTCCCCTCGACAGGGGAGGTGGGCCGGCCGTTTCCGTCGCTCGCGACAAGGCATTCTTCCCTGTATCGGCAGTTCATCGGAGGTTGTGGGTATGGGCCGGTTGTTCGGCACGGACGGCGTACGCGGGCGGGCGAACGCCGATCTCACCCCGGAGTTGGCGCTCTCGGTGGCCGTCGCGGCCGCCCACACCCTCGCCGAGTCGGACCGTGGCCGCGCCCCGCTGGCCGTGGTGGGTCGGGACACCCGGGCCAGCGGCGAGATGCTTGAGGCGGCCGTGGTGGCCGGGCTGACCAGCGCGGGCGCGACGGTGATCCGGGTCGGCGTGCTGCCCACGCCGGCGGTGGCGTTCCTCACCGCGGAGGCCAAGGCTGACCTCGGGGTGATGCTGTCGGCCTCGCACAATCCGATGCCGGACAACGGGATCAAGCTGTTCGCCGCTGGCGGCCACAAACTGCCCGACGAGATCGAGATGCGGATCGAGGCGGCGATCGAGGCCAACGCCGCCAGCGCCTGGGAGCGCCCGATCGGCGCGGGAGTGGGTCGGGTGCACGACCTGCTCGACGGTGCGAACCACTACGTGCAGCACGTCGTCGGAACGGCGTCGCACCGGCTCGACGGGATCAAGGTGGTGGTCGACTGCGCCAACGGCGCCGCCGCCGAGGTGGCTCCGGCGGTCTACCGGGAGGCCGGTGCCGAGGTCATCGCGATCCACGCCGAGCCGGACGGGCTCAACATCAACGACGAGTGCGGCTCCAACCACATCGAGGCGCTGCGCCAGGCGGTGGTGGAGCACGGGGCGCATCTCGGCATCGCGCACGACGGCGACGCCGACCGGTGCGTGGCCGTGACCGCCGACGGCGAGGAGGTCGACGGCGACCAGGTGATGGCGATCCTGGCGCTGGCCATGCGGGAGGCCGGCACGCTGACCGGGGACACCCTGGTCGCCACCGTGATGAGCAACCTCGGCCTGCGCCTGGCCATGTCCGCCGAGGGCATCCGGCTGGTCGAGACCAAGGTCGGCGACCGGTACGTGCTTGAGGAGCTGCGGGCCTCCGGGCTCGCCCTGGGCGGCGAGCAGAGCGGGCACATCGTGATGCCGGCGTACGCGACCACCGGCGACGGTGTGCTCACCGGGCTGCACCTGATGGCCCGGATCGCGGCCACCGGCCGCTCCCTGGCGGACCTCGCCAGCGTGGTCACCAAGCTGCCGCAGGTGCTGATCAACGTGCCGGTCGGTGACCGCACCGTCGGCGCCGCCGCGCCCGCGGTACGCGCCGAGGTCGAGCGGGCCGAGGCCGAGCTGGGCGAGACGGGCCGGGTGCTGCTGCGCCCGTCGGGTACCGAGCCACTGGTCCGGGTGATGGTCGAGGCCGCCACCGAGCAGACGGCCCGCGACGTCGCCGAGCGCATCGCCGCCCACGTCCGAACCGCCAGCCCGGCCTGACCCTGACCGCCTGCGGTGATCGGCTCCACCGTGGCCGGACGGGCGTCCCCCTACTGTGTAGGGTGCCGTGGGACGATGACCGCCGGCCGCCGTAGGGGCGGACACCACGTCTCACGGGGGTGACTGTGTCCCACCCAGCTTCTCCTGGTTCCGTCGGGCAACCCACCGACAGTGCGCTGGACGAGGCGTCGCCCGGCGCGCCGCAGAGCTGGCTCGGGGCCCGCTGGGGCCGACTGCTCATGATCATGATCGTCCTGGGGCTGATCATCGGCTCCGTGGCGACACCGTGGTCCGAGGTGACGATCGAGGTGCTGGGCAGCCGGGCCGGCTCGCTCCTCTACCAGGATTCGACGGTCGGGCTCAGCGTCACCGAGATCGGCGGGTGGGGATGGGCGTACCTGCTCCTGGTGGTGCCGTTGGTGCTGCTGACGTTGGCCTCGGTGATGCTGCCCGGGTACGCGGGACGGGCCGCCGCCGTCGCGGCGGGTGGCGCCCTGCTGGCCACGTCGACGGTCCTGGCCGGTGCCGCTTATCGCCTCTCGTCGACGCCCGACGAGGGTGCCGCCCGCTGGGCTGAGATCGTGCGCCGGGTGGCGCCCGCCCTGGACCGGGACTACGGGGCCATCTGGTTCGCCTACGAAAGCTCCGGGCTGACGTTGGCGGTGCTCGTCGTGGCAGCCCTCGCCGCCGTGGTGCTGGCCAGTTGGTGGCCGGGCGCCGGCCGGATCGTCGCTGCCGCGGCCGGCACCTTGGCGCTGCTCGCCGGCCTCGCGCTGCCCTGGCTGACCGTGTACGGCGCGACCGCTGACGGACTGGACCGGCGCGACGTCTGGTGGCCCACCTTCGGCACCGCATCGGTGCTCACCATGGTCGGCACGCTGGCACTCGCCGCCCTGACCTGGTGGGCCGTGCTACGTCGGTCGACCCGAGGCCGGCTGCCCCTGCTGCTCGTCACGGTGCCGGCGGCCTGCACGCTCGTCCTCGTGCACGATTATCTCGGGCTGGATCCTGAGGAATGGCAGGATGCGGCCGAGCGTGCCCGCTACCTCGCGGTCACCGACGACATCCGTTCGGCGGTCGAATTCGCTCAGCTCGCACCCGCGCTCTTCCTCGCGGCGATGGTGCTGGCCTGGTCGGCGGCGCGGCGGCGAGCCCGGGCCGCGCGGTCGGCGGTCGGTGCGGCGCCGGTCGACACCGGTACGGCCCACGCCCCGAACTGACGCCGGTCCGGTCAGCGGACCTCGGGCAGCCGGCGCAGCCGGGACACCGCCTCGGCCAGCACCTCGGGGCGTTTGCAGAAGGCGAACCGGATCAACCGCCGACCGGCCTCAGGGTCGTCGTAGAAGACCTGGGTGGGTACCGCCACCACGCCGGACCGCTCGGGCAGCGTGCGGCAGAAGTCGACCCCGTCGGTGCCACCGAGGGCGGTGATGTCGGCGGTGACGAAGTACGTGCCCTCCGGGTTGAGCACCTGGAACCCGGCGGCGTTCAGCCCGTCGACGAGTTGGTCACGGCGGGCCTGCAGGTCGGCCCGGAAGGCGGTGAAGTAGTCGTCGGGCAGGGCGAGTGCCACCGCCACCGCGGGTTGCAGGGGCGCGGCGTTGACGAAGGTGAGGAACTGCTTGACCCGCAGGACCGCCGACACCAGCGCCGCCGGCCCACTGGCCCAACCCACCTTCCAGCCGGTGCAGGAGAAGGTCTTGCCGGCCGAGGAGATCCGCAGGGTGCGCTCGCGCATCCCGGGCAGCGTGGCCAGCGGCACGTGCCCACTCGCGGCGTCGGTGAAGGCCAGGTGCTCGTACACCTCGTCGGTGACCGCGTACGTGTCGTGCTCCTGGCACAGCTGCGCGACCAGCGCCAGCTCGTCCGGGGTGAACACCTTGCCGGTCGGGTTGTGCGGCGAGTTCAGCAGCACCAGCCGGGTACGCGCACCGAAGGCGGCCCGCAACTCGTCCGAGTCGAAGGCGTACCGCCCGTCGCTGTCGGGTCGGAGGGTCACCGGTCGCCGGATCGCGCCGGCCAGGGCGATCGAGGCGGCGTACGAGTCGTAGTAGGGCTCGAAGCAGACCACCTCGTCGCCGGGTTCGCAGAGGGCGAGGATGGCCGCGGCGACCGCCTCGGTGGCTCCGGCGGTCACCACCACCTCGCCGTCCGGGTCGTACTCCAGTCCCCAGAAGCGGCGCTGGTGTGCCGCCACGGCCGCCCGTAGTTCGGGAACGCCGGGACCGGGTGGGTACTGGTTGCGGCCGGCGGCCAGGGCCTGTGCCGCGGCGGCGAGCATCTCGGGCGGGCCGTCGGTGTCCGGGAAACCCTGCCCCAGGTTCACCGCGCCGGTACGCACCGCGAGGGCGGACATCTCGGCGAAGATCGTCGTCCCGAACTGTCGCATCCGGGCCACCAGCGGGTCGACAGCGCTGCTCGTCACGCCCGTCAGGGTACGGGTGGGAGCTGCCGGCCCGCCCGCCACCGGATGCGTGCTTTGTGGCAGCCTTCACCGCCAAAGCCAGATCGCTCAAATTCAGTGATTGTTTACCCCGCTTTCGAGCAGACATCGTGAGCGAAACTAGCTAGGCTGCCACCCATGTGTGGAATCGTGGGTTACGCCGGCGCCCGACCGGCGCTCGGCATCGTGCTCGACGGCTTGCGGCGGTTGGAGTACCGCGGCTACGACTCGGCCGGCGTCGCCGTCGTCTGCGACGGCGAGCTGCTGACCGAGAAGAAGGCCGGCAAGCTGGCCAACCTGGAGAAGGTGCTCTCCGAGCGGGCGGCCGAGGACCCGGCCGGCTGCGCCGCCAGCCCGATCGGCATCGGCGACGGCACCACCGGCATCGGACACACCCGGTGGGCCACCCACGGCGGTCCCACGGACCGCAACGCCCATCCACACCTGTCGCCCGACGGGCGGGTCGCGGTGATCCACAACGGCATCATCGAGAACTTCGCCAAGCTCCGTACCGAGCTGGAGGACAAGGGCGTCACCTTCACCAGCGACACCGACACCGAGTGCGCCGCGCACCTGCTCTCGGCTGCCCTGACCGACCTGCGGGCGGCCGGCCAGCCGGACGGGCCGCAGCTGCTGACCGCCGCCATGCGGGTGGTCTGCCAGCGGCTGGAAGGCGCCTTCACACTGCTCGCCGTCGACTCGGCGATTCCCGACGCGGTGGTCGGCGCCCGCCGCAACTCACCCCTGGTGGTCGGCCGCGGGAACGGGGAGAACTACCTCGCCAGCGACGTCGCCGCGTTCATCGAGCACACCCGGGACGCGGTCGAGCTGGGCCAGGACCAGATCGTCCTGATCACCGGTGACAGCATCGAGATCACCGACTTCGACGGCCAGCCGGCCAGCGGCAAGGACTTCCACATCGACTGGGACTCCTCCGCCGCCGAGAAGGGCGGCTACGACTGGTTCATGCTCAAGGAGATCGCGGAGCAGCCGGAGGCGGTCGCCGACACGCTCCTCGGGCGGCTCACCGAGACCGGCGAGATCATGCTCGACGAGGTCCGCCTCAGCGACCAGGACCTGCGCGACGTCGACAAGGTCTTCATCGTCGCCTGCGGCACCTCCTACCACGCCGGGATGGTGGCGAAGTACGCCATCGAGCACTGGACCCGGATCCCCTGCGAGGTGGAGCTGGCCAGCGAGTTCCGCTACCGCGACCCGGTGCTGGACCGGTCCACCCTGATCGTGGTGATCTCGCAGTCCGGCGAGACCATGGACACCCTGATGGCGCTGCGCCACGCCAAGGAGCAGAAGGCCCGGGTGCTGGCGATCTGCAACACCAACGGCTCCACGATTCCCCGGGAGTCCGACGCTGTCCTCTACACCCACGGCGGGCCGGAGATCGCCGTCGCCTCCACCAAGGCGTTCCTCACCCAGCTGGTCGCCTGCTACCTGATCGGGCTGCACCTGGCCCAGGTGCGCGGCGTCAAGTTCGCCGACGAGGTGGCGGCCGTGGTCGAGCAGCTCCATCAGGTGCCGGACAAGCTGCGGGATCTGCTCGGGCGGGTCGAGCCGGTCCGCGAGCTGGGCCGCGAGCTGCGCGGCGAACCGACGATCCTGTTCATCGGCCGGCACGTCGGCTACCCGGTGGCGTTGGAGGGCGCGCTCAAGCTCAAGGAGCTGGCGTACATGCACGCCGAGGGCTTCGCCGCAGGTGAGCTGAAGCACGGCCCGATCTCGCTCATCGACAAGAACACCCCGGTCATCTGCATCGTCCCGTCGCCGGTGGGTCGGGGCATGCTGCACGACAAGGTCGTCTCCAACATCCAGGAGGTACGCGCGCGCGGTGCCCGCACCATCGTCATCGCCGAGGAGGGCGACGAGTCGGTCGTCCGGTACGCCGATCACCTGATCTACGTCCCGCGTACGCCCACCCTGCTCGCCCCGCTGGTCACCACGGTGCCGCTCCAGGTGCTCGCGGCCGAGATCGCCGCCGCCCGGGGCCACGACGTCGACCAGCCGCGCAACCTCGCCAAGTCCGTCACCGTGGAGTAGTCGGCGACCGGTCACCGGCCCAGCACCACCCGCGCCATGCCGTCCAGCGCCGGATTGTCCGGATGCCAGTAGCCGGTGTGGCCGTAGCGGCCGCTGGGAAACGTCCGGCCCCCGAAACCCGGCTCGGCCGGGTCGCGCCCGAACCAACGTTCGTCGCCCGACCCGGCCAGCCAGCCGGCGATCGTGCCGACCGGGGAGGCACCGAGCACCGCCCGCCGGCCCAACTCGTCAGGTGGGCGGGTCAGCCGGATCACGTCGTCCGGTGCGGTGCTGGCCCACACCTGCCCGGGTGGCAGTCCCAGATCGGCCGCGTGCGTCACGCCGACCCCGGGTGAGCCGACGAAGACCAGCGCGTCCGCGGCAAGGCCGTGATCGCGAGCTGCGGTGCCCACCACCAGCGACCCGTAGCTGTGCCCGAGCACGGTCTGTCGGCCCGGCGGGCCGTCGTGGGTGGCCCGCAGTCCCTCCTGGAACCGGTGCAGCGCCTCCCCGGCCGCGCGGGCCTGCCCGTCCCAGGCCGCCTCGTGCAGGAAATCCGGGGCGTCGTAATCCAGCCAGAGCACCGCCGAGGTCTGCTCACCCGGGGCCAGCTCGGCACAGCGGGCCAGCACCCGCGCCGCCCGGCCCAGCTCGCCGGTGGCGTCGTCGAGCCCGGCGGTCATCCCCGGCACGTAGGTGAGCACATCAGTGGCCCGGTCCGGGTTGCCCAGCGCCACCACCGCCCGCCCTTCGCCGCCGACGTCCAGACCCAGCAGGTAGGCCCGTGGCTGCTGGGTCGACGCCAGCCGGTCGACCAGCGCGTCCAGGCCGGACAGCCTGGCCTCGACACCGCGTAGCCCGGCCACCTCCAGCGGGCCTCGGGGCACCCGGGCCAGCAACTGCTCCCACCGCTCGACGAGCGCCGCCCGCCGGGCCGCGAGCAGCAGCCGGTTGGCCTGGTCACGGGCGTCGGCCGGCACCCCGTCGAGTCGCCCGGTCAGCTCCGGCTCGTGCACCACAAACCAGCGGCGCTCGGCCGGGGTGAGCCCGGCCCACCAGCGCCGCACCACACCGGGCTCGGCGTTCGGCGGTGGGTACGCCGGTGGCTGGGCCGTCCAGCCGGCACCTGCGGCCTCGGTCAGCCGGGCGAGTCGTGTCGTGGCCTCGCCGTCGGCCGTGGCGGCCAGGTCGAGGGCGTCCCGCAGGGCCGTGGCCACCTGGTGCACCGTCAGGCCGCCCGGGTCCGGTGGCACCCGGGCCGGATCGGCGCGTACGCCTCCCCGGCGGTCGATAAGCACACCTGTGGCGGCGGCCAACGCCACGGCTGCCGCCAGCCGGGCCCGGGCGGCCACCAACCGGGCGGCGAACTCGGCGAGGACCTGATCGGTCTCGATCGCGACCGGAACCAGCGCGACCAGTTCCTCGCGCAGCCCGGACAGCCGGGCACCTGCCGACTCGGCGGCCCTGCCGGACCAGCCGGTGCGCAGTGTGGCGCCGCCGTCGGCAAGCTCATCGGCCCGCCGCTCGGCCACCCCGGCCAGGCTCGCCCAGGCCGATCCGGTGGCCCGCCACGCGGCCGGGTCGACCGTGGAGAGCTGGGTGTAGGCGACAGGCACCGGTGCGCTCATCGGGACAGGGCGGCGAGCCGGGCGGCGGCCCTGGCGTCCACCGACTCGTACGCTCCGGCGGCGGCGCGGACCGCGTCGCTGGTCTCCGCCACCCGGGCACCGAGCCGCCCGGACCAGGCGTGCACGGCCGCCTCCAGACCGGCGAGCGCCCGCGCCGTCGACCATTCCCGGGCCGGCGCGGTCAGCACCGGACCGTCGGCCAGCCCGTGCGCCAGCCGGTAGCCGGTGTCACCCAGCGCCCGCCCGACCCGGTGCAGCAGCTCCGGCCGTACGGCCAGCTTCTCCTCGGCCATCGTTCCTCCCACCTGGGTCAGCACGACGCCGACGCTAGGCGGTGGCGGTGCCGGCGGAGGTGCCCTGTGGACAGCCGGCGCCGGACGTACCCCTGCTTCGTCCACAGGCGTTGCCGGACGCGTGGCCGACGGCTATCTTGCCGTCCCCGCGCCGGTAGGGTTGGCCGGGTGATCGTCGCCGTCGGCATCGACGTGGTGCTTGTCGACCGGTTCGCCCGGGCGCTGGCGCGCACTCCGCTGCTCGCCGAGCGGCTGTTCACCGAGGCCGAGCGGTTCACCGCCGCCGGCAGTCGGCGGTCGCCGGAGTCGTTGGCCGCCCGCTTCGCGGCCAAGGAGGCGGTGGCCAAGGCGCTCGGCGCACCGGCCGGGCTCAACTGGCACGACTGCGAGGTCGTGCCGGACCAGGACGGACGGCCCTGGCTGGCGGTCTCGGGCACGGTCGCCGCGGCGGCCATCGAACGTGGCGTCAATCGTTGGCATCTCTCGCTGTCCCACGACGGTGGGATCGCTTCCGCCATGGTGGTGGCGGAGCGCTGAGCGTCGGGCGCGCCGGTGGGCGCGGGAAACGGGGTGTGGCATGAGACCGGTCTGGCGAGTGGCGGACGTACGCGCGGCGGAGTCGGCCCTGATGGCCACCCTGCCGCCCGGCACGCTCATGCAACGCGCCGCCGCCGGGCTGGCCCGCCGCTGCGCGCTGCTGCTCGCCGAGCGGGGTGGGGTGTACGCCGCGCCGGTACTGCTGCTCGTCGGCTCCGGCGACAACGGCGGCGACGCCCTGTACGCCGGCGCCCGGCTCGCCCGGCGCGGTGCCGCCGTGTCGGCGTTGCTGCTCACCCCGGAGCGGGTGCACGGCGAAGGGCTGGCCGCGCTGCGTGCGGCCGGGGGACGGGTCGTGTCGCGACCGCCGGCCGTGGTCGACGTGGTGCTCGACGGGATCGTCGGCATCGGCGGCAGCGGTGGGCTGCGGGAGACCGCTGAGCAGTTGGCCGCGAGTCTGCTACGGCACCGGGGGCGTGACGGCGAACGGGCGACGGTGGTGGCGGTGGACGTGCCCAGCGGCGTCACGGTGGACACCGGGGCGGTGCCGCTGACGTCGTCCGGCCGTCCGAACGCGGTGCGCGCCGACGTGACCGTGGCGTTCGGCGCGTTGAAACCGGCACTGGCGGTCGGCCCCGCCGCCGCGCTGGCCGGCGAGGTGGAACTTGTCGACATCGGGTTGACGCCGTGGCTGCGCGGCAGCCCCGCGCTGCACGTGGTGGAGTGGTCCGACGTGGCCGACTGGTGGCCCGGGCTCGGCCCCACCTCGGAGAAGTACTCCCGGGGCGTGGTCGGAGTGGCCACCGGCTCCGCCACGTACCCCGGCGCGGCGGTCCTCTCCGTCGGCGGCGCGCTCGCCGGTCCGACCGGCCTGGTCCGCTACGCCGGGGGTGCCCGGGACGAGGTGGTCCGCGAGCATCCCTCGGTGATCGCCACCGGCCGGGTGTCCGATGCCGGCCGGGTGCAGGCCTGGGTGTGCGGCTCGGGACTGGGCACCGACGAGCGGGCGGCCACCGAGCTGCGGACCGTCCTCGCCGCGCCGGTGCCGGTGGTGCTGGACGCCGACGCGCTGACCCTGCTCGTCGACGGCTCCCTCGCCGACCAGTTGCGCCGACGGGACGCGCCGATCGTGGTCACCCCACACGATCGGGAGTTCACCCGGCTCTGCGGGGAGGAGCCGGGCGCCGACCGGGTCGCCGCCACGCTGCGACTGGCCGCCTGGATGAACGCGGTGGTGCTGCTCAAGGGCGATCGCACGGTGATCGGCACGCCGGACGGACGGGCGTACGTCAATCCGACCGGCAGCCCCGCCCTGGCCACCGGTGGCACCGGCGACGTGCTGGCCGGACTGCTCGGTTCGCTGCTCGCGGCGGGGTTGCCGGCCGAGCGGGCCGCTGCCGCTGCGGCGTACCTGCACGGGCTGGCCGGCCGGGAGGCGGCCCGGAGCGGCCCGGTTACCGCGTCGGACGTCGCCGTCGCGCTGCGTCCCGTGCTGGCGCGTCTGCCCTGAGTACCCGCCGTGGTGATCAGGGCGGAAAGTAGGGTGGGAGCATGTGGCAGGCCGAGGTACGTGTCGACCTTGACGCGATCCGGGAGAACGTGGACCGGCTGCGCGCCGGCACCAGCGCGGAACTGATGGCGGTGGTGAAGGGCGACGGCTACGGCCACGGCATGGTTCCGGCGGCCCGGGCCGCGCTCGACGCGGGGGCGGACTGGCTCGGCGTCTGCACCCTGGACGAGGCGCTGGCACTGCGCGCGGCCGGCCTCGACGCACCGGTGCTGGCCTGGCTGCTCGCGCCGGGGCTACCGCTGCACACCGGGGTGACGGCCGGCATCGACCTGGGGGTGGCCAGCCTGCCGCAGCTCGACGAGATGCTGGAGGCGAGCCGGACGGCCGGGCGGCCCGCCCGACTGCACCTGAAGATCGACACCGGGCTGGCGCGAGGTGGCGCGACGGTCGCCGACTGGCCGGCCCTGCTCGACGCCGCCGCGAAGGCACAGGCCGACGGACTTGTCGAGGTGGTGGGGGT
The DNA here is from genome assembly GCF_040660295.1 of Micromonospora sp. NPDC049891. Lineage (NCBI taxonomy): Bacteria > Bacillati > Actinomycetota > Actinomycetes > Micromonosporales > Micromonosporaceae > Micromonospora > Micromonospora sp. NPDC049891. The sequence goes on from NZ_JBFAML010000025.1 coordinate 91,096, forward strand.
GTGGAGCCACTTCGTGTACGCGGACCTGCCCGGCCATCCGACCACCGATAGGCAGTTGGCTGTCTTCCACGAGGGCCTGGCCATGGTCGAGCGGGCCGGGCTGCGCCCGCGCTACCGGCACCTGGCCAACTCGGCGGCCACCCTGACCCGCCCGGACACCCACTTCGACCTGGTCCGCCCGGGGCTTGCCGTCTACGGCCTCTCCCCGGTGGCGGGCGACACGTACGGGCTGCGTCCGGCGATGACGGCCCGCGCCCGGGTGATGCTGACCAAGCGGGTGCCGGCCGGTGCGGGCGTCTCCTACGGCCACACCTACACGACCGAGCGGGAGGCGAACCTGGCCGTGGTGCCGCTCGGCTACGCCGACGGGGTGCCCCGGCACGCCTCGAACTCCGGCCCGGTGCAGCTCGGCGGGGTCCGCCGGACCATCTCCGGTCGGGTCTGCATGGACCAGTTCGTGCTCGACTGCGGCGACGACCCGGTGGCCGCGGGCGATGTGGCGATCCTGTTCGGCGACGGGTCCGAGGGGGAGCCCACGGCCGACGACTGGGCCGAGGCCGTCGGCACCATCAACTACGAGATCGTCACCCGGTTCGGCAGCACCCGGGTACCCCGCGTCTACGACGGCGACCGGGCATGACCGGTTGGCACATTCCGCGGCCCCGGACCACCGCCGGGAAGGCCGCCGGTCTGGTCGGTGCCGCGCTGGGGGTGGCCGCCGCCGGACTGGCGGCCGGCGTCGCCACGGAACGCGCCCTGGTCCGCCGGCTGAAGGCGGACCCCACCGACGCGTACGCCGACGAGGTCTTCGGCGATCAGCGGTACGACGAGGCGTACCGGCTGGAGATGAGCGACGGCACCGACATCCACGTCGAGGTGGTCGAGCCGACCCAGCCGGTCGAGGGCAACCCGACAGTGCTGCTGGTGCACGGCTTCTGCCTGGACATGGGGACCTTCCACTTCCAGCGCAAGCTGCTCGCCGAGCGGGGCGAGCACCGGATCGTCGCGTACGACCAGCCGGGGCACGGCCGGTCGGGGCGGCTGGAGAGCGGCGAGTACGACCTGGTCGCGCTCGGCCGTACGCTGCGCCGGGTGATCGACGAGGCCGCTCCGGAGGGGCCACTGGTGCTGGTCGGTCACTCGATGGGCGGCATGACCATCATGGCCCTGGCCGAGCTGTATCCGGAGATGTTCGGCGACCGGGTGGTAGGCACCGTGCTGATGGCCACATCGGGCGGGCTGATGGCGGAAACGAAGCTGGTCGCGCCCGCCCTGCTGGGTCGGGTGGGTGCGCCGGTGCTCTACATGGCGGGCAACGTCACCCGGTACGGCGGGGCGGTGATCGACAGGGCCCGCCGCTCGACCACGAACGTGGCCTGGCTGCTGACCCGCAGGTACGGCTTCGGCACCCGCCAGCCGAGCCCGGCCCTGGTGTCGTACGTGGAGGAGATGAACTCCCGTACCTCCGCCGACACGGTGACCCGCTACCTGCGCACCCTGGCGACCCATTCCCGGTTCCCGGCGCTTGCCGCGTTGGCCGGCACGCCGGTGCTGGTGGTCGTCGGAGACCGGGACATGATCACCCCTGTGACGCATTCCGAGGAGATCGTCCGGCGGCTGCCGCACGCCGAGTTCGTCAGGATCCCCGACAGTGGCCATGTGGTGATGCTGGAGCACGCCGACGAGGTCAACGCCGCGCTGCTCCGCTTCCTCGGCACCTGCGGGCGGGACGGCTCGTGACCGAGGTCGTGCTGCCGACTGTCGCGGACACGTACGCCTTCGGGCGCCGGCTGGCCGGGCTGCTGCGCGCCGGTGACCTGGTGCTGCTCACCGGCCCGCTGGGTGCCGGCAAGACCGCGCTGACCCGGGGGATCGGCGCCGGTCTGCGGGTGCTCGGTGACATCACCTCGCCGACGTTCGTGATCGCCCGGGTGCACCGCCCGGACCCGGCCGGCGGGCGGGAGGTGGCGCTGGTGCACGCCGACGCGTACCGGTTGGGTGACGCGGGCGACCCCCGGGCCGAGATCGACGACCTCGACCTCGACGCCTCGGTCGACGAGTCGGTGACAGTTGTCGAGTGGGGCGAAGGACTTGTCGAACAGCTGGCCGACGCCCATCTGCGGATCCGCCTGCACCGGCACGACGACGACACCCGCACGGCGGAGCTGGATCCGGTCGGTGGCGACTGGGCGGAGCGCCTCGCGGCCCTGGGCTGAGCACTGTCGTACCTGATACCTACAGTGCGTACCCGGCACCTACGGTGTCCGCAGACGTTCCGACCGGTGAGAGGTTGCCGATGCCCGACGACACCCCCGCTCTCGACCTGCTGGCGCTGCTCCCCGACGAGTGGCGGGCGGTGCTGACCCCCCATCTCGACCCGGCCCGGGTGTCCGCGTTGGCCGGGTTCGTCGCCGGGGAGTACGCCGCCGGCCCGGTCTTCCCGCCGGTCGAGGATCTGTTCTCGGCCTATCGGCTCTGCGCACCGTCGGACTGTCGGGTGTTGATCCTCGGGCAGGATCCCTACCACCGCGCCGGCCAGGCCCACGGGCTCAGCTTCAGCGTGCGCGAGGGGGTGTCGGTGCCGCCGTCGCTGCGCAACGTCTTCAAGGAGCTGGGCGAGGATCTGGGCGTGCCCAGGCCGCCCAGCGGCAACCTCGACGGCTGGGCGGCGCAGGGTGTGCTGCTGCTCAACTCGGTGCTGACCGTGCGGCAGGGCACGCCCGGCTCGCACGCCAACCGGGGTTGGGAGGAGTTCACCGACGCGACCATCCGGGCACTCGACGCGCTGGACTCCCGGGTGGTGTTCCTGCTCTGGGGCGGCTACGCCCGCAAGAAGGCGACGCTTGTCACGAACCCGCAGCACGTGGTCCTGGAGGCGGGCCACCCGAGCCCGATGAATCCCCGCGGCTTTCTCGGCAGCCGGCCGTTCAGCGCGGCCAACAAGGCGCTCGCCGACGCCGGCCTGCCCACGATCGACTGGGAGCGCTCGGCCGGCTGAGCCGTGTGCTCCTGCCCCCACGCCGCCCGCACGTACCAGGTGGCGGCATCCGCCTGGTTGGTCGGTGGAGCCGGTCGGACGACATTCCTTGACTGACGTCGATCGTTGGATAACGATATCGGAAATATAGATGCTCGCTAACGTCTTCAGTCTGGGGGTCAGTGGCGACGCACAGCAGCAGTGGAGCACCTATACAACCGACAGTCCTTCAATTCGTACAACCATGGCGCGGCATCGACGCGTGGTGACCGTCCCTCAACCACTCGCACCCCGCCGATCACGTCACGCCGCCTCTCGCAGGGAGAAGTACACCACCATGAACGAAGTCCCCACTCACCGTAAGAGTCGCCGACGCGGCCGCGTCAGGATGCTGGCTGCCGCCGCATTCGCCGCAGTGTTGGCCACCACCGGCACCGTCGCGATCTCGGCGAGCCCCGCCCACGCCGAGGCCGACCGGCAGGTCTGCTCGAACACGGAAGGCACCCACAACGGGTTCTTCT
>NZ_JBFAML010000026.1:0-92808 GCF_040660295.1 Micromonospora sp. NPDC049891
GGGGGTTTTTTTGGGGGCCGGGGGGGGGGGGCGGGCCCGGGGGGTCCCGTGGGCCCTCTCGGGGGGCGGGGCCGCGCCGCCCCCCCCCCCACGGACGTCGAAGGGCAGGTGAGTTCGTCGTGTCGTCCATTCGCGACCGGGTGAAGCAGTTGGTGCCGACCCAGGTGACGAACCGGGTACGGGAGAGCCTCGTCGACTACGGGGTACGCACCAGCGACCGCCGGCCGTTGCCGGACTTCCTCATCATCGGCACCAAACGCGGCGGCACCACCTCACTGTGGAACTACCTGATCCAGCACCCGCTGGTGCCCCGGCTCTTCCCGGCCTGGAACACGAAGTCCTCGCACTACTTCGAGGAGCACTGGAGTCGCGGCGAGGCGTGGTACCGCTCGCATTTCCCGACCCTGCGGCAGCGGGAGGCGCTGGAGAACCGCCACGGCGGCCCGGTCCGGGTCGGTGAGGCCGCCCCGCTGTACATGTTCCACCCGCTGGCCGCCGAGCGGGTCTGCGCGCTGATGCCCTCGGTACGGCTGATCGTGCTGCTGCGCGACCCGGTGGAACGGGCCTACTCGCACTGGAAGGAGCGGCGGACCAACGGCGTGGAGCCGCTCGACTTCGCCGCCGCGCTGGCCGCCGAGGCGGAGCGCACGGCAGGGGAGCGGGAACGGCTGATCGCCGAGCCGAACTACTTCAGCGAGCCCTACGACTGGTACACGTACCGGGCCCGGGGCCGGTACCTGGAGCACCTGCAACCGTGGCTGGAACGCTTCGACCGCAGCCAGATTCTCTTCCTGCCCAGCGAGGAGTTGTACCGGGACGCGCGGGCGACCTACCAGCGAACCCTGGACTTCCTCGGCCTGCCCCCGTTCGACCTGTCCGACTTCAAGGTCTACAACGACCGGCGGTCCGCGCCGCTGGAGCCGGCGCTGCGCGCCGAGCTGACCGCGTACTACCGCCCGCACAACGAGGCCCTGCGGCAACGGCTGGGGTTGCGGCTCGACTGGCCGGACCGGGTCGCGTGACCGCCTCCGCCACCACCGCCGACGACCCTCGGTGCCGCGACGACGGGCTGGGCTGGGTCACCCGGGCGGTCTTCTCCGACCCCCGGATCGCGGTGACCGTGGCCGCCGGTCCGCCGGCCGGGTACACCGTCGTGGCCCGGTACGCGGTGGTGCCGTCGGTGGCCCGGGCGCGTTTCCTGCTGCCGTTGGGCGCACCCCGGGTCGCCGCGGCGGCACTGCTGTCGTACAACTCCCTGCGGCCGGCGAAGCTGCGGGCGGCGCGGGCGGTGCTGGGCGTGGCGGCTCGGGCCGGTGCGGTGGACCGGGCGCCCTTTCCGGTGCTGACCGTGGCGCTGCCGGACGGGCTCGACCCGGCGGAGGTGCTGCTCGCCGAGCGGGTCGGTGCCGAGCTCGGCGTGCCGGTGCACGCGGCCTGCGGGGTGCGCCCACCGGACCCGAACCACAAGCCGACGCTGCAACTGTTCGACGGCCGAGGCGAGCCCCGCGGGTACGCGAAGATCGGCTGGAACGGCGCGACGCGCGCGCTGGTCGCCGCCGAGGCCGCGGCGCTGCGGGAGGTGGCCGGGCTGGCCGGGACAGCCGGACACCCCGGAACCACCCGCCTGCTCACCGAGTTCGCGTGGGCGGGGCAGACGGTCGCGGTGGTCGAGCCCTTGCCGGCCCGGATCCGTGGGATGCCCGTCGACCCGCCACCCGACCTCGCGGCGCTGCTCGCGGTGGCCCGGCGGGGTCGCCCACCGGCGCCGGCCCGACCGCTTGCCGGCTCTGCGTTCCTGGCCCGGCTGACCGCGCAGGCGCGGCGGGCCGCCGACACCGTCGGTGACCGTGCCTCGGCGGCCGTCGCCGACCTGGCCAGCCGGCACGGTGACGTCGCCGTCGAGTTCGGCCACTGGCACGGCGACTGGGTGCCGTGGAACCTCGGCCGGCACGAGGGTGAACTCATCGCCTGGGACTGGGAGCACAGCGGGCCGGAGGTACCCGTCGGGTTCGACCTGGCCCATGACGCGTTCCAGCGCGCCCTCGTGCTGCGCGGTGAACCGGCCGCCGAGGCGGCCCGGCAGGTCGACACGTGGCTGGGCCGGCACGGCGACGCGCTGGGACTGGACCGGGCCCGGCAGCGGCTGGTGGCTGATGCCTACCTGGTGGAGATGTGGCTGCGGACCTGGCGGCTGGCGGACGCCGGTGCCGGCTGGAACCCGGCGCTGCATCCCGCCCTGCTGGACACCATTCAGAAACGACACAGCTGACCGACACGTCAAGCGGACTTGTGGGGAGTCGCGTGGACAACACCATCGAGGGAGCCGACCAGCAGCCGGTGCTGCTGCTTGTCGGTTCGAGCGGAGGGCACCTGGCGCAGTTGCTGGCGCTGCAGCCCTGGTACGAAACCTGGCGACGATGCTGGGTCACCTTCGACACGCCGGAGGCGCTGTCGCTGCTCGCCGGGGAGGACGTCGTTCCGGCGTACCATCCCACCACCCGCCACCTCGGCAACCTGCTGCGCAACGCGTGGCTGGCCGCCCGGGTGCTGCGTCGGCGGCGGGTCGCCGCGGTGGTCACGACCGGCGCGGGTGTGGCGGTGCCGTTCGTCGTGCTCGCCCGGCTGCGCCGCATCCCGACCGTCTACATCGAGGTCTACGACCGGATCGATACGCCGACGCTCACCGCCCGACTGTGCCGCCCGTTCCTGTCGGCGATGCTCGTGCAGTGGGAGGAGCAGCGCCGCCAGTACCCGGAGGCCACAGTCGTGGGGACGCTGCTGTGAGCGGCGACGCGCCCGGCGACGGGCACCGGGCCACGCCGGTGCGGCCCCGCCCGGCCCCCGAGGAGCCGACGGTACGCGTACCGGAGCAGCGCGAGCCGCGCCCCGACGGCCGGCCGCGGGTGCTGGTGGCCGTCGGCACCGACAAACACCCGTTCGACCGGCTGGTCGGTTGGCTGGCCCAGTGGCACGACACGGTCGGCGGGGAGGTGATGCTGACCGTGCAGCACGGACACACCCGGGCCGACGACCTGCCCGACGCGGTGCCGTTCCTCGGCCACGCCGAGTTGCAGGCGGCGATGGCCGGGGCCGACCTGGTGGTCTGCCACGGTGGACCGGCCACCATCCTGGAGGCCCGCCGGCACGGGCACCTGCCGATCGTGGTGCCCCGCGACCCGAGTCGTGGGGAGCACGTCGACGACCATCAGCTGCTGTTCGCCCGCCGGCTCGGCGCGGCCGGCCTGGTGGCGCTCTGCGAGTCCCGACAGGAGCTGCTGGACACGCTCGCCGCCGGACTCGCCGACCGGTCACGGTTCACCGTCGCGGTGGACGCCGGTGCGGCCGACGGGCGGCGGGCCGCGGTACGGCGGGTGGGAGTGATCGTCGAGGACCTGGTGGCCGCCGCCGCGCAGCGGCACCACCGACCCTGGTGGCGGCCGTGGCGTGGACCCGGCCCGAACGGAAGGCGGAAGCCGTGACCCCGTACCCGAGCGTTAGCGCCGTGGTGCCCACCCGCAACCGGCCGGAGCTGCTGCGGGCCGCCGTACGGGCCATCGTGGCGCAGGACTATCCGGGGCCGGTCGAGGTGGTCGTGGTGTACGACCAGTCCGAACCGGACGTGTCGCTCACCGAACTGTCCACCCCGGACCGGTCGGTGCGGGTGGTCACCAACGGGCGCACCCCCGGCCTGGCCGGTGCCCGCAACACGGGCACCCTGGCCGCCGCCGGTGAGCTGATCGCCTTCTGCGACGACGACGACGAGTGGCTGCCCGGCAAGCTGCGCGCCCAGGTCGACGCCCTGAACGCGGTGCCCGGTGCCGAGTTCGTCAGCTGCGGCATCCGGGTCAGCTACGACGGGCACACCGTCGAGCGGGTGCTGGACCGCGACTCGATCAGCCTGGCCGAGCTGCTGCGCGACCGGATGACCGAGCTGCACCCGTCGACGTTCGTGATCCGGGCGGCGGCGCTGCGCGACGGGTTCGGGCTCGTCGACGAGGAGATCCCGGGCAGCTACGCCGAGGACTACGAGTTCCTGCTCCGGGCCGCCCGCAGCGCCCCGCTTGTCAACCTGCGCACCCCGTACGTGGTGGTGCGCTGGCACAAGCGGTCGTACTTCGCCCAGCGGTGGGACACCATCTCCGAGGCGTTGCAGTGGCTGCTGGACCGCTATCCCGAGTTCGCCAGCCAGCCGGCCGGGCAGGCCCGGGTCACCGGGCAGATCGCCTTCGCCCACGCCGCGTCGGGTGACTCCCGGGGCGCGGTGCGCTGGGCCCGGCGGACCATCCGTCGCAACCCACGCGAGCCCCGGGCCTACCTGGCCCTGGCGGTTGCCGGGCGGGTGGTCCGCGCCGACACGGTGCTACGCACCCTGCACCGACGCGGCCGGGGGATCTGAACCGTCGCCCGCCCCGCTCCCGTCCGGGCCGGCGCGTCCGTAGGGCGGGACGCGGCGGGCGGCGCGGGGTGGTGGACACCGGGCGTGACAGACTCATGGCTGTGTTGCGCTGGTTGACCGCAGGGGAATCACACGGGCCCGCTCTCGTCGCGTTGCTGGAGGGGGTGCCGGCCGGTGTCGAGGTGACCTCCACCGAGATCGCCGGGGAGTTGGCCCGCCGCCGGCTCGGCTACGGCCGGGGGGCCCGGATGGCCTTCGAGCAGGACGAGATCGAGATCATCGGTGGCCTGCGGCACGGCGTCACGCTGGGCAGCCCGGTCGCCGTCCGGGTCGGCAACTCCGAGTGGCCCAAGTGGCGCACCGTGATGGCCGCCGACCCGGTCGACCCCGACGAGTTGGCCCGGCAGGCCCGCAACGCGCCGCTGACCCGTCCCCGGCCCGGCCACGCCGACCTGGCCGGCATGCAGAAGTACGGCCACACCGATGCCCGGCCGATCCTGGAGCGGGCCAGCGCGCGGGAGACCGCCGCCCGGGTCGCCGTCGGCACGGTGGCCAAGGCGCTGGTGAAGCAGGCCCTCGGCATCGAGATCGTCTCGCACGTGGTGGAGCTCGGCCCGGTCGCCGTCAAACCGGGGCTGCGGCCCCGCCCGGAGGACGCCGAGCGCATCGACGCCGACCCGCTGCGTTGCCTGGACCCGGAGGCGAGCGCCCGGATGGTCGCCGAGGTCGACGCCGCGAAGAAGGCCGCCGACACCCTCGGTGGCGTGGTCGAGGTGCTGGCGTACGGCGTACCGCCGGGTCTGGGCAGCCACGTGCAGTGGGACCGCAAGCTCGACGCCCGGCTGGCCACCGCGCTGATGTCGATTCAGGCGATCAAGGGCGTGGAGATCGGCGACGGCTGGCAGCAGGCCCGGTCCCGAGGCTCCGAGGCGCACGACGAGATCATGCCGACCGCCACCGGCGTACGCCGGGTCACCGACCGGGCCGGTGGCCTGGAGGGTGGCATCACCACAGGCGAGCCGCTGCGGGTGAAGGCGGCGATGAAGCCGATCTCCTCGTTGAACCGGGCCTTGGCCACGGTGGACGTGACGACCGGTGAGCCGGCCACCGCCATCAACCAGCGTTCCGACGTCTGCGCGGTACCGGCCGCCGCCGTGGTCGCCGAGGCGATGGTGGCGCTGGTGCTGGCGGAGGCGGCGGTGGAGAAGTTCGGCGGTGACTCGGTCGCCGAGATGCGCCGCAACCTGACCGGTTACCTCGACGCGCTGGTGATCCGGTGACCGGTACGACCCGGCCGATGTGTGTGCTTGTCGGCGCGCCCGGTTCGGGCAAGACCACAATCGGGCAGCGCCTGGCGGAAGCGCTCGGCGTCGAGTTCCGGGACACCGACGCCGACATCGAGCGCCTCGCTGGTAAGCCGATCCCGGAGATCTTCGTCGACGAGGGGGAGGCGCACTTCCGTACCCTCGAACGGGCGGCCGTGGCCGCGGCGCTGGCGTCCTGCTCCGGGGTGCTGGCCCTCGGCGGCGGCGCGGTGCTGGCCGAGGAGAACCGGGCCGCGCTTGTCGGTCACCGGGTGGTGCACCTCTCCGTCGAGCTGCCGGACGCGGTCAAGCGGGTCGGTCTCGGCGCTGGCCGGCCGCTGCTGGCGATCAACCCCCGGGCCACCCTCAAGCATCTGATGGACCAGCGCCGACCGCTGTACGCCGAGGTCGCCACCGCCACGGTGGCCACCGACGGGCGCAGCCCGGAGGAGATCGTCGCCGAGATCGTCGCCCTGCTGAAGTCGTAGCACTGGGTTCCGGCGACGCCGAATGGTGGCGTAGGCCCGGCCCGGGTCAGGACCCGGCGGTGACGGCGGTGCCGACCGAACGTCGGCGGGGCGGTCGCGGTCGCCAGGTGGTCAGCAGGGCGAGGGCGAGCAGGATCTCGGCGAGATCGCCGCCGTAGTACATCACCGTCGCGCCGGCGCGCAGTTGCTCCGGTGTTGCCGGCACGTCGACCAGCAGGCCCGCGTACATCAGTTGGGCGAGGCTGGCGTGAGCGATCACCGCGGCACCCAGCACCACCAGGCGGACCGGTACCCGGGCCCGGTGCGGGTAGGGTTCCGGGCCGGCGATCGACCAGGTGAACAGCAGCCCGCTGAGCAGGAAGTGCAGGTTGACCAGATCGTGCAGGGCGGAGTTGGTGAGGGTGGCCCGGTACAGCGGGGTGAGGTAGAGCAGCCACAGCCCGCCGGCGGTGAGCAGCAGTCCGGTGACCGGGTGGGTCAGTGGTCGCAACGCCGGATAACCCAAGATCCGCAGCGCCGCCCGTCCGGCCCGCCGGTCGACGCAGCGTAGCGCCAGGATGCCGGGGGCGCCGAGCACCAGCCCCAGCGGCGCCAGCATGCCGAGCAGGAGATGCTGCCACATGTGTGCGGCGACGTCGTCCGCCGGCACCAGCAGGGCGGCGGCGAGCAGGGCACATCCGACGGTGAACGCCGCGGTGCGCCAGTGGCTCCAGCCGGCCCGGTCGGGGGCGCGTTGCCGCAGTGCGCCGGCCAGGTAGAGCCAGCCGGCCAGCAGCGGTAAGAGCAGTGCCGGACCGACTGCGGTGGCGTGCTCGGCCCCGTGCGTCGAGATCAGGACCGGACTGACCACCAGCGGGGGACTCACCCCTGTCGGCCCCGGGTCGGCGTCCGCCGCTCGGCACCGGCGTCGACGGCGGTGGCGCGGCGCTGCACGAGCCAGCCGACAATGATCAGCACGACGCCCAGGGCGAGGAAGCCGAGATCCCACCAGAGTTGGTGTTCGCCGGCGCGGACGTGGTGGATGCCCAGGATGTGGTGGTCGATGATGCCTTCGATCAGGTTGAACAGACCCCACCCGATCGACGCCCAGCCCCACAGCATGGGCGAGCGCCACAGCCGACCCCGGGAGCGGGTCACCCGCGAGTAGAGCATCGCGAGTCCGGTCAGCACGGCCACCCAGGTCACCACGTGGAACAGGCCGTCCCAGAGGGTGTTCATCTCCAGCCCCGCGACGGTGTCCACCGGGTACTCGCGTACGCCGATGTTGTCGCTGCCGGTGCTGCTGAGCATGTGGTGCCACTGAAAGACCTGATGCAGCAGGATGCCGTCGACGAAGCCGCCGAGGCCGAGGCCGAGAATGGTGGCGGGCAGCCGGATATCGGCACCGTCGATAGTCCGCCCGTTCATGTCGACTCCCTCTCGCAGGTGGCTCCCGGCTGCCCGTGCCCGCTGCACGGAGCGCCAAACGTGTTCCACCCCTCGGGCAGCCGGTGGCGGTGCGGGCCGGATCGGTGGTGGGTGGGCTAGGCTCCCCGCGATGGACGAGGTGACCCGGATCCCGGTCGGCGGCGAGCGGCCGTACGACGTCCTGGTCGGGCGCGATCTGCTCGATGCGCTGCCCGGCCTGCTGCCCGACGCCACTCGGGCGGCGGTGCTGCACGCGCCGCCCCTGAAGGAGTTGGCCGACGCGGTCGGTGCCGTCCTGGCGGCGGCCGGCGTGACACCCCTGCCGATCGAGGTGCCCGACGCCGAGGCCGGCAAACATGTCGATGTGGCGGCGCAGTGCTGGGACCGGCTCGGCGAGGCGGGTTTCACCCGTACCGACGCGGTGGTCGGTCTCGGTGGCGGTGCGGTCACCGACCTGGCCGGGTTCGTGGCGGCGTGCTGGCTGCGCGGGGTGCGGTGGGTGCCGGTGGCCACCTCGTTGCTCGGCATGGTCGACGCGGCGGTGGGTGGCAAGACCGGGATCAACACCGCCGCCGGCAAGAATCTCGTCGGTGCCTTCCACCCGCCGGTCGGCGTGCTCGCCGATCTCGCCACGCTGGACAGCCTGCCGACCGTGGACCTGGCCGCCGGCCTGGCCGAGGTGGTCAAATGCGGGTTCATCGCCGATCCGGTCATCCTCGACCTGGTCGAGGTCGACCCGGCCGCCGCGACCGACCCGGCCGGGCCGGTCACCCGGGAGTTGATCGAGCGGGCCATCCGGGTCAAGGCCGACGTGGTCGCGGGAGACCTCCGTGAGTCGGGCGTACGGGAGGTGCTCAACTACGGGCACACCCTGGCCCACGCGATCGAGAAGGTCGAGGGTTACCGCTGGCGGCACGGCCACGCGGTGTCGGTCGGCCTGGTGTACGCCGCCGAGCTGGCCCGTCTCGCCGGCCGGTTGGACGCGGCCACCGCGTCCCGACACCGTGCGGTGTTGACCGCGCTCGACCTGCCGACGGACTACGACGCCGACGCGTGGCCACGCCTGCTGGCCACCATGCGGGTCGACAAGAAGGCCCGGGGCAGCTTGCTGCGCTTCGTGGTGCTCGACGGGTTGGCCAGACCGGCGATCCTCGCGGGTCCGGACGACGACCTGCTGCACGCCGCCTACGCCGCGGTGTCCCGGTGACCATGAAGGTGTACGTGCTCAACGGGCCGAACCTGGGCCGGCTGGGCACCCGCCAGGTCGACGTCTACGGCGTGACCAGCTACTCCGACCTGGTGAAACTCTGCGAGACGACCGGGCGGGACCTGGGCCTGGACGTGATCGTGCGGCAGACCGACGCCGAGCACGAGCTGCTCGGCTGGTTGCACGCCGCCGCCGACGAGGGCGCCGCAGTGGTGCTCAACCCGGCAGCCTGGTCGCACTACTCGATCGCGGTACGGGACGCGTGCGCCATGCTGCGCGGTCCGCTGGTGGAGGTGCACATCTCCAACATCCACGCGCGGGAGGAGTTCCGTCACCACTCGGTCGTCTCGGCGGTGGCGACCGGCGTGATCTGCGGGCTCGGCGTGGACGGCTACCGCCTCGCCCTGCACCACCTGGCCAACCGCCGCGATCAGCCCGCCTGAGCCCAGCCCGCCTTTGCGTTCAGCCCGCCTGGCGTCCAGCCCGCCTGGCCTTCACTTCGCCTTCGCGTTCAGCGGCCCATCCGCCACCTCCGCTACGTTCGGTATCGCCTACCCTCCGTAAAGACTGGCGCCCCGGCCCCAACTCCTCTTTTCATCCTTTGCTCTGCTTCAACCCACGCACCAGCGGCCAACCAGGGCCGTCGCGGCGAGGGTGAGCGGCGGCGTGCGGCGAGGTCGCAACAGAGAGTGACTGATGCGTGGGTTGAAGCAGAGCAAAGGGAGTAGGTGGTACATGAGGGTCGGGCGAGAGCATTACTGACAGTGCCGGTCGGCGGCGTCGGAGCGGCGCACGATGCCACGCCCGGCTGCGTTGAACCCTGTCACCCCGGGTCCAACCCGTTCCGCCCGAGCCTGACCCACCACACCTCGGCCGAGCCGAGCCGAGCCCGCCACGCCACGCCGGGCCGGGCCACGCCGGGCCGGGCCGGGCGGATCGGGTCGGATAGAAAGGGGCGGCCGACGGCGGTCGGCGGGTCGCGGAGCGGCTAGTAGACTTGCCAGGTCTGTCCGCCAAATGATGATCAAGGCAGGAAATGGCCACCACCAACGACCTGAAGAACGGCCTGGTACTCAACCTCGACGGAGAGCTCTGGGCCGTCGTCGAGTTCCAGCACGTCAAGCCTGGTAAGGGTGGTGCGTTCGTGCGTACCACGCTGAAGAACGTGCTCTCCGGCAAGGTGGTCGACAAGACCTTCAACGCGGGCACCAAGGTTGAGACCGCGACCGTCGACAAGCGCACCATGCAGTATCTCTACGCCGACGGCGAGGACTACGTCTTCATGGACATGGAGACGTTCGACCAGATCACGGTGCTGGGCGGGACGGTCGGCGAAGCTGCCAACTACCTGCTGCCCGAGGCCGAGGCGACCGTGGCCACCCACGAGGGTGTGCCGCTCTACATCGAGCTGCCGACGTCCGTCGTGCTGGAGGTCACCTACACCGAGCCGGGCCTGCAGGGTGACCGCTCCACCGGTGGCAACAAGCCGGCGACGGTGGAGACGGGCGCGACCGTTCAGGTCCCGCTCTTCGTGACTACCGGTGAGAAGATCAAGGTCGACACCCGCGACGGCCGTTACCTCGGCCGCGCCTGATGGCCGAGGGTCCGAAGCAGCAGATGCCGGCGCGCCGCAAGGCGCGCAAGCGGGCGTTGGACGTGCTCTTCGAGGCCGACCTGCGTGATCGTCCGCCAGCAGAGGTGCTGGCGGGCTACGTAGAGCGGATCGAGAAACCGCGTCCCGACCACCTGGGGTACGCGGTCGGCCTGGTCGAGGGGGTGGCCGGGCACCTGGACCGGATCGACGAGCTGATCTCCAGCTACGCCGAGGGCTGGACGCTGGACCGGATGCCGGTGGTCGACCGGAACCTGGCCCGGATCGCGGTCTACGAGTTGCTGTATCTCGACGAGATCGACGACGCGGTGGCGATCAGCGAGGCGGTGGAGTTGGCCCGGCAGATGTCGACCGACGACTCGCCCCGCTTCCTCAACGGTCTGCTCGGCCGGATCGCCGAGTACGCCACCCGCTGACTCGGGCGTACGCCGCCCGGCGGCGGGCGCCGCACCTGCGACGAAAGGGCCCGTGCCAGACGGCACGGGCCCTTTCGGATGTCGGACTCAGGAGGCGAAGAACGCCCGCGGGTCGGCGACCAGGACGCCGTGCTCGGTCAACCGCTCGATCAGGCCGGACGGCGAGGCGTCGTAGACGATGGCGAGGGCGCGCAGGTCGTCGGCGCGGATCGACAGCACCCGGCCGTTGTAGTCGCCGCGCTGCTGCTGGATGGCGCGCGCGTAGCGGGCCACGTAGGCGAGATCCTCGCTGGCCTCGTCGTAGAGCCGCTCCAGGTCCAGAACGATCTTGCTGGTGGGTTCGTGCCGCACCCCGCTGCCGTCGGGCAGCAACTCCGAGACCGGCACGCGGTAGAACTCCGCCAGCTCGGCCAGACGGGACACCGTGACGGCCCGGTCACCGCGCTCGTACGAGCCGACGACAACCGCCTTCCAACGCCCGTTCGACTTCTCCTCCACGCCCTGCAGGGACAGGCCCTGCTGCTGGCGGATGGAGCGCAGGCGGGCGCCCAGAGACTTGGCGTATTCAGAGGGCATTCGGACACTCCAGTGCTGCTCGGGTTCTCCCAGCGATTCGCTACGGAGCGTGACGGTACGGGGATTCGTACACGTGGTCAAGTGGTCGCGATCTTCCCGTTGTGTACCCCGGGTGAGTTGTCCCGTTTCGCCAGGCTGATCGGGCAGTCAGCGAACGCCGGCCCGTGACGCCGTCGTCCCTGGTGCCCGCGCGTCGAGGCGGCGGCCACCACTGGTAACGTTGCCGAAGCCCCTCCGCCGGCCACGCCCGGCCGGCCGGGAGGATCCGACGTCCTTTAACGACCCGTCCCGTGAGGCGGGGAAGGAGGTCCGCCGTGGCCTACCCATCGGCTGCCCAGTCGTCGCCGCCGCGACAACCCTCGGTGAAGGTGATTCTGACCAGCGCCGACGTGCAACGCGTCGTCGACCGCATCGCTCACCAGATCCTCGAGAAGACCCAGGGCGCGGCCGACACCGTGCTGCTCGGCATTCCTACCCGGGGTGCCCCCCTCGCCAGCCGCCTCGCCGACCGGATCAGTGCCTTCGAGGGCATTTCCGTGCCGGTCGGCGTGCTCGACATCACCCTCTACCGCGATGACCTGCGCCGGCACGCCACGCGGGCGGTCGGCCCCACCCAGTTGCCGGCCGGTGGCATCGATGGCATGCGGGTGGTCCTGGTCGACGACGTCCTCTTCTCCGGCCGGACTGTCCGGGCCGCCCTCGACGCGCTCGGTGACCTGGGGCGGCCCGCCTCGGTGCAGCTCGCCGTGCTTGTCGACCGGGGGCACCGGCAGCTACCTATCCGCGCTGACTATGTCGGCAAGAACATCCCGACCGCACTGGCCGAGAGTGTCAAGGTGACGCTTGCCGAGACCGACGGCGCGGACGAGGTCCGGCTATACGGCGAGGAGGCCCGATGATCAGGCACCTGCTCTCCGGCGCCGATCTTGACGCCGACACCGCCACCCAGATCCTGGACACCGCGGCCGAGATGGCGGCGGTGGCCGGGCGCGAGGTCAAGAAGCTGCCCGCGTTGCGGGGCCGGACCGTCGTCAACCTCTTCTACGAGGACTCGACCCGCACCCGGATCTCGTTCGAGGCGGCGGCCAAGCGGCTCAGCGCCGACGTGATCAACTTCTCGGCGAAGGGCTCCAGCGTCGCCAAGGGCGAGAGCCTGAAGGACACCGCGTTGACCCTCCAGGCGATGGGCGCCGACGCGGTGGTGGTCCGTCATCCCGCCTCGGGTGCCCCGCACCGCCTCGCCGACTGGGTCGACGGTTCGGTGGTCAACGCCGGCGACGGCACCCATGAGCACCCCACCCAGGCGCTGCTCGACGCGTACACGATGCGGTCCCGGCTGGGCCGGCTGGCCGGCCTGTCGGTGGCGGTGGTCGGTGACGTGCTGCACTCCCGGGTGGCCCGCTCCAACGTGCTGCTGCTGTCCACCCTCGGGGCCAAGGTGACGCTGGTCGGGCCGCCCACGCTCATACCGGTCGACATCGCCGCCGCCCTCGCGCCGGGCACCGCCGTCTGCTACGACCTCGACGCGGTACTGCCGTCGTCGGACGTGGTGATGATGCTCCGGGTGCAGCGGGAGCGGATGAACGACTCCTACTTCCCGTCCGCCCGCGAGTACGCCCGCCGCTACGGGCTGGACGGGCCGCGGATGGGTCGACTGCCGGAGCACGCCATCGTCATGCACCCCGGCCCGATGAACCGGGGCATGGAGATCACGCCGGAGGTCGCCGACTCGTCCCGCTCCACAATCGTCGAACAGGTCGCCAACGGTGTCTCTGTCCGGATGGCCGTCCTCTACCTGCTGCTCGGGGGGAACAACCGGTGAACTCGTACCTGCTCAGGAACGTCAGTGTCCTCGGCGCCGCACCGACCGACCTGCTGATCCGCGACGGCGTCGTCGCCGAGACCGGCGCGGGGCTGTCCGCGCCGGACGCCACGGTGATCGACGCCGCCGGGCTGGTCGCCCTGCCCGGCCTTGTCGACCTGCACACCCACCTGCGTGAGCCCGGTCGCGAGGACGCCGAGACGGTCGAGACCGGTTCCCGGGCGGCGGCGCTCGGCGGCTACACGGCGGTCTGCGCGATGGCGAACACCTCCCCGGTGGCCGACACCGCCGGAGTGGTGGAGCAGGTGTGGCGGCTCGGCCGCGAGGCCGGGCTGGTCGACGTGCAGCCGATCGGCGCGGTAACCGTCGGTCTGGCCGGCGAGCGGCTGGCCGAGCTGGGCGCGATGGCGGACTCCGCGGCCCGGGTGCGGATCTTCTCCGACGACGGTCACTGCGTCGCCGACCCCCGCCTGATGCGCCGCGCACTGGAGTACGTGAAGGCCTTCGACGGCATCATCGCGCAGCACGCCGAGGAGCCCCGGCTCACCGAGGGCGCGCAGATGCACGAGGGTGAGGTCTCCACCCGGCTGGGCCTGACCGGCTGGCCGGCGGTCGCCGAGGAGGCGATCATCGCGCGGGACGTGCTGCTGGCCGAGCACGTCGGCAGCCGACTGCACGTCTGCCACGTCTCCACCGCCGGCAGCGTCGAGGTGCTGCGCCACGCCAAGGCCCGGGGGGTACGCGTCACCGCCGAGGTGACCCCGCACCACCTGCTGCTCACCGACGCCCGCGCGGAGACCTACGACCCGGTCTTCAAGGTCAACCCGCCGCTGCGTACCGCCACCGACATCGCCGCGCTGCGTGCCGCGCTCGTTGACGGGGTGATCGACATCATCGCCACCGACCACGCCCCGCACGCCGTGGAGGACAAGGAGTGCGAGTGGGCGTACGCCCGGCCGGGCATGCTCGGGCTGGAGACGGCGCTGTCCATCGCGCTCGACGTGCTGGGGCCGGAGTGGGACCTGATCGCCGAGCGGATGTCGCGTACCCCGGCCCGGATCGCCGGGCTGACCGAACACGGCCACGACCCGGCCCCTGGCGCGCCGGCCAACCTGACCCTCGTCGACCCGGCGGCGCGTCGGGTGATCGAGCCGGCGGAGCAGGCCAGCCGTAGCCGCAACACCCCGTACGCCCGGATGACGCTGCCGGGTCGCATCGTGGCGACCTTCCTGCGTGGCGAGGCGACGGTCCTGGACGGAAAGGCAGTCAAGTGAGTCGTAGGCGTCCCGCGATTCTCGTCCTCGAGGACGGGCGCACCTTCCACGGCGAGGCGTACGGCAGCGTCGGGGAGACCTTCGGCGAGGCGGTCTTCAACACCGGGATGACCGGTTACCAGGAGACCCTCACCGACCCGTCGTACCACCGTCAGGTGGTGGTGCAGACCGCCCCGCACATCGGCAACACCGGCGTCAACGCCGAGGACGACGAGTCCCGTCGGATCTGGGTGGCCGGCTACGTGGTGCGTGACCCGGCCCGGGCCAGCTCCAGCTGGCGGGCCACCGGCGGCCTGGAGGACCGGCTGGCCACCGAGGGTGTGGTCGGCATCAGCGGTGTGGACACCCGGGCACTCACCCGTCACCTGCGCGAACGCGGGGCGATGCGGGTGGGTGTCTCAAGCGTCGAGGAGGACCCCCGGGTGCTGCTCGAACGGGTCCGCCAGTCGCCGCAGATGGTCGGCGCGGACCTCTCCGCCGAGGTGACCACCGCGACGCCGTACGTGGTCGAAGCCGAGGGCGAGCACCGGTTCACGGTGGCCGCACTGGACCTGGGCATCAAGCGCAACGTGCCGCGCCGGCTCGCCGCGCGTGGCGTGACCACCCACGTGCTGCCGGCCGGCTCGACAATCGAGGACCTGCTGGCCACCGGTGCCGACGCGGTCTTCTTCTCACCGGGCCCCGGCGATCCGGCGACCGCCGACGCTCCGGTCGCGCTGGCCCGGGAGGTGCTGCGCCGCGAGGTGCCACTGTTCGGTATCTGCTTCGGCAGCCAGATCCTCGGCCGGGCGCTCGGCTTCGGCACCTACAAGCTCGGCTACGGCCACCGGGGCATCAACCAGCCGGTGCTGGACCGGGTCACCGGCAAGGTCGAGGTGACCAGCCACAACCACGGTTTCGCGGTGGAGGTGCCCGGGGTCCGGCCGGGCGCGGTGGTGCCGGACCAGGTGATCGAGACCGAGTTCGGCGGCGTCCAGGTGTCACACGTCTGCCTCAACGACAACGTGGTCGAGGGGCTGCGGGCGCGCGACGTGCCCGCCTTCACCGTCCAGTACCACCCGGAGGCGGCGGCCGGCCCGCACGACGCGGACTATCTCTTCGACCGCTTCGCCGAGCTGATCGACGGCCGGGCTCTCAGTGGGGGGCGTACCAATGCCTAAGCGGACCGATCTCAAGCACATCCTGGTGATCGGCTCGGGGCCGATCGTCATCGGACAGGCCTGCGAGTTCGACTACTCCGGTACCCAGGCGTGCCGGGTACTGCGTGCCGAGGGGATCCGGGTCAGCCTGGTCAACTCCAACCCGGCCACCATCATGACCGACCCGGAGTTCGCCGACGCCACCTACGTCGAGCCGATCACCCCGGAGTTCGTCGAGCTGGTCATCGCCAAGGAGCGCCCCGACGCGGTGCTGCCCACCCTGGGCGGGCAGACCGCCCTGAACACCGCCGTGGCGTTGCACGAGGCCGGGGTGCTGGAGAAGTACGGCGTCGAGCTGATCGGCGCCGACATCGAGGCGATCCGGCGCGGCGAGGACCGGCAGCTGTTCAAGGAGATCGTGGCGAAGGCCGGCGTACGCCTCGGCGTCGAGGATCCGGCGAGTCTGGTGCCGCGGTCGCGGGTCTGCCATTCGATGGACGAGGTCCGCGAGACGGTGGCCGAGCTGGGCCTGCCGGTGGTGATCCGGCCGTCGTTCACCATGGGCGGCCTCGGCTCCGGCATGGCGCACACCGACGCCGACCTGGAGCGCATCGCGGGCGCCGGACTGGCCGCCAGCCCGGTGCACGAGGTGCTCATCGAGGAGAGCGTGCTCGGCTGGAAGGAGTACGAGCTCGAACTCATGCGGGACCGGCACGACAACGTGGTGGTGGTCTGCTCGATCGAGAACCTCGACCCGATGGGCGTGCACACCGGTGACAGTGTGACGGTGGCACCGGCCATGACGTTGACCGACCGGGAGTACCAGCACCTGCGCGACCTGGGTATCGCGGTGCTGCGTGAGGTCGGGGTGGACACCGGCGGCTGCAACATCCAGTTCGCGGTGAACCCGGCCGACGGCCGCATCGTCGTCATCGAGATGAACCCGCGGGTGTCCCGCTCCTCGGCGCTGGCGTCGAAGGCGACAGGCTTCCCGATCGCGAAGATCGCCGCGAAGCTGGCCATCGGCTACACCCTCGACGAGATCCCCAACGACATCACCCGCAGGACGCCCGCCGCCTTCGAGCCGACGCTCGACTACGTGGTGGTGAAGATCCCCCGGTTCGCGTTCGAGAAGTTCCCCGGCGCGGACCCGGAGCTGACCACCACGATGAAGTCGGTGGGCGAGGCGATGAGCCTCGGGCGTAACTTCACCGAGGCGCTGAACAAGGCGATGCGCTCGATGGAGACCAAGGAATCAGGCTTCTGGACGGTTCCCGACCCGGCGGGGGCCACCCGGGAGAACACCCTCGCCGCGCTGGGCATGCCGCATGACGGTCGCCTCTACACGGTCGAGCGGGCGCTGCGCCTCGGTGCCTCGGTCGCCGAGGTCAGCGCCGCCTCCGGCGGCATCGACCCGTGGTTCCTGGACCAGATCGCCGCCCTTGTCGAGTTGCGTGCCGAGATCGTGGCGGCGCCGGTGCTGGACGCGGAGCTGCTGCGCCGGGCCAAGCGGGCCGGCCTGTCCGACCGGCAGCTGGCCGCGCTCCGCCCCGAGCTGGCCGCCGAGGACGGGGTGCGCAGGCTGCGACACCGCCTCGACATCCGGCCGGTCTACAAGACGGTGGACACCTGTGCCGCCGAGTTCGAGGCCACCACCCCGTACCACTACTCCTCCTACGACTCCGAGACCGAGGTGGCCGGCTCGGCGCGGCCGAAGGTGCTGATCCTGGGCTCCGGCCCGAACCGGATCGGGCAGGGCATCGAGTTCGACTACTCCTGCGTGCACGCGGTCATGGCCCTGAAGGGGTCCTACGAGACGGTCATGGTCAACTGCAACCCGGAGACGGTCTCCACCGACTACGACACCGCCGACCGGCTCTACTTCGAGCCACTGACCTTCGAGGACGTGCTTGAGGTCTGGCACGCGGAGGACTCGTCCGGCCGGGCGGCCGGCGGGCCGGGTGTGGTCGGCGTGATCGTGCAGTTGGGCGGACAGACCCCGCTCGGGCTGGCCCAGCGGCTCAAGGACGCCGGCGTGCCGGTGGTGGGTACCTCCCCGGAGTCGATCCACCTGGCCGAGGAGCGGGGCGCCTTCGGGTCGCTGCTGGCCCGGGCCGGCCTGCGCGCACCGGCGCACGGCACCGCAACCTCGTACGACGAGGCCAAGGAGATCGCCGACGAGATCGGCTACCCGGTGCTGGTCCGTCCGTCGTACGTGCTGGGCGGGCGCGGCATGGAGATCGTCTACGACGACGCCACCCTGCGCGACTACATCGGCCGGGCCACCGACATCTCCCCGGACCATCCGGTGCTCGTCGACAGCTTCCTCGACGACGCCATCGAGATCGACGTGGACGCGCTCTGCGACGCCGACGGCGAGGTCTACCTCGGCGGGATCATGGAGCACATCGAGGAGGCGGGCATCCACTCCGGCGACTCGTCCTGCGCCCTGCCCCCGATCACCCTGGCCAGCTCGCACGTGGCCCAGGTCCGCCGGTACACCGAGGCGATCGCGCGGGGCATCGGCGTACGCGGACTGCTGAACGTGCAGTACGCGCTGAAGGACGACGCGCTGTACGTGCTGGAGGCCAACCCGCGCGCCTCGCGTACCGTGCCGTTCGTCTCGAAGGCCACGGCGGTGCCGCTGGCGAAGGCGGCGGCCCGGATCGCCCTCGGCGCGACCCTGGCCGAGCTGCGTGCCGAGGGCATGCTGCCGGCGACCGGGGACGGCGGTTCGTTGCCGCCGGACGCCCCGATCGCGGTGAAGGAGGCGGTGCTGCCGTTCAAGCGGTTCCGTACGCCGGCTGGCAAGGGTGTGGATTCGCTGCTCGGCCCGGAGATGAAGTCGACGGGCGAGGTGATGGGGATCGACACCGCCTTCGGGCACGCCTTCGCCAAGTCGCAGTCGGCGGCGTACGGGTCGCTGCCCACCGAGGGCAGGATCTTCGTCTCGGTGGCCAACCGCGACAAGCGCGGCATGATCTTCCCGATCAAGCGCCTGGCCGATCTCGGCTTCGAGATCGTCGCGACGAGCGGTACGGCCGAGGTGCTGCGCCGGCACGGCATCGCCTGCGAGGAGGTCCCGAAGCACTACGAGGCCGGTTCCGAGGACGACGCGGTGTCGCTGATCCTCGGCGGCCACGTCGCCCTGGTCGTCAACACGCCGCAGGGTTCGGGTGCCAGCGCCCGCTCGGACGGTTACGAGATCCGCAGTGCGGCCGTCACTGCCGACATCCCCTGCATCACCACCGTCCCCGGCGCCGCCGCCGCCGTCATGGGCATCGAGGCCCGGATCCGGGGCGACATGCAGGTACGCCCCCTCCAGGCCCTGCACGCCTTCCTCCGGCCCGCCCAGTGACCCCCCTTTCCTCGTTGATCAAGAACTTCTGGTCCTCCGCAGGCCTACGGCGCGACGAAAACCTCTTGATCGACGCGCGGGTACCGGGAGGGGCGGCATGATCTTCGAGCGGACGGTAAGGCGGGGGTTGTTCCGGGTCGGGGGTGGGGACGCGGAGGCGGCGCACGAGTTCACCCTGCGGCGGTTGGCCGCGCTGTCCCGGATGCCGGTGGCGCTGGCGGCGGTGCGGGCCCGGTACGCGGTGGCGGCGCCGCGCACGGTGTTCGGGGTGCGGTTTCCGAACCCGGTCGGGCTGGCCGCCGGCATGGACAAGGACGGGGTGGCGCTGCCGGCCTGGCCGGCGCTGGGCTTCGGCTTCGTCGAGGTCGGCACGGTGACGGCGCGCCCGCAGCCGGGAAATCCCCGGCCCCGGCTGTTCCGGCTGGCCGACAGCGAAGCCGTGATCAACAGGATGGGCTTCAACAACGCCGGGGCGCAGGCGCTGGCGGATCGGCTGGCGGCGTTGCCCCGACCGCTCGACGTACCGCTGGGCATCTCGCTGGGCAAGTCGAAGGTGACGGCGCTGGAGGACGCGGTGGAGGATTACCGCGAGTCGTACCGTGCGCTGCGCGACCACGGCGACTACTTCGCGGTCAACGTCTCCTCGCCGAACACCCCGGGGCTGCGCGCGTTGCAGGACCGTGGGCACCTGGACGCGTTGTTGGCGGCGTTGGTGGGGGAGAAGCCCGTCCTGGTGAAGATCGCCCCCGATCTCACCGAGCCGGCCATCGCCGAGTTGCTGGAGGTGTGCCTGGCTCGGGGTGCCGCCGGAGTGATCGCCACGAACACGACCCTCGGCCGGGACGGCTTGGCTCCGGCCGACCGGGGGCGCTCCGGCGAGGCCGGCGGACTGTCCGGTCGCCCCCTGGCCGACCGGGCGCGGCAGGTGGTCGCCTTCGTCCACACCGAGACGGGCGGACGACTGCCGGTCATCGGCGTCGGCGGGATCGTCGACCCCGACGACGCCACCCGGATGTTCGACGCCGGTGCGAGCCTGGTGCAGCTCTACACCGGCTTCATCTACCGCGGCCCGGCCCTGCCCCGCGCCGTCGCCCGTGCGGCTGCCGGTGCCGCGCGTCCGACTACGACCGGAGCCTGACGAACACCATCTACTCACCACCGCCTTTGCTCTGCTTCACCGGACGCACGGGTTCCGCGCCGAAACCGTTGCGTGGGGTGAAGCAGAGCAAAGGGGGCAGAAGGAGGACCGGTGACCCCGGAGGAGGTTCTCGCGGCCGACGCGGCGCATGTGTGGCATCCCTACTCGGTGCTGCCGCCGGTGGTGGCGCCGTATGTGGTGGAGAGTGCGGCGGGGGTGCGGCTGCGGTTGGCCGACGGGCGTGAGCTGGTCGACGGGATGTCCTCGTGGTGGGCGGCGATCCACGGCTACCGGCATCCGGTGCTGGACGCGGCGGTGACCGACCAGCTGGGACGGATGAGCCACGTCATGTTCGGCGGACTCACCCACGCTCCGGCCGTGGAGCTGGCCCGCACCCTTGTCGAGATGACGCCCGACGGGCTGGAGCACGTGTTCCTGGCCGACTCCGGTTCGGTGAGTGTCGAGGTCGCGGTGAAGATGTGCCTGCAGTACCAGCGGGCCACCGGCCGGCCGCAGCGACACCGGTTGGGCACCTGGCGGGGCGGCTACCACGGCGACACGTTCCATCCGATGAGCGTCTGCGACCCCGAGGGCGGCATGCACCACCTCTGGGGTGACGTGCTGCCGCGACAGGTCTTCGCCCCGGCGCCGCCCGGCGGCGTCGACAGCCCGCCGGACCCGGCGTACGAGGCGGCGCTTGTCGACGCGGTCGAACGGCACGCCCACGAGCTGGCGGCGGTGATCGTGGAGCCGGTGGTGCAGGGTGCCGGCGGGATGCGTTTCCACAACCCGCACTATCTGCGGGTGCTGCGCGAGGTGACCCGCGCGCACGGTGTGCTGCTGATCTTCGACGAGATCGCGACCGGATTCGGCCGTACCGGGGCACTGTTCGCCGCCGAGCACGCCGGGGTGACCCCGGACGTGCTCTGTGTCGGCAAGGCACTCACCGGTGGCTACCTCACCCTGGCCGCGGCCCTCTGCACGCCGGAGGTCGCGCGGGGCATCCGGGCCGGCGGTGTGCTCGCGCACGGTCCGACGTTCATGGGCAACCCGCTGGCCTGTGCGGTCGCCAACGCGTCGCTGGGCCTGCTGCGGTCCGGGGACTGGGCGGGGGAGGTGGCGCGGCTTCAGCGGGGTCTGCGTTCCGGGCTGGAGCCGCTGCGCGGTGCGCCGGGTGTGGCGGACGTACGGGTGCTCGGCGGGATCGGTGTGGTCCAGCTGGACCACGAGGTGGATCTCGGTGCGGCCACGGCCGCCGCGGTGGCGCAGGGGGTGTGGCTGCGTCCGTTCCGGGATCTGGTCTACACGATGCCGCCGTACGTCACCACGGACGCCGACCTGGCGGTCGTGGTGTCGGGTGTCGCGGCAGCGGTCGCGGCGGGCTGAGTAGGCGAGTTTCGACGCTCGGCTTTATTTGAGTAGGCCTGATCGGCGGGCGTCGCGAATTGGAGTAACCCGCTGTCGCCCCTGTTCGAGCCTGGTGAGTAGGCGGCGGACGGTGAGAACCGGACCGGCGGAGGACGAGAGGAAGGCACTGGCGTTATGGAGAGCTTCGGCGCCCGGCTGCACCGGGCCATGGACGAGCGTGGTCCGCTCTGTGTGGGGATCGACCCGCATCCGGAGTTGCTGGCCCGATGGGGCCTTGACGACGACGTGAGCGGTCTCGACCGCTTCGCCCGGACCGTCGTGGACGCCCTCGGTGACCGGGTTGCGGTGGTCAAGCCCCAGTCGGCGTTCTTCGAGCGATTCGGGTCTCAAGGGATGGCGGTCCTTGAGTCAACTATCCGACAGTTACGAAATCTCGGCTCGCTCGTTCTGCTCGACGTCAAGCGCGGCGACATCGGTTCGACGGTCCGCGCGTACGCGTCGGCCTACCTTGATCCATCCAGTCCCATGTATGTCGATGCGGTGACCGCGAGCCCCTTCCTGGGCGTCGGCTCACTGGCTCCGATGTTCGAGCTGGCTGCCGAGCACGGCGGTGGCGTGTTCGTCCTGGCGCTCACCTCCAACCCCGAGGGCGCCTCGGTGCAGCGCGCTCGCGGTGCCGACGGACGCACCGTCGCGCAGACGGTTCTCGACGAGATTTCCCAGCTCAACGCGGGTGCGGAGCCGCTCGGGAGTATCGGCGCCGTGATCGGTGCGACGGTCGGTGAGACCGGCTGCGACCTGTCGACGGTGAACGGCCCGCTGCTCGCGCCGGGGCTCGGGGCGCAGGGTGCGAAGGCGGCGGATCTGCGGGTCGTCTTCGGTTCCGCGTTGCCCGCCGTGCTGCCCGCGTACTCCCGTGAGGTGCTCGGCGCCGGGCCCGATCCGGCGGCGTTGCGGGCCGCCGCGGACCGGGCTGTGGCCGAGTGCCGGGCGGTTCTGGCGATGTCGTGACTGACTGACGGCTCGGTCACTTTGTGGTGATCATTGCGTGCCCACGTTGCCGAAAGCTCCGTTGACCGCTAGTTTTCCCCGCGCTGGGAACCCCTTGGTTCACAGCGACACCACGTTTCACAGATGCGGCGGCGCGTCCCGCCCGTCGCGATAGGGACCTGAGGAGAACTGGTGCCGCTCCCGTCACTGACCCCCGAGCAGCGCGCAGCCGCGCTGGAGAAGGCTGCGGAGATCCGCAAAGCCCGTGCCGAGCTGAAGGAGCAGCTCAAGCAGGGCAAGACCACCCTCGGAGCCGTTCTTGAGCGGGCCGAGTCCGACGATGTCGTCGGCAAGCTCAAGGTGTCGGCCGTGCTGCAGGCCATGCCGGGCATCGGCAAGATCCGGGCTACTCAGATCATGGAGAAGCTCAAGATCGCCGACAGCCGTCGCCTGCGTGGCCTCGGCGAGCAGCAGCGCAAGGCCCTGCTTGGGGAGTTCGCCGCCAACTGAGCACGACTGCGTGTAGAAACAAGCAGTGAGCTTGGATGACGAGGCGCGCCCGGCGGCTCGGCTCACTGTCCTGGCTGGCCCATCCGGCGCCGGCAGGGAGAGTGTCGTCGAGCTGGTCCGGGCGCGTTCTCCGTCAGTGTGGACGCCTGTCGTGGTCACCACCCGGCCCCGCCGGGGCAGCGAACTGGACGGCGTCCACCGGCACTTCGTCACGCCGGAGGAGTTCGACAGTCGGCTCGCCGCCGGCGAACTGCTGGAGTGGAGCCGGCTCGGCGCTCACCGGCGCGGCACGGAGATCACCCCGCTGCGCCACCGGCTCGCCGCCGGGCAGCCGGTGCTGCTCGCGTTGGACCTCGACGGTGCGCTGCTGGTCCGGGCCCTGTGGCCGCGAGCGCGACTGGTCCTGCTCCATCCGCCCGGTCGACTGCCGGGTCCGCCCGTCGTGGCCGCCTTCGACCTCAGCGTGTCGCACGACCGCATCGAGCGGGTGGTGGAGGAACTGGTAGGATTCATCGGTTCTTCCTTCCTGGCTCCGGCCCGGCCGCGTCCGCGCGGTTGAGCGCCGGCGCCGCGCTCAGGCGCGGTCCGTGCGAAAGACGCAGAGGTTCATCCGTGGGATCCATCGCCAACCCCGAAGGCATCACCAACCCGCCGATCGACGAGCTCCTGGAGAAGACGACGTCGAAGTACGCGCTGGTCATCTTCGCGGCCAAGCGCGCCCGCCAGGTCAACGCCTACTACAGCCAGCTCGGTGAGGGCTTGCTGGAGTACGTCGGCCCGCTTGTCGAGACCACTCCCCAGGAGAAGCCGCTCTCCATCGCGATGCGCGAGATCAACGCGGGCCTGCTCACCGCTGAGCCGACCGACCAGCCGTAACCCCCGTGCGTCGATGAGCGCCCGGATCATCCTCGGCGTCGGCGGCGGGATCGCCGCCTACAAGGCGTGCGAGTTGCTGCGCCTGTTCACCGAGTCGGGCCACCAGGTCCGGGTGGTGCCGACCGCAGCCGCGTTGCGTTTCGTCGGCGCACCGACCTGGGCGGCACTGTCCGGGCAACCCGTCGCCGAGGATGTCTGGTCCGACGTGCACGAGGTGCCGCACGTGCGACTCGGCCAGCAGGCCGACCTGGTGGTGGTCGCGCCCACCACCGCCGACCTGCTGGCCCGCGCCGCCCACGGCCTCGCCGATGATCTACTCAGCAACACCCTGCTCACCGCTCGCTGTCCGGTGCTGCTGGCGCCGGCCATGCACACCGAGATGTGGGAGCACCCGGCCACCGTCGCCAACGTCGCGACGCTGCGGGCCCGAGGGGTCCGGGTGGTCGAGCCCGCCGTGGGGCGCCTCACCGGCGTCGACACCGGCAAGGGCCGACTGCCGGAGCCGGCGGAGATCTTCGCCGTGGCCCGTCGCATCCTGGCCCGTGGCGTCGACGCGCCGGCCGACCTGACCGGCCGCCGGGTGGTGGTCACCGCCGGTGGCACCCGGGAACCGTTGGACCCGGTGCGCTTCCTGGGCAACCGGTCCTCCGGCAAGCAGGGTTACGCGTTCGCCCGTGCCGCCCTCGCCCGTGGTGCCCGGGTCACGCTGATCTCGGCGAACGTCACGCTGCCCGACCCGGCCGGCGCGGACCTGGTCCGCGTGGGCACCACCGGGGAGCTGCGTGAGGCCACGCTGAAGGCGGCGGTGGACGCCGACGCGGTGGTGATGGCGGCAGCTCCGGCTGATTTCCGACCGGCGACGTACGCGCCTGGCAAAATCAAGAAATCGGACGACGGCACGGCGCCCACGATCGAACTCGTGACCAACCCGGACATCGCCGCCGAGCTGGGTCAGCGTCGTCGACCGGAGCAGGTGCTGGTGGTGTTCGCCGCAGAGACCGGCGACGCCGAGGCCAACGGACGGGCCAAGCTGGCCCGTAAACGGGCCGACCTCATCGTCATCAACGAGGTCGGGCCGGACAAGGTCTTCGGCGCCGAGACCAACGCGGCCACGGTCATCAGCGTGGACGGCTCGGTCACCCGGATACCCGAGCGGTCCAAGGAGGATCTCGCCGACGGGGTGTGGGACCTGGTGGTCGCCCGATTGGCCGGTGACTCCTCCTGACGGCTGGACCCAAGACGACCGTCGACGGTGCCGTAGACGGTTGGTGACTACACTGCCGCGGAACGACGTCCAAGAACTTAGGAGTACCGTGACACGCCGCCTCTTCACGTCCGAATCGGTCACGGAAGGCCACCCGGACAAGATCGCCGATCAGATCAGCGACGGCATCCTCGATGCCCTGTTGACGCAGGATCCGCACAGCCGGGTGGCTGTGGAGACCCTGATCACCACCGGCCAGGTGCACGTTGCCGGCGAGGTGACGACCAAGGCGTACGCCGACATCCCGACGATCGTTCGGGAGACGATCCTGGGTATCGGGTACGACTCGTCGAAGAAGGGGTTCGACGGGGCGTCGTGCGGGGTGAGCGTCTCCATCGGGTCGCAGTCGCCGGACATCGCACAGGGCGTGGACAACGCCTTCGAGCTGCGTACCGGGGCGTCGGAGAGCGCGTTGGACGCGCAGGGCGCCGGCGACCAGGGCATGATGTTCGGGTTCGCCTGCTCCGAGACGCCCGAGTTGATGCCGCTGCCGATCGCGCTCGCGCACCGGCTGGCCCGCCGGCTCTCCGCGGTGCGCAAGGACGGCACGGTGCCCTACCTGCGCCCGGACGGCAAGACCCAGGTCACCATCGAGTACGACGGGCTGCGGCCGGTACGCCTGAACACGGTGGTGGTGTCCAGCCAGCACGCCGCCGACATCTCCCTTGAATCGCTGCTCACCCCGGACGTGCGGGACCACGTCATCGCCCCCGAGCTGGAGAGCCTGGGCCTGGACACCGAGGGTTACCGGCTGCTCGTCAACCCGACCGGCCGGTTCGAGATCGGTGGTCCGATGGGCGACGCGGGCCTGACCGGGCGGAAGATCATCGTGGACACCTACGGTGGCTACGCCCGTCACGGTGGCGGGGCGTTCTCCGGCAAGGACCCGTCGAAGGTCGACCGGTCGGCCGCGTACGCCATGCGGTGGGTTGCCAAGAACGTGGTGGCCGCCGGTCTCGCGGAGCGGTGCGAGGTGCAGGTCGCCTACGCGATCGGCAAGGCGCACCCGGTGAGCCTGTTCATCGAGACCTTCGGTACCGAGACGGTGCCGGTGGCCTCGATCGAGAAGGCGGTCACCGAGATCTTCGACCTGCGTCCGGCCGCGATCATCCGGGATCTGCACCTGCTGCGCCCGATCTACGCGCAGACCGCCGCCTACGGCCACTTCGGCCGGGAGCTGCCCGACCTGACCTGGGAGTCCACCGACCGTGCCGCCGACCTCAAGTCGGCCGCGGGAGCCTGACAACCACCCGGCGTGACGACCGGCGGCCCGCTGACGGGTCGCCGGTCGCTCGTGTCTGCGTCGATGTGCCGCTGGCCCACCTGGACCGGCCCTTCGACTACCTGGTCCCGCAGGCGCTCTCCGCCGACGCCGTCCCCGGCGTCCGGGTGAAGGTGCGCTTCGCCGGCCAACTTGTCGACGGTTGGCTGCTGGAACGGGCCGAACGCTCCGAGCATCCCCGGCTCGCCTACCTGGACAAGGTGGTCTCCCCGGTGCCGGTGCTCGCCCCGGAGGTGGCCCGGCTGGCCCGGGTCGTCGCCGACCGGTACGCCGGCAGCCTGGCCGACGTGCTGCGGCTGGCGGTGCCACCCCGGCATGCCCGGGTGGAAAAGGAGATCATCACCAACGCCCCGCCCGCCGAGGCCGCATCGGCCGACCCGGGAACACCGGCGGATCCGCCGGCACCGTCGGACCCGGCTGCATCGGCCGACTTCGCGGGTGAACCGGCGGGTCAGGGCGTGCCAGCGATTCAGGGCGGGCCGGCGGGATCGACTGAGCCTGGGGCAGCGGCTGTGCCGCGCGTGGCCGCCGTGCCCGGCGTGGCCGCTGTGCCTGGCGTGGCGGCTGTGCCTGGCGTGGCCGCCGTGCCTGGGGTGGCGGCCGACCCGGGGGTGCGGGTGCCGGAGCCCGAAGGTTGGCGCGACTACCCGGCCGGGCCGGCGCTGCTGCGGGCACTGTCCGACGGACGTTCCCCCCGGGCGGTCTGGTCGGCACTGCCGGGGGAGGACTGGGCGGCCCGCTACGCCACCGCCGTCGCCGCCACGGTGGCCGGCGGCCGGGGGGCGCTGGTGGTGGTCGCCGACGGGCGGGACCTGGACCGGCTCGACGCCGCGCTGACCGCGCGGCTGGGCGCGGGCCGGCACATCTGCCTGTCGGCCGCCCTCGGCCCGGCGCGGCGCTACCGCGCCTTCCTGGCGGCCCGCCGCGGTGCCGCCCCGGTGGTGATCGGCACCCGGGCCGCCATGTTCGCCCCGGTCGACCGACTGGGGCTGGTGGCCATCTGGGACGACGGTGACGACCTGCACGCCGAGCCGCGAGCGCCCTACCCGCACGCCCGTGAGGTGCTGCTCACCCGAGCCCAGTTGGCGGAGGCGGGCGCACTTGTCGGCGGCTACGCCCGTACCGCCGAGGCGCAGTTGCTCGTGGAGACCGGCTGGGCCCGCGAGGTGATCGCCGACCGGGCGGTGCTGCGGGCTCGTACCCCCGCGATCGTGCCGACCGGCGACGACCCACAGCTGGCCCGTGATCCCGGCGCGGCGACCGCCCGGCTGCCGAGCCTGGCCTGGACGGCCGCCCGGGAGGCGCTGCGCGCCGAGCTGCCGGTCCTGGTCCAGGTACCCAGGCGCGGCTACCTACCCTCGGTGGCCTGCGCCGAGTGCCGTACCCCGGCCCGCTGTCCGCACTGCGCCGGCCCGCTCGCGTTGCCGTCGGCAGGTGGGTCGCCGGCCTGCCGCTGGTGCGCCCGGATCGCCGCCGTGTACGCCTGTCCGCAGTGTGGCGGGCGGCGACTGCGGGCCTCGGTCACCGGTGCCCGCCGGACCGCCGAGGAACTGGGTCGGGCCTTTCCGGGGGTGCCGGTGCGGACCTCCGGGCGGGAGGAGGTGCTTACCGACGTCCCCGGCGGCGCGGGCCTGGTGATCGCGACCCCGGGCGCCGAGCCGGCGGCGACCGGCGGCTACGGCGCGGTGCTGCTGCTGGACACCTGGGCGCTGCTCACCCGGGCCGACCTGCGGGCCGGGGAGGAAGCGCTGCGCCGGTGGACGGCCGCCGCGGCACTGGCCCGGCCAGCCGCCGACGGGGGTCGGGTGGTGGTGGTCGCCGACGGGGCGCTCGCACCGGTGCAGGCGCTGCTGCGCTGGGACGCCGGCTGGTTCGCGGCCCGGGAACTGGCCGAGCGGCGGGAGCTGGGCTTCCCGCCGGCGATGCGGATGGCCAGCGTGACCGGACTGCCGGACGCGGTCGCCGACCTGTTGGCGCACGCGCGCCTGCCCGACGGGGCTGAACTGCTCGGGCCGGTGCCGGCCGACGGCGAGCGGGAGCGGATGCTGGTGCGGGTACCGAGGGCCCGCGCCGCCGCCATGGCCGATGCGCTGCACGCGGCAGCCGGGGTCCGCAGCGCCCGCAAGGCGAACGACCCGGTACGCCTCCAGGTCGACCCGCTCGCGTTGTTCTGACCGGATCGGTGACGGTGCGTGCCGACCGATGTCCCAATCGGTGCGATATGTTACCCGATCATGACGCTGCGTGTCGGCGCGCCCGCTCGGGGTCGCGTAGTCGGGTCAGGCCCGTGGGAGGTGGTAGCATCGCCCGTCATGCCGGTGCGTACGGCGACTCCAGGTCGAGCTGGAGGTGTCCGAGGGCGGCGCGACGACGGCGGAACCGCGTCGGCCCGGCGCGGAAATCGATGATCTCAACCAGCCGGCGATCAGGGGTGGACCAGTCGTGACCGTTCGTCAGTCGATCGTCTTCAACGGTGACCTCGGCAGCGGCAAGAGCACCGTCTCCGTCGAGATCGCCAAGCGGCTCGGCCTGCGCCGGGTCAGCGTCGGTGACCTCTACCGGCAGATGGCCCAGGAGCGGCAGATGACCGCTCTCCAGCTGAACCTGCACGCGGAGCTGGACCAGGCCGTCGACGGCTATGTCGACCAGCTTCAGCGTGACATCGCCGCATCCGGTGAGAGCCTGGTCATGGACTCCCGGCTGGCCTGGCACTTCTTCACCGACGCGCTGAAGGTGCATATGATCACCGAGCCGGGTGAGGCCGCCCGGCGCGTCCTGCTGCGTCCCTCCGGGCCGGCCGAGAGCTACACCTCCCTGGACGAGGCGAAGGCCAAGCTCAGGGAACGCAGCGAGAGCGAGCGCGGTCGGTTCCTGGTCCGCTACGGCGTGGACAAGGCCAGGCTGCGCAACTACGACCTGATCTGCGACACCACCCGGGCACCCGCCGACGAGGTGATCGAGCGCATCGTCGACGCGTACGAGGGACGGCTCGCCCCCGAGGTGCTGCGCGGCGCGCCGCCGCTGCTGCTGCTCGACCCCGGCCGCGTCTACCCGACCGAGGACATCGCCGGCCTGCGTGGCCTGTGGGACTCGACCTTCACCAGCGAGGTCGCCGCCGCCGGTGAGGCCGGCCTGGAGCCACTGGAGATCGGGTACACCGGCGAGTACTTCTTCGTGGTCAACGGGCACCGCCGGCTCAGCGCCGCGCTGCGCAACGGCTTCCGGCTGGTGCCGGGCCGGCTGGTCGCCGAGGTTGAGGAACCGGTGGTCGGTGGGGTGAGCGCGATGGACTACTTCGTCGCGCAGACCCGTCCCAGCCTGATCCACGACTGGGAGGCGGCCCACGACATCCACCTGCCGCTGCCCGAGCACGCCCTGCTCGCCGGCGACGCGGTGCTGGCCGGGGAGAGCCCCGCCGGCTGAGCCGTCCGCCGCGCCGGGTGCCGCCCGCGATGGCACCGCCCGGGCATGATGGAGCCTCCGGGACACCGAGGAGGCCAGATGGACGCCGCCGAGGCGCTCGCGTCGCTCATGTCGCCCGAAGGGCGGGTCGACCCCTATCCGGCGTACGAGCGGCTCCGTGCCCACGGACCGGTCGTGCCGGCCGGTCCGGGCCTGTACGCGGTCACCGGCCACGCCGAGGCCGACGAACTGCTCCGGGACGCCCGGATCCGGGTGCTCGACGACCATCTGCGCGACGGCATCCTGCCCACCTGGCGGGAGAGCCCGGCCGTGTCCTCGATCGCCCGGTCCATGCTGCGGACCAACCCGCCCGACCACAGCCGGATGCGCCGGCTCGCCGCCGGAGCCTTCACCCCACGTCGGATCGGCGCCATGCGCGAGGTGGTCACGGCGCAGACCGACGAGCTGATCGACGCGCTGGCGGCGACCGGCCGGGGCGGCGCTCCGGTGGACTTCATGGCCGAGTTCGCCTACCCGTTGCCGGTCGGGGTGATCTGCGAACTGCTCGGCGTACCCGCCGCCGACCGTCCGCTGTTCCGGCGTTGGACAGCCGACCTGACCGGGGTGCTGGAGCCCGAGATCACCCCGGCGGAGCTGGCCGTGGCCGACGCCGGCGCCGCCGAGCTGCGCGACTACTTCACCGAACTGGTGGCCGCCCGTCGGCGGCGGCCCGCCGACGACCTGACCACCGCGCTGGTGCAGGCGCACGACGCCGGTGACCGGCTCTCCGGCGAGGAACTGCTGGCGAACCTGGTGATCCTGCTCGTCGCGGGCTTCGAGACCACCACCAACCTGCTCGGCAACGGACTGGCGGTCCTGCTGGCGCACCCCCCGGCCGCCGACGCGCTGCGGCGGCACCCGCAGCACGCCCCGGCGTACGTGGACGAACTGCTCCGCTTCGACTCACCGGTGCAGTTGACCACCCGTACCAGCGCGGAAGCCGTTCGGCTCGACGGGGTCGAGGTGCCCGCCGGCAGCTGGATCCTGCTGCTGCTCGGTGCGGCCAACCGCGACCCCCGGCGGTACCCGCAGCCGGAGCGGTTCGACCCGTGGCGGGCGCAGCTGAACCCGCTCTCCTTCGGCGCCGGGCCGCACTACTGCCTGGGCGCGGGGCTGGCCCGGCTGGAGGCGCAGGTCGCCTTCCCGGCGCTGCTGCGCCGGCTGCCCGGGCTGGCACCGGCCGGGCAGCCCCGGCGGCGGACCCGGTTGACCCTGCGCGGGTACGACCACCTGCCGGTCACCGTGGGTGAACCGCTGCCGCGCGGGAAGGGTGGTGCGCCGGCCGGCACGGCCACCGGCAGTCCGTAGACTGGTACGGCACTCCCGTCCCGCCGTGAAGGAGCCAACCCGCGTGACCGTTCAGCCCATCCGTCTGTTCGGGGATCCGGTGCTGCGCACGCCGGCCGATCCGGTGGTCGACTTCGACGTCGAGCTGCGAAAGCTCATCGAGGACCTGACCGACACCATGCGTGAGCAGGGCGGTGCCGGTCTCGCCGCGCCGCAACTGGGTGTGGGCCTGCGGGTGTTCACCTTCGACGTCGACGACGTGCTCGGTCACCTGGTGAACCCGGTGCTGGAGTTTCCCGACGAGGAGGAGCAGGACGGCCCGGAGGGGTGCCTGTCCATCCCCGGGCTGTACTTCGACACCAAGCGCCGGCAGAACGTCATCGCCAAGGGCTTCAACGGCTACGGCGACCCGATGCAGATCGTCGGCACCGGGTTGATGGCACGCTGCGTGCAGCACGAGACCGACCACCTCGACGGGGTGCTCTTCCTCGACCGGCTGGACCCGGCCGGCCGCAAGGAGGCGATGAAGGCGATCCGGCAGGCCGAGTGGTACGACGCCGCCGCCCCGCCCACCGTCAAGCTGAGCCCGCACGCCGCCGGCAGCCCCTTCGGTCTGGGTCGGTGACCGGATGCGTGTGATCTTCGCCGGTACGCCGGCTGTCGCCGTTCCGGCCCTGGCCGCCGTGGCCGCCTCCCGGCACGACGTGGTCGCCGTGGTCACCCGACCGGACGCGCCCGCCGGACGCGGCCGGGGCCTGGTCCGCTCCCCGGTCGGCGCCTGGGCCGACGAGCGGGGGATCGAGGTGCTGACCCCGGCGCGTCCGCGCGAGCCGGAGTTCCTGGACCGGCTGCGCGAGCTGGCCCCCGACTGCGTGCCGGTGGTCGCCTACGGCGCGCTGGTGCCGCCGGTGGCACTGGAGATCCCCCGGCACGGCTGGGTGAACCTGCACTTCTCGCTGCTGCCGGCGTGGCGGGGTGCCGCGCCCGTGCAGCACGCCGTGCTGCACGGCGACGAGCTGACCGGCGCCACCGTCTTCCAACTGGAGGAGGGGCTGGACACCGGTCCGGTCTACGGCACCCTCACCGACGAGATCCGGCCCGCGGACACCTCCGGTGACCTGCTGGAGCGGCTGGCGCACAGCGGTGCCGACCTGCTGGTGGCGGTGCTTGACGCGCTGGAGGACGGCACCGCCCGGGCCGAGCCGCAGCCCGCCGACGGCGTCTCGCTGGCCCCGAAGTTGACTGTCGAGGACGCCCGGGTGCGCTGGAGCGACCCCGCTTTCGCGGTGGACCGGCGCATCCGTGCCTGCACCCCGGCCCCTGGCCCGTGGACGACCTTCCGGGACGAGCGGGTGAAGCTCGGCCCGGTCACCCCGGCACCGGACGCGCCCGACCTCAAGCCCGGTGAGCTGCTCGTGGAAAAGGCGCGGGTGCTGGCCGGCACGGCGACCGTGCCGGTTCGTCTCGGCGAGGTACGCGCGGCCGGAAAGCGGGCCATGCCGGCTACCGACTGGGCGCGCGGCGCCCGGGTCGGTGCCGGGGAGGTGTTCGCGTGAGGGAGACCGCCGCCCGTGGCGGTGCGGAGCGTCGCGGGTCCCGTCCCGGGCGACCGGTCGTCGACCGGGCACGCTACGCGGCGTACGAGGCGGTCGCGGCGGTGCACCGCGACGACGCGTACGCCAACCTGGTGCTGCCGGCGATCCTGACCGACGCGGGACTGACCGGCCGGGACGCCGCCTTCGCCACCGAACTCACCTACGGCACCCTGCGCCATCTGGGCACCCTCGACGCGATCCTGACCGACGCGGCCGGGCGGGACGTGCAGCGGATCGACCCGCCGGTGCGCGACGCGCTGCGCATCGGCGCGTACCAGCTGCTGCACACCCGGGTGCCGGCGCACGCGGCGGTATCCTCCACCGTCGACCTGGTCAGGGCGGTCGGCCAGGGGGCCACCGGGTTCGCCAACGCGGTGCTGCGCGAGGTCGCCAGCCGCGATGCCGACGAGTGGGTGTCCCGGCTGGCGCCGTCGATCGAGTCGGACCCGATCGGTCACCTCTCGGTGGCCCACAGTCATCCACAGTGGATCGTGCGCGCGTTCAACGAGGCGCTCGGTGGTGACCTCAGCGAGACCACCCGCCTGCTGATCGAGGACAATGAGCGGCCTCCGGTGCACCTGTGCGCCCGGCCCGGCCTGGCCGACCCGGTCGACCTCGCCGACGAGGTGGGCGGCGCGCCCGGCGCCTTCTCGCCGTACGCGGTCTATCTGTCCGGCGGCGCGCCCGGCGAGTTGGCGGCGGTGGCGGATGGCCGAGCCCACGTCCAGGACGAGGGCTCCCAACTGGTGGCGAACGCGCTCGCGCTGGCACCTGTGGACGGTCCGGACGGCCGCTGGCTCGACCTGTGCGCCGGGCCGGGCGGCAAGTCGGGCCTGCTCGGGGCCCTCGCCGCGCAGCGGGACGCGCGGCTGACCGCCGTGGAGGTCGCCGAACACCGGGCGCGGCTGGTCGAGAACTCGACCCGGGGGCTGCCGGTGACCGTGCTGAACACCGACGGCCGGCTGGTGGGCACCGAGGCGAAGCTGCCGGAGGAACACTTCGACCGGGTGCTTGTCGACGCGCCGTGTACCGGACTCGGTTCGCTGCGCCGCCGGCCGGAGTCGCGCTGGCGGCGCCAGCCGTCCGACCTGTCGGCCCTGACCCGGTTGCAGCGCGAGCTGCTCGCCGCCGGGCTGCGGGCGGCCCGCCCGGGTGGGGTGGTCGCCTACGTGACCTGCTCACCGCACACGGTGGAGACCCACGTGACGGTGACCGAGGCGGCCCGCCGCAGTGGGGTGCCTGTCGACTTCGTCGACGCGCGTACGGTGCTGCCGGCCGGGATGCCGGGGTTGGGCGACGGGCCGACCGTGCAGTTGTGGCCGCACCGGCACGGCACCGACGCGATGTTCCTCGCGGTCCTGCGTCGAGGCTGACTCCGATCAGTCGAGAAGCTCGGCCGCTCTGGTCATCGGTCCACCAACGTCACCGGTGTTGAGCGTGCCTGCCGGTTCGAACAACAGGATCGCGGTCTCCTCGTCCGCCACCGGACAGTGCTCGACTCCACGGGGGACCACGAACAACTCGCCGGGTTCCAGCACCACATCACCATCCCTGAGTTGGATGGTGAGCCGTCCGCTGATGACCAGGAACAATTCATCGGTGTCCTCGTGGGTGTGCCAGACGAATTCCCCTTTCAGCTTGGCCAGCTTGACCTCGTAATCGTTGAGCACGGCCACTGTCTTCTGCGACCACAGCTCGTTGAACTGCGACAACTTCTCGGCGAGGTTGACCGGAAGAACAGACTTGGACATACGGCATTCTTCCTCGACTCCGAGCGATCGGGAACGGCTCGTGGGCTCCCGAACCGGCGTCACGAGCCTGCCACACCCGGACTCCGCCGGTCTTGTACGTTCCTGGGCCTCCGCATCGGCTTGTCGTCCCGGTTCACCGCGAGCAGGCGCAGCGTCGCCGGCAGGCGGCAGGTGTTCGTCGCCCGGGCCGCCGGGCGGTCCTGACCTCGAACCGCACGCGAGCGCCCGTTTCCGTGCGGGGGTGGGCGCTTTGTCGCGAGCGGAGGAACGCATCGCACCCGTCACCGTCGGCCCGCCTCGGGCCGATGATTCGGGTCCCCACGTCGAAATCTTGGACGGTTCCGTTATTCGCTAACGGTGGCTGGCGTCGGGCCGGGTCAGGTGATCGGCAGCGCCCGGGTGCCGGCACCCTTTACCGACCGGGTGAGGGTGCGGTCGCTGATCCAGAGGAAGCACTGAACCGACCGGTTGCCGCTGCGCCACTCGCCTTCCGAGGGGTGGTAGAAGATCGTACCGACCCGGAACTGGAGATTGCCGTCGTCCGGCACCTTGGCGTAGCGGGCGACCGCACTGCGGCAACCACTGTGGGCCCGCTCGGGCTTCGCCAGGAACGCCGACCAACTGCTCTCCGGCGCCCGCCAGAGGCCCACGAACTCCGCCCGGTGCCGCGCGGTGCACTTGACGGCGACCATCTCGGTCACCTCGTCGCCCTCGGTCCGGGCGTTGAAGCAGCCGTGCCGCAGCGGGGACGAGCCGTCCAGCGCACCGGCCAGGCTGGCGGTGCGCCGTACCGGGACCGGGGTGTCGAGTCCGCGCAGCTCGTGGACGTCGCAGCGGAACCAGCGGGCGCCGCCGGTCCACGCCTGCGGCGAGGGCAGGACGACCGTGAGCCCGATCCGGGCACCGCGCCAGTCGCCACCCAACGTCGTACGCGCCTCCCGGTCGCACTCGCTGAACGCGGTGCGCATCCCCTTGCTGCCGACTGCCGGCGGGCGGGCCCCGGTCGAGTCGGTCAGGGCGCCGACGTGCAGGGTCTCGGCCCGGTGCGGCTGCGCGCAGTCCACAGGTGCGTACGCGCTGAGGTAGCCGACCTCCTGCGGCTGCCCGTGGCAGGTACCGGAGCCGGGCGTGAACACCGCCGGGGCCCCCATCGACGCCCAGTCGTCGACCAGATCACCGTCGGTGCCGGCCGGTCTGGTGCAGCCGGTCGCCGCCAGCGCCACCACGGCGCCAAGCGCGACTCCGGTCAGCCATCGCCGCATCCCCGTCGACCTCCCGCTCCCGCCGTCGAAGCGGCAGCATACGGCACCGGGCTCCGGGACTGTCCGGGACGTTTCCGCACCGTGCTCAGGTGACGGGGAGTCCCTGTGGGCCCACGCCGCGCATCGAGCCGGTCAGCTTGCGGTCGTCGCTCCACAGGATGCACCGCACTCCCCGGTCGCCCTCCTCCCACTCCCGCTGCGACGGCGGGTAGAAGATGGAACCGGCGCGATAGGGCAGGTCGGCGTTGTTGGGCACGTCGGCGAAGGCGGCGATCAGCTCCATGCAGCGCTTGTGGGCCTGGCTGGCGGACCCGACGAACTGCTCCCAGCTCATGTCCTGCTCGATGTAGACCCCGACGAACTCGGCGCCGTGTGGCTCGGTGCAGAGCACCGGGGCCATGTAGTTCAGGCTGTCGCCGATCAGCTTCGGGTCGAAGCAGCGATGGACCAGCGGCGAGTCGCCGATCAGTGCTCCGCGCAGGCTACCGGTGCGGTTGACCGGCCGGGTGTTGTCGATGCTGTCGGTCTCGCTGAGGTCGCAGCGGAACCAGCGGGCACCGCCGTTCCACGCCGGCACCGACGGCAGCGAGATGTTGAGGGTCAACCGGGCGGTGTGCCAGTCGCCGCCGAGCACCAACCGGGCCCGCTGGTCGCACTCGGCCCGGGCGGTACGCAGCGCCGCCGCTCCCGGCTCCGGGCGCTTGCCCTCGGCGGCGGCGTCGGTGAACGTGCCGACGTGGACCGTCTCGGCGAGGTGGCTGCGGGCGCAGTCCACGGTCTCGTAGGTGCTCGCCTGGACGACGGCGGTGATCCGGGGCAGGCAGGCGTCGGTGGCCGGCACGAACATGGTCGGGGCCCGCAGTGTCTGCCAGTCGTCGGTGAGATCGCCGTCGGTTCCGCCCGGCCGTACACAGCCGCTGAGCATCAGCGCAGCCACACTGGCCAGCGCCAGTGCCGCGAGCCACCGTCGCATCGTCCGCCCTTTCCGGGAGCTGCCGCCCGGCTGCCGGCTCCCGCGCCCACCGGCCTGCACGATACCGTCACCGTCCCCGATGGAGTGTTGCCGCGAATCGGTCGTCTGGCCAGTCGAAGCTGAGCTTCATTCCGTTTCACCGGTCCGAAGGGGGTCATTCTGCACCATTGGTCACCTCCGGGTCACGGGGTGTCCCGGTTGCTGGCACGATGCCGTGACTGCTGACCGCGTTCGTACACTTGCCCTGTGACCGTACCGCCGCCGATCGTCGCGCCCAGCATCCTCGCCGCCGATTTCTCCCGTCTCGCCGAGGAGGTCCGCGCCGTCGAGGACGCCGCGGACTGGTTGCACGTCGACGTGATGGACAACCACTTCGTGCCGAACCTGACCATCGGGCTGCCCGTGGTGCAGAGCCTGCGGGCCGCCACCAAGCTGCCCTTCGACGTACACCTGATGATCACCGACCCGCACCGGTGGGCTCCCGGCTACGCCGACGCGGGGGCGTACAACGTCACCTTCCACGCCGAGGCCTGCGACGACCCGGTGGCGCTGGCCAGGGACCTGCGGGCGGCCGGTGCCCGGGCGGGACTGGCGATCGACCGGGACACCCCGATCGAGCCGTACCTCGACCTGCTGCCGAGCTTCGACACGCTGCTGGTCATGACCATCAAGGCCGGGTTCGGCGGGCAGCGGTTCCTTCCGCAGCTGTTGGACAAGGTCCGCACCGCGCGTCGTCACGTCGACGCCGGCCACCTGGAGCTACGCATCGAGGTCGACGGCGGGATCGCCGCCGACACCATCGAGCAGGCGGCCGCGGCGGGCGCCGACGCCTTCGTGGCCGGCACCGCCGTCTACGGCGCCGACGACCCGGCCGAGGCGGTACGCCGGCTGCGCGGGCTGGCCGAGCGCGCGGCGGCCGGGGCCTGAGGTGGAAACCTCCGACGACCGCAAGGACGTGATCCTCGTCGTCGACGACGACGAGGACATCGCCCGGTTCGTCGAGTTCAACCTGCGGTTGCAGGGCTTCGAGGTGATCCTCGCCGCGGACGGCCAGGAGGCGCTGGAGCTGATCGAGCGGGAGCGGCCCGACCTGGCCGTGGTCGACCTGATGATGCCGCGGGTGGACGGGCTGGAACTGACCCGGCGGCTGCGCGCCGACCCGATGACCGCGGCCCTGCCGGTGATCATGCTGACGGCCAAGGGGATGACCCAGGACAAGGTCAACGGGCTGAACGCCGGTGCCGACGACTACCTGGTCAAACCCTTCGACAACGCCGAGCTGGTCGCCCGGGTCAGCTCCACGCTGCGGCGCAACAAGGAGTTCCGGGAGGTCTCCCCGCTGACCGGCCTGCCGGGCAACAGCCGGATCCGCCGGGAGATCGCCGACCGGGTCCGTGGCGGTGCCGACTACGCGGTCGGCTACATCGACATCGACCGGTTCAAGAGCGTCAACGACAGGTACGGCTTCGTCCGGGGTGACGGCTTCATCTCCGCGCTGGCCCGCAGCCTGCACCGGGCGGTGGTCGCGGTGGCCCTGCCGCCGGCCTTCCTCGGCCACGTCGGCGGTGACGACTTCGTCTTCGTGTGCACGCCCGAGCAGGTGCGGCCGCTCACCCTGCGGGTGTCGTCGGACTTCGAGAAGGCCGCGGACGCCCTCTACGATCCCACCGACCGGGAACGCGGCTACGTGGAGTTGAAGGACCGGCGGGGCAACATCCGCCGGGCCGCGCTTGTCACCCTCTCCATCGGCGTCGCGATCTCCGACACCGACAAGCGCATCACGAACCCGCTGGAGGCGATGACCATCGCCTCCGAGATGAAGACCGTGGCGAAGAGCCAACCCGGCTCGTACGTGGCGGTGGATCGCCGTCGCGGCGTCGCCGACCCCGGTCACCGTCATGTGAAGTAGCTCGCCCGGGTGGCCCGGCGTCGCGCCGGACGTGTAAGACTTTGCTCAGTACCCACCACGCGCTGGCGGGACTCGGTGTAATTCCGAACCGGCGGTGATCCACGGTCCGACCGTGGTAAGCCCGCGACCCGGGAGCGGTTCGTCCGCCCGGTGGACCTGGTGAGAATCCGGGGCCGACGGTTGGGTGCGGCTCGTCCGCGCCCAGACAGTCCGGATGGGAGACAGCGCGCGGGACGGAAGGGGGCCGTGTGGCTCGCCGGGCTCCGGCGTGCGCGCGTCCCGGCCGGGGCGGCTGTGCCGTACCCGGATTCCGCTGCCTGCCCGTGGCCACCCGGCCCAGCTCCCAGCCCGCGCGTACGAGCGAGAGGGCGACGGCAGGCGATGGCGAGCGTCTCCGTGGACGAGGCGATGCGTCGTGCGATCGAACTCGCGGCGCGCGGGCTCGGCACCACCAGTCCCAATCCCGTCGTCGGCTGCGTGCTGCTCGACGTCGACGGCGAGGTGGTCGGCGAGGGCTTCCACGCGTACGCCGGGGGGCCGCACGCCGAGATCGTCGCGCTGGCCCAGGCCGGCCAGCGGGCCAAGGGCGGCACTGCGGTGGTCACCCTGGAACCCTGTGACCACGTCGGCCGCACCAGCCCCTGTAGCACCGCGCTGGTCCAGGCGGGGGTGGCCCGGGTCGTCATCGCGGTGCCGGACCCCAACCCGGTCGCCACCGGCGGCGCCGCCACGTTGCGGGCCGCCGGCGTCCGCGTCGACCTGGGGGTACGCGGCGCCGAGGCGGAGAGCGGCAACGTGGCCTGGCTGACCGCCATGCGCCGAGGCTGGCCGTACGTGATCTGGAAGTACGCGGCGACCCTGGACGGCCGCTCCGCGGCGGCCGACGGCACCAGCATGTGGATCACGTCCGAGGCCGCCCGGATGGACGTGCACGCGCTGCGCGCCACAGTCGACGCGGTCGTCGTCGGCGTCGGCACGGTGCTCGCCGACGACCCCCGGCTCACCGTGCGCAACCTGCGCGACGGCAGCCTGGCCATCCGGCAGCCACTGCGCGTGGTGGTCGACTCGGCCGGGCGTACCCCGGACGACGCCCGGGTCCGCGACGGCGCCGCCCGTACCTGGGTGGCCACCGCGGCCGAGGTGGGCGCCGGCCCGGACGGCGGCGTCGACCTGCCGGCGCTGCTCGCCGCCCTGCACACCCGTGGGGTACGGGCGGTG
This sequence comes from Micromonospora sp. NPDC049891, assembly GCF_040660295.1. NCBI lineage: Bacteria > Bacillati > Actinomycetota > Actinomycetes > Micromonosporales > Micromonosporaceae > Micromonospora > Micromonospora sp. NPDC049891. The sequence continues at coordinate 39,885 of NZ_JBFAML010000026.1, forward strand.
CTGCTGGAGGGTGGTCCCCGGCTCGCCGGGGCGTTCCTCGCCGCCGGCCTGGTCGACCGGGTGGTCGGTTACCTCGCGCCCCGGCTGCTCGGGGCCGGGCCCGCCGCGCTCGTGGACGCGGGTGTGACCACCATCGCCGAGGCCATCGACCTGGAACTCACCGACGTTACGCAGGTCGGTCCCGACCTGCGGATCACCGCGCTGCCCCGGAAGAGGGAGGGCTAGGTATGTTCACCGGCATCGTCGAGGAACTGGGCGAGGTCGTCGGGGTCACCCCGACGGCGGAGGACTCGACAGTGGTAGCGGTCCGTGGCCCACTTGTCACCTCCGACGCACGACACGGCGACTCGATCGCGGTCAACGGCGTCTGTCTGACCGTCGTCGACGTCGACGGCGGGGTGTTCACCGCCGACGTGATGGGCGAGACGCTGCGCCGCTCGGCGCTGGGCGCGCTGCGTACCGGCGACCGGGTCAACCTGGAGCGCGCCGCCGCGCTGGGCAGCCGCCTCGGCGGTCACCTGGTGCAGGGGCACGTCGACGGCGTGGGGGAGGTGCTCTCCCGCGAGCCGGCGCAGCGGTGGGAGACGGTCCGGTTCCGGTTGCCCGCCGCGCTGTCCCGGTACGTGGTGGAGAAGGGCTCGATCACCGTCGACGGGGTCTCGCTGACCGTGGCCGAGGTCGGCGCCGACTGGTTCGCCGTCGGCCTGATCCCCACCACCCTGTCGGCCACCACGCTCGGTACCCGTTCCGTGGGTGACCCGGTGAACCTGGAGATGGACGTGCTGGCCAAGTACGTCGAGCGGCTGCTGGGTGGTCGCACCGTCGACGGGGCGGAGGTGCCGGCATGACCTTCGCCGACATCGAGCAGGCGCTGGCCGAGATCGCCGCCGGCCGCCCGGTCGTGGTGGTGGACGACGCCGACCGGGAGAACGAGGGTGACCTGATCTTCGCGGCCGAGCTGGCCACCCCGGAACTGCTGGCCTTCACGGTGCGGCACACCTCGGGCTTCATCTGCGTACCGCTCACCGAGAGCGAGTGCGATCGGCTCGACCTGCCGCCCATGCACCACACCAACCAGGACCGGCGGCAGACCGCCTACACGGTGACAGTCGACGCCCGGGAGGGGGTGACCACCGGCATCTCGGCGGCCGACCGGGCGCACACCATCCGGTTGCTCGCCGACCCGGCCACCGGCCCGACGGACCTGGCCCGCCCGGGGCACGTGGTGCCGCTGCGGGCCCGGCCGGGCGGGGTGCTGCGCCGTCCCGGGCACACCGAGGCGGCTGTCGACCTGACCCGGCTGGCCGGTCTGCGCCCGGCCGGCGTGCTCTGCGAACTGGTCAACGACGACGGCACCATGATGCGGCTGCCGGACCTGGAGAAGTTCTGCGCCGAGCACTCGCTGACCCTGGTCACCATCGCGGATCTGATCGCGTACCGGCGGCGCACCGAGAAGCAGGTCGAGCAGGTCGCCGACGCCCGGATGCCGACCGAGCACGGGGTGTTCCGAGCGCTGGGCTACCGCAGCGAGTACGACTCGGCCGAGCACGTGGCGTTGGTGATGGGTGAGATCGGCGACGGCCGGGACGTGCTGGTACGGGTGCACTCGGAGTGCCTGACCGGCGACGTCTTCTCGTCGGTGCGCTGCGACTGCGGGCCGCAGCTCAACGCCGCCCTCGACCGGGTGGCCCGGGAAGGGCGGGGCGTGGTCCTCTACGTGCGTGGCCACGAGGGGCGCGGCATCGGGCTGCTGCACAAGCTCCAGGCGTACCAGTTGCAGGACCAGGGCCGCGACACGGTGGACGCGAACCTCGACCTCGGCCTGCCGGCCGACGCGCGTGACTACGGCACCGGCGCGCAGATCCTCTACGACCTCGGGGTCCGCTCGATGCGGCTGTTGACGAACAACCCGGCCAAGCGGGCGGGGCTGGAGGGCTACGGCCTGACCGTCACCGGCCGGGAGGGGCTGCCGGTGCGCCCGCACCCGGAGAACGTGCGTTACCTGCGGACCAAGCGGGACCGGATGGGGCACCTGCTCGACCAGCTTGACGAGGTGGCCGAGGCGCCGATGGGGCGTCCAGTGCCCGGCAGAGAGATCGGAGCGTAGGAGAGATGGCGGGTTTCGGGGAGCCGGGTTCGGCTCCGGTCGACGCGGCCGGGATGACGGTCGGTGTGGTCGCCGCGCGCTGGCACGGTGACCTGACCGACCACATGCTCGACCGGGCGGTGGCCGCCGCGCAGGCGTGCGGTGCGCGGGCGGTGGTGGCCCGGGTGGCCGGCTCGGTGGAGCTGCCGGTGGTGGCGCAGGCCCTGGCTCGGCGCTGTGACGTGGTGGTCGCCCTCGGCGTGGTGGTACGCGGCGCCACCGCCCACTTCGACTACGTCTGCCGCTCGGTCACCGACGGCCTGACCCGCGTCGCCCTGGACGAGGGCAAGCCGGTCGCCCACGGCGTGCTCACCGTGGACACCATCGAGCAGGCGCGCGACCGCGCCGGCCTGCCCGACTCCGCCGAGGACAAGGGCTGGTCCTCCACAGTCGCCGCCCTCGACGCCGCCCTGGCCATCCGCCAAGCCGCCACCACCACCCACCCCGTCGGCTTCACCACCTAACCCCCACCCACCCCACCCCCACCTCAGTCCTGGCTGATCAAGAAGTTTGCGTCGGGATCCGCCCTCTGGGCGACGAAAACTTCTTGATCAACAGGTGTTGGCGGGGTGGGTGGGGGTGGGGTGGTGTGAGTGGGGGTGGGGTGGGGTGGGTTAGAGGCGGCCGGCTTGGATGATGCGGGAGAGGAACTGGCGGGTGCGGGGGTGAGTCGGGTCGGCTAGGACCTGTTCGGGTGGGCCGGACTCGATGACCCGGCCGGCGTCCAGGTAGCAGATCTGGTCGGCCACGTCGCGGGCGAAACCCATCTCGTGGGTGGCCAGGACCATTGTCATCCCCTCCGCCTTCAGGTCGCGGATCATGGTCAGCACCTCGCCGACCAGCTCCGGGTCCAGCGCGGAGGTGACCTCGTCGAGCAGCAGCAGCCGTGGCGAGTTGGCCAGCGCCCGGACGATCGCCACCCGTTGCTGCTGGCCGCCGGAGAGGCGGTCCGGGTAGGCGTCGGCCTTCGCCGCCAGCCCCACCCGCTCCAGCAGCTCCCGGGCGCGGGCCTCGGCCTCGGCCCGGGCCCGCCGGTGCACCCGACGCGGAGCGAGGGTGATGTTGTCCAGCACGCTCAGATGCGGGAAGAGGTTGTACGACTGGAAAACCATCCCGATGCGGCGGCGTACCCGATCCGGGTCGACGCCCGGGGCGGAGATCTCCTCACCGTCCAGCTCGATGGTGCCGTCGTGCAGCTCTTCCAGCAGGTTGACGCAGCGCAGCAGGGTCGACTTGCCGGATCCCGACGCCCCGATCAGCGCCACCACCTGATGCTCGGCCACGGTCAGGTCGAGCCCGTCGAGGACGGCCTGGCCGGCGAACTCCTTGCGCAGCCCCCGGCACCGCAGCACCTCCGGGGCCGACGTCACGTCCATGGTCAACCTCCGGACTGGCGGCGGGCGGCCCGCAGCGTCACCTGGTCGGTGACGGCGATCAGCGGGATAGCGAGCAGGACGAAGAGCACCCCGGCCACGATGTACGGCGTGTAGTTGAAGGTCTGCGCGCTGGCCAGCTGCGCGGCGCGTACCGCGTCGATCGGGCCGGCCAGCGAGATCAGCCCGACGTCCTTCTGCAACGCCACCACGTCGTTGAGCAGCGGTGGCGCCACCCGACGCACGGCCTGGGGGAGCACCACGTGGCGCATGGCCTGCCGATAGCTGAGCCCCAACGACCGGGCCGCGGCGAGCTGGCTCGGATGCACCGACTCGATGCCGGCGCGGAACACCTCGGCCAGGTAGCCACCGTAGGTGAGGATCAGCGCCAGCCCGCCCAGGACCAGCACCGACGGCGTGCCCTCCACCCGCAGCCCGGGCACGCCGAAGGCGAACAGGTAGAGCACGATGATCAGTGGCAGACCACGGAAGGTGTACGTGTAACCGGCCGCGAGGGCGCGGACCGGAAAGAAGACCGGCCCGCGCAGGGTCCGCAGCACCGCGATCAGCAGCCCCAGCAGCAGCGCCCCGATCGCGCAGCAGACCAGCAGCCGGACGTTGAGCCAGAGCCCGGTCAGCACCCGGGGCAGCGCGTCCCGGGCGATCTGCGGGTCGAGGAAGGTCTGGCGTACCCGCTCCCAGCCGGGTGCCCCGGTCACCGTGACCGCCAGCAGCGTGCCGATCGCCGCCGTGGAGGCGGCGGCGACCAGCACGCTGAGCACGGTCTGCCGACGGCGGTACGCGTTCCTCGCCCGCTGGGCGGCCGAGGGCTGGTGCAGGGCTGCGCTCACGTGAGTTCGGGCGCTCCCGCGTCCTGGGCGAGCCACTTCTCCTCCAGCTGCCTGAGGACGCCGTCGCTGGCGAGCCGGCCGACCGCCGCGCTGACGCAGCCGGTGAGCGGCGAGTCCTTGTCCAGCAGCAGCCCGAACGCCTCCGGGCTGCCGACCTGGGGCAGCTGCCCGACGATCACCGCGTCGTCGATCTCCGCGCCGGTGATGTAGAACGCGGTGGGCAGGTCCACCACCAGGCCGTCGATCTGCCCGTTCTGCAGGGCCTTCTTCGCGTCGTCGTTGCTGTTGTAGACCCGCGGCTCGGACTTCGGCCGCACCACGTCGGTGATGGCCTGGTAGCTGGTCGTGCCGACCTGGGCGCCGAGCCGGGCGTCACGCAGCTCGGCGAGCGCGGTCCGGCCGGCGATCTTGGAGGATTTCAGCGCGATGACCGTCTGCCGTACGAGGTAGTACGGCGCGGAGAAGTCGACAGCCTGCTTGCGCTCGTCGGTGATCGAGAACTGGTTGATGTCGAAGTCGAAGTTCTTCGGCCCGGGTGCGATGGCGGCGTCGAACCGGACCCGTGTCCAGGTGACGTCGTCGCGGGCGTAGCCGAGCTGCTCCGCCACCGCGTAGGCCACGGCGGACTCGAAGCCCTGGCCGTTGTCCGGTTTGTCGTCGACGAACCACGGCTGGTAGGCCGGCTCGTCGGTGGCGATGGTGAGCTTGCCCGCAGTTTCGGTGGGCAGGCTGTCCTTGGTGCAGGCCATCGACACGGTAGGCATGGGTGCGGGCTGCACCTGCGGCGTGCAGGCGCTGGCCGCGAGCAGAACGGCCGCTGCGGTGGCGAACGCGAGGGTACGCGGGGTGGTGACCATGGCGGACAGCGTACGACCAACATAGGCGGAGATCGAAGGGTTGTCCCACTGTTCCGGTAGGGAATATCGGTCCCGTCCACCGGTCACCACCGACCCGGTGCTGGTGGCGACCGAGGGCGACTGCGAGAATCCGTCTCCGTGAAGACGTTCGAGGAGTTGTTCGCGGAGTTGCAGGCCAAGGCCGCGGCCGGCACCCCCGGCTCGGGCACGGTCGCCGCACTGGAGAAGGGCGTGCACTTCATCGGCAAGAAGGTCGTCGAGGAGGCGGCCGAGTCGTGGATGGCCGCCGAGCACGAGGGGCCCGAGCGCACCGCCGAGGAGATCTCCCAGCTGCTCTACCAGGTCCAGGTGCTGATGCTCGCCAGCGGTCTCGACCTGAAGGACGTCTACCGACATCTGTGAGTGCCCCCACCGTCGACCCGAACCGATCGAAGGAGCACTCCGTCATGCTGCGTGTCGCCGTACCCAACAAGGGCGCCCTGGCCGATTCGGCCGCCCAGATGCTGCGTGAGGCGGGCTACCGCCAGCGCACCGACACCAAGGATCTGGTCTGCCGCGACCAGGCCAACGACATCGAATTCTTCTACCTGCGGCCGAAGGACATCGCCACCTACGTCGGCTCCGGTGACCTGGACGTCGGCATCACCGGTCGGGACCTGCTCATCGATTCCGGCGCGCCGGCCGAGGAGGTCGTCGACCTGAACTTCGGCCGGGCCACCTTCCGGTTCGCCGCCCGGCCGGACGACGTCGACGACGTACGGGAACTGGGCGGGCACCGGATCGCCACCGCGTACCCGGGCCTGGTCGAGCGGCACCTCGCCGAGCTGGGCGTCAAGGCCGACGTGATCCGCCTCGACGGGGCGGTGGAGAACGCCATCCGACTGGGCGTCGCCGACGTGGTCGCCGACGTGGTCGAGACCGGGGCGACGCTGCGTCAGGCCGGCCTGGTGGTCTTCGGTGAGCCCCTGCTGCAATCCTCGGCGGTGCTGGTCCGTCGCACCGGCGCGGCTTCCCACCCGCAGGCCGAGCAGCTGCTGCGCCGGCTGCACGGGGTGCTGGTGGCCCGCCGCTACGTGATGCTCGCCTACGACGTGCCGGCCGGGCTGTTGGACCGGGCCAGCTCGCTCACCCCGGGCATCGAGTCGCCGACGGTCTCCCCGTTGCACCGGGAGGGCTGGGTGGCCGTACAGGCCATGGTGCTCCGCGACGACGTGCACCGGATCATGGACGAGCTCTACGAACTCGGTGCCCGGGCGATCCTGGTAACCAACATCCACGCCTGCCGGCTGTGAGACGGCCGCCGGCAGCGCTCGCACTGACCCTTGTCGCCCTCGGGGGGATCGCCTCGGCGGCCCAGGGCGCGGTGAACGCGGAGCTGGGGCAGCGGGTCGGTAACGCCTCCCTGGGCGCTGTCGTCAACAACCTCGGTGGCTGCCTGCTCGTCCTGGTCGGGCTGCTGGCGCTGCCGTCGATGCGGACCGGGCTGGTCGCCCTGCGGCGGTCCCGCCTGCCCTGGTGGACGTACCTGGGTGGGCTGGGTGGGGCGGCCATCGTGGTCTTCGCCGCGTACGCCGTTCCGGTGCTCGGGGTCGCGGTGTTCACCATCGCCCAGGTCGCCGGTGGCAGCCTCGGCGGGCTGGCCTCGGACCGGGCCGGCCTGGCCCCGGTGGGTCGGCTGCCGCTCACCGTGCCCCGGCTCGCCGGGGCGCTGCTCGGGGTGGCCGCGGTGGCTCTCGCGCAGGCCGGCCAACCCGTCGGTGACCTGGCCGTCGGCCTGCTGCTGCTCGCGGTGGCCGGCGGCGTCGCCGTGGCCTTGCAGGCCGCGCTCAACGGCCGGATCTCCGCGGCCGGGTCGGCCGCCGCCGGAGTCGCCGTCAACTTCGTCGTCAGTACGCCTGTGGTGCTGCTCGTCGCGGCGTTGGCCGGCGCGTTCACCGGTCCGTCGATCCGCTGGCCCGACGGCTGGCACCTCTACACCGGTGGGCTGCTCGGGGTCGGCATCGTCGCCAGCCTGGTCGTGGGGGTACGCGCGGCCGGAGTGCTGCGCACCGGCCTGGCCCTGGTCGGCGGACAACTCGCCGGTGCCCTGCTGTTGGACGTGCTGCTGCCGCAGGGGCCGGGCGCCCGGTTGCCGGTGCTGGCCGGCGCGCTGCTCACCCTGCTCGCGGTGCTGGTCGCCGGGCGTGGTCCACGCGCCGTCGGCGGCCCCGCCCCGTCCACTGGCGGCCCTGCCTCGGCCAACGGCGGGTCTGCCCCGGCCAACGGCAGGCCGCCCGTGACCGGTCCGCCGCCCACCGCGGCGTCGGGTCCGGCCGCTGGGCCGGGCTCACCCGAGGCCGACATCAGTGTGGCGGCGGACGGTCCGCCGGAACCGGATGGCAGACTTGTGCCATGAGCGAGCGGCGGGACGCGACGCAGGCCAGTGCCGGCACGGGTGAGCGCGAGCGGGCGACCGGCACCGAGCTGATCCGGCTGCGGCCGCGACGGATCCGGCTGGTCTGCTGGGTGTCGGCCATCCTGCTGGTCGTGGTCTTCGCGCTGATCGCCACCACGCTGAGCGGACCGACCGGCAACGGCTACGGCACCTTCCAGCGCGGTGACCAGTTCGCCATGATCGGGCTCGGGTTCGTGTTCGCCCTGGGCACGCTGCTGTTCACCCGACCTCGGGTCGAGGCGGACACGCGGGGTGTCCGGGTCCGCAACATCATCGGCTCGTACGAACTGCCCTGGGAGGTCGTCCGGGGGGTCCGGTTCGACCGGGGCGCCCCGTGGGCGGCCCTGGAGCTGTACGACGACGACCTGCTCCCGGTGGTCGCCCTCCAGGCGGCCGACAAGCAGCTCGCCGTCGACGGCGTCCGGGCACTGCGCCGCCTGCACCAGGCGCACCTGACCGCCGTCACCGAGCGCGCGGCTCGCTGATCCGTCCCCGGCCCCCAGCGCGCGAACCTGGGCGACCGCCCGCAGCCGCGCGGTGGCGGGCAGGGGTGGGTCGGTTTGAGGTGCCCGTTACCGAGGGTGTAGTGTTGTGGAGTCGACCAGGCTGTCCGCTCAGCGGGCTGCCATGAAAGCGGAGCGCCTGCTCCCACCCGAGTCGCCGCCTGTGGCGTCCGGGTCCGGTCACCGGTTCCGGGCACGTCCCGGTCCCGGATGCGCGATCCTGTGATCGTGCCGACCGGTCGAGCGGGCCCTGGCATACGCCGGGGCCTTCTACTTTCCGGGCCGGTTCCCACCGGGAGCCGCAGGGTCGGCCACGCATGAAGATCCGACTCGAGGAGGCCCCATCAGCGTCGAACCACGCGTGAACGAGCAGATCCGGGCACGTGAGGTCCGACTGGTCGGCCCCGAGGGTGAGCAGGTGGGCATCGTCCCGCTGGAGCGCGCCCTTCAGCTGGCCGCGGACGTCGATCTGGACCTGGTCGAGGTTGCGCCGATGGCGCGCCCGCCGGTGTGCAAGCTCATGGACTTCGGCAAGTTCAAGTACGAGAGCGCACTGAAGGCGCGCGAAGCGCGGCGTAACCAGCAGCAGACCGTCATCAAGGAAATGAAGCTCCGGCCGAAGATCGATCCGCACGACTACGAGACCAAGAAGGGTCACGTGGTGCGGTTCCTCAAGGCCGGCGACAAGGTCAAGGTGACGATCATGTTCCGCGGTCGCGAGCAGAGCCGCCCGGAGCTGGGCTACCGGCTCCTACGCCGGCTCGAGTCCGAGATCACGGAACTGGGATACGTCGAGTCCGCTCCTAAGCAGGACGGCCGAAACATGATCATGGTTCTCGCTCCGCACCGGGCCGTGAAGGCCTCCGCGGTCGCCGCCACGGCGTCCCGTGGTGGACCCCGGGAGCGGACCGCGGAGGAGCCCGCCACCGCGGTGGCCGCCGAACCTGCGGTGACAAGTGAGAGCGCAGCAGCCGGTGAGACCGGCACGACCGCTGACACCAGCGGTCAGTAACAGGGGAGAAGACGTTCCACATGCCGAAGATGAAGAGCCACACGGGGACGGGTAAGCGCGTCCGCGTGACCGGCAAGGGCAAGATCATGAAGCAGCAGGCCGGTCTGCGGCACAACCTGGAGAAGAAGCCCTCCACCCGTACCCGCCGGCTGACCGGCGTGGTCGAGGCCGCCAAGTCCGACGTCAAGCGCCTCAAGAAGCTGCTCGGCCGCTGACGCGCGCCACCTGAATCCAAGAAGGAGTTGAGATGGCACGCGTCAAGCGGGCTGTGAACGCCCAGAAGAAGCGCCGTACCCTGCTGGAGACCGCGAGCGGTTACCGCGGTCAGCGCTCCCGGCTGTACCGCAAGGCCAAGGAGCAGGTGCTGCACTCGATGCAGTACGCCTACCGGGACCGTCGCGACCGCAAGGGCGACTTCCGGCAGCTGTGGATCCAGCGGATCAACGCGGGTGCCCGCGCCAACGGGATGACCTACAACCGGCTGATCCAGGGCCTGCGCCTGGCCGGCATCGAGGTCGACCGCAAGATCCTGGCCGACCTGGCCGTCAACGACGCCGCCGCGTTCGCGGCGATCGTCGAGCTGGCCCGGGCCGCCGTGCAGGCCGAGGGCACCGGCGGCGCGCCGGCCCAGGCCGCCTGAGTTCCACGCAGCGCAGCGAGGCGTCCCTCGGCGACGAGGGGCGCCTCGCGCGTGTGGCGGAGAACATCATGCTCTTCACACCGCGTACGCCCCGGGTGGTGGCCGCGCGCCGACTTCAGCGCCGCCGTGAGCGCGACGCCACCGGCCGTTTCCTGGCCGAGGGACCACAGGCGGTCCGGGAGGCCCTGGGCCGCCCCCGCACCGTGCTGGAGCTGTTCGGCACCCCCGCCGCCCTCGATCGGTACGCCGATCTGGCGGCGGCCGCCGCCCGCGACGACGTACCCGTCTCCGAGGTGACCGACGACGCCGTCGCCGCGCTCGCCGAGACCGTCGCCCCGCAGGGGCTGGTCGCCGTCTGCCAGCACCTCGACGTGGCCCTGGCCGTCGCGCTGTCCCGGGGCCCCCGGCTGGTGGCCGTGCTGGCCGGGATCCGGGACCCGGGCAACGCCGGCACGGTGCTGCGTACCGCCGACGCGGCCGGTGCCACAGCTGTGATCTTCGCTGGTGACGCCGTGGACCCGTACAACGGCAAGTGCGTCAGGTCGTCGGCGGGCAGCCTGTTCCACGTCGACGTGGTCCGGGAACGCGACCCGGTCGCGACGCTCACCGCGGCGCGGGCCGCCGGGCTGACCGTGCTCGCGGCCACCGGCCATGGTGAGGACGATCTGGACGCGCTCGCCGACGCCGGCCGGCTGGCCGCACCGACCGCCTGGCTGTTCGGTTCCGAGGCGCACGGCCTGCCCGCCGAGCTGGCCGAGGCCGCCGACGCCCGGGTCCGGGTGCCGCTGCACGGGCGGGCCGAGAGCCTGAACCTGGCTGCGGCGGCGGCTGTCTGCCTGTACGCTTCAGCCAGAGCACAGCGCTGACCTGAGGTCAGGCGCACATGACGGAGGAGATGCGGCCCCGATGGTGAACGCACCACGGCGTTCGTTTAGCCAGCCCGCCGGTGTCGGCGGGCGGCGAGCCTGACCTGCTCTCCACGCGACTCCCACCGGCGGGCTGCGGCACAGCCGCGCGTCCGTAGACTCGCCTAGCCGCCCGCGAGGGCTGGCGCCGTCGTGAGGGAGTGCCCGTACGCCATGACTTACCGCAATGATCCGTACGACCCGAAGCAGGTCGCCCTGCTCGACCCGGCCGCCCTGGCCGAGGCCGTGACCGGGGCCGAGAAGGCGTTCGCCGCCGCCGGTGACCCCGATGCGCTGGCCGCGGTGCGCCCGGCGCATCTGGGGGACCGCGCCCCGGTCTCGCTGGCCCGCCGCGAGATCGGCGCGCTGCCGCCGGCCGCCAAGGCCGACGCCGGTAAGCGGGTCAACGAGGCCCGCCGCACCATCGAGCAGGCCTACGCCGCCCGTTCCGAGGTGCTGGAGCGGGAGCAGGCCGAGCGGGTCCTGGTCGCCGAACGAGTCGACGTGACGCTGCCGTACGACAGGCATCCGCGCGGCTCCCGGCACCCGATCACGGTGCTGATGGAGCAGATCAGCGACCTGTTCATCGGGATGGGCTACGAGGTGGCCGAGGGGCCCGAGGTCGAGCTGGAGTGGACCAACTTCGACGCGCTGAACATCCCCGCCGACCACCCTGCCCGTGGGTTGATGGACACCTTCCACATCGCACCTGAGGGTTCCGGTCTGGTGCTGCGTACCCACACCTCGCCGGTGCAGGCGCGCACCATGCTCACCCGGACCCCACCGATCTACGTGGTCGTTCCGGGCCGGGTCTACCGCACCGACGAGTTGGACGCCACCCACTCCCCGGTCTTCTACCAGGTGGAGGGCCTGGTGGTGGACAAGGGCATCACGATGGCGCACCTGCGCGGCACCCTCGATCACTTCGCCCGGGCCATGTTCGGTGAGGGCGCGAAGACCCGGTTCCGGCCGCACTACTTCCCGTTCACCGAGCCGTCCGCCGAGTTCGACGTGTGGTTCCCGGAGCACCGCAAGGGCCCGCAGTGGGTCGAGTGGGGTGGCTGCGGCATGGTCAACCCGCGGGTGCTGCGGGCGTGCGGCATCGACCCGGAGGTCTACTCCGGATTCGCCTTCGGCATGGGCATCGACCGCACCGTGATGTTCCGGCACGGGGTGGGCGACATGCGGGACCTGGTCGAGGGCGACGTCCGGTTCACCAGGGCGTTCGGCCACGGGGCTTAGTGCGGGCGCGAGTTACGGAGACGGTGGTTACAAGTCATGCGAGTTTCTCTCAGTTGGCTGCGGGAGTACGTCGACGTTCCCGACCTGGCCGTTGACGAGCTGGAGCGGGCCCTGGTGGACCTCGGTATCGAGGTCGAGTCCATCGTGGACCTGTCCGGCACGGTCACCGGGCAGTTGGTGGTCGGCGAGGTCCTGGAGATCGAGGAGCTGACCGGCTTCAAGAAGCCGATCCGGTTCTGCCGGGTGAACGTGGGCGCCGCCAACGGCACCGGCGAGCCGCAGGAGATCGTCTGCGGTGCCCGCAACTTCGCCCCGGGTGACCGGGTCGTGGTGATCCTGCCCGGTGGGGTGCTGCCGGGTGGCTTCGCCATCGGCGCCCGCCGGACGTACGGGCGCAACTCCAACGGAATGATCTGCTCGGCCAAGGAACTGGGCCTGGGTGACGACCACTCCGGCATCCTGGTGCTGCCCGAGCACGTCGTGGCCGAGCCCGGTGCCGACGCGCGTCCGGTGGTCGGCCTCAACGACATCATCGTCGAGGTGGAGGTCACCCCGGACCGGGGCTACCAGATGTCGCTGCGCGGGCTCGCCCGCGAGCTGGCGCACGCCCTCAACCTCGACTACTCCGACCGGGGTCGGATGCCGGCGACGCCCGGCACCGCCGAGCCGGCGTACCCGGTCGAGGTGCGCGACCCGGTCGGCTGTGACAGGTTCGCGGCCCGGATGGTGCGCGGCGTCGACCCGGCGGCGCAGACCCCGGACTGGATGCGGCAGCGACTCACCATCGCCGGCATCCGCAGCATCTCGCTGCCGGTCGACATCACCAACTACGTGATGCTCGAACTCGGCCAGCCGATGCACGCCTTCGACGCCGACCGGATCGCCGGTCCGCTCGTGGTGCGCCGGGCGGTACCGGGGGAGAAGCTGACCACGCTCGACGGGGTGACCCGCGCGCTCGCCCCGGAAGACATGGTCATCTGCGACGCCGGGCTGCCGAACCCGCTCGCCGCCGAGGGCGACGGCACGCCGATCTCGCTCGCCGCCGTGATGGGCGGAGAGACCAGCGAGGTCCTGCCGGGCACCGTCAACGTGCTCTTCGAGGCCGCGCACTGGGACCCGGCGATGGTCGGCCGCACCGCACGCCGGCACAAGCTGTTCAGCGAGGCGGCGAAGCGCTGGGAGCGGGGGGTGGATCCGGCGCTGCCGCTGGTCGCACTGGACCGGGCGGTCGGGCTGCTCACCTCGTACGCGGGCGGCACCGCGAGCGAGCAGGTGCTGGACATCGACCACGTCCGGCCGCGTACCCCGGTCACCCTGCCGGCCGACCTGCCCACCCGGCGGGTCGGTGTGGAGTACCCGCCGGCCCGGGTGGTCGCCCTGCTGGAGCAGGTCGGCTGCACCGTGGCGCGCGGCACCGACCGGCTGGCCGAGGACCCGGGCGAGGTGGCGGTGGCCGCCGGGGGCGGCGAGACGCTCAGCGTCACGCCGCCGACCTGGCGGCCCGACCTGACCGACCCGGCGGACCTGGTCGAGGAGGTGGTCCGCCTCGACGGGTACGACAAGGTGCCGTCGGTGCTGCCGACCGCGCCGCCCGGCCGGGGCCTGACCTGGCAGCAGCGACGCAACCGGGCGGTGTCCCGGTCGCTTGCCGAGCGCGGCCACGTCGAGGTCCTGGCGCACCCGTTCGTCGCCACCGAGCTGGCCGACCAGCTCGGCCTGCCCGCCGACGATCCGCGCCGCCGGGCGGTGCGGGTGGCCAACCCGCTGTCGGAGGAGGAGCCGCTGCTGCGCACCACGCTGCTCGGCCCGCTGCTCGGTATCGTCCGGCGCAACCTCGGCCGGGGGCTACGGGATCTGTCCCTCTACGAGATCGGCACGGTCTTCCATCCCCGGCCGGACGCCGGCAGCCCGCCGGCCATGGGCGTGGACCGGCGTCCCACCGACGCGGAGTTCGCCGCCGCCGACGCGGTGGTTCCGCATCAGCCCCGGCACGTCGCCGCCGTGCTGACCGGCGACATCGAGCCGGCCGGCTGGTGGGGCGGCGGGCGGGCAGCGGGCTGGGCGGACGCCGTCGAGGCCGGCCGGGCGGTGCTCACCGCCGCCGGGGTACCCGACCGGCGGGTCGAGGTGCGGTCGGCCGAGTACGCCCCCTGGCATCCGGGTCGCTGCGCGGAGCTGCTTGTCGACGGGACGGTGGTCGGCCACGCCGGTGAACTGCATCCGCAGGTGGTGGCGACGCTGGAGCTGCCGAAGCGTACCTGCGCCATGGAACTGGACCTGGACGCTCTGCCGGCGGCCCCGCCGGTCGGCGCTCCGGCGGTGTCGACGTTCCCGCCGGCGCTCATCGACGTGGCGCTGGTGGTGGACGAGTCGGTGCCGGCGGCGCAGGTGCACCAGGCACTCGCCGAGGGGGCCGGTGAACTGCTGGAGTCGGTCCGCCTGTTCGACGTGTACGCCTCGGAGCAGCTTGGCGCCGGCCGCAAGTCGCTCGCCTACAAGCTCACCTTCCGCGCGCCGGACCGGACGCTGACGGTCGAGGAGGCGGTGGCCGCCCGCGACGCGGCCGTCGCCCGGGTGGCGGAACGTTTCGGGGCCACCCTCCGCGGCGCCTGACGGGCCAGGACGGGCCCCCTCCCCACGCCTCGCGTCGGGGAAGGGGCCCGTCCGGCTACCCGAAAGGGTGCGGTGACGCCTGCGCTGGGTGATGGTGGCGACGCGGTAGGTGACGGGTCGACCGAAAGGTCAACACCGATGGCTGTTTGGTTACCCGCGAGTCATCTCCGAGCGGTTAGCCTGCTTGGATTCCGAGTGCCGTCACCATCATCACCCCGCCACCCCCACGGGAGTCCCCCTCATGTCCGATGATCCACCCGCGTCGGTCGACGTCTGCATAGTCGGTGGTTGTGGCCGGGTGGGCCTGCCACTGGGCATCGCCTTCGCCGCCCGCGGGCTGTCCGTCGTGCTGTACGACATCAACGCCGAGGCCGTCGCCGGCGTCAACGCGGCCACCCTGCCCTTCGCCGAGCCCGGCGCGGCGGCTCCGCTGGCCGAGGCGGTGGCCGCCGGGCGGCTGCGCGCGACCACCGACCCGGCCTCCGTCGGGGTCTCGGAACACCTGATCGTCGTGGTCGGCACGCCCGTCGACGAGCACCTCAACCCGGATCTCGGTGCCGTGCCCCGCGCGCTGGAACGCTGCGCCGAGCACCTGCGCGACGGTCAGCTGATCGTGCTGCGCAGCACCGTCTACCCCGGGGTGACCGCGCTTACCGAGAAACTGCTGGCCGGCAAGGGCCTGCGCGCGGACGTGGCGTTCTGCCCGGAGCGGATCGCCGAGGGTCGGGCGATGACCGAGCTGTTCACGCTGCCGCAGATCGTCGCCGCGCGTACCCCGGAGGCGCTGACCCGGGCGGAGAAGCTGTTCCGCCACCTGACCGACCAGATCGTCCCGCTCGAACCCGAGGAGGCCGAGCTGGCGAAGCTGTTCACGAACACCTGGCGGTACATCAAGTTCGCCACCGCGAACCAGTTCTGGATGATGGCCAACGACTTCGGGCTGGACTTCGCCCGGATCCGGCACGCGGTGGCGTACGACTACCCGCGCGCGGCGGACCTGCCGATGCCCGGTTTCGCGGCCGGACCGTGCCTGTTCAAGGACACCATGCAACTTGCCGCGTTCAACCGGAACAACTTCGTCCTCGGCCACTCGGCGATGCTGATCAACGAAGGGTTGCCGCTGTACCTGGTGTCCCGCCTGGAGGACCGGTTCGACCTGGCCGCCTCGACTGTCGGGATTCTAGGCATGGCCTTCAAGGGTGGCAGCGACGACCCCCGGGAGAGCCTGGCGTACAAGCTGCGCAAGATCCTGGCGTTGAAGACGCGGGAGACGCTCTGCACCGACCCGTACGTGGCCGACGAGCGCTTCGTCGACCTCGACGAGGTGTTGCGCCGCGCCGACCTGCTGGTCATCGCCGCACCGCACGAGCAGTACGCCCGCCTCGACACCGACAAACCGGTGATCGACATGTGGGGCCTGACCGGGCAGGGGGTGCGAGTGTGATGAATCCGCGGGTCTCGGTGATCGTGCCGGTCTACAACGAGGGCGAGGCGATCGTCCGCTGCCTGGAGCGGATGCTGCGCGAGCTGATGCTGCCCGCCGAGGTGCTGATCGTGCACGACATGCCCGAGGACACCACGGTCCCGTACGTCGAGCGGATCGCGCGTACCGACCCGAGGGTCCGGGCGGTGCTCAACACCTACGGTCGGGGGCCGGCCAACGCGATCCGGTTCGGCATCGACGCCGCGCTGGCACCGGTCGCGGTGGTGACGATGGCCGACGGGTGTGACGATCCCCGGCAGATCGACGAACTGGCCCGGTTGGTGGACCGGGGCGTGGTGGTCGCGGCGGCCTCCCGGTACATGCCGGGCGGCCAGCAGGTCGGCGGGCCGAGGCTGAAGCGGATGATGTCCCGCTGGGCCGGACGCAGCCTCTACACCTTCGCGCGGGCGGGCACCCGGGACGCCACGAACAGCTTCAAGGCGTACGACACGGCCTTCGTCCGGGAGGTCGGCATCGAGTCGCGGACCGGCTTCGAGATCGGGCTGGAACTGACCGCGAAGGCCACCCGGCTGCGCCTGCCGGTGGCCGAGATTCCGACAATCTGGCTGGACCGGCCGCTCGGCGAGTCCCACTTCGACCTGGGCCGCTTCCTCCCCGGCTACCTACGTTGGTACCTGTTCGCCTACGGTCGACGGCTGAGCCGGGAGAAGTTGACCGCCCGGGTGCGGACGGCGGCCGTGCCGAGTCCGCGGGGCACCGAGTACGAGAAGACGGCTTAGGAGCGTACGTGGCGAAGGTCCTGGTAACTGGTTCGGCCGGCTTCATCGGCGGCTATCTCGTCGCGGAGCTGCTCGACCGTGGCCACGAGGTGGTGGGTGTCGACAACTTCTCGAAGTACGGCCCGGTGTCCCAGAGCCACGAGGGGCATCCCCGGTTCCGGTTCGTCGAGGGGGACGCCCGCGACACCGATCTGCTGACCGGGCTGCTCGACGGCTGTGACCACCTGGTCGCCGGTGCCGCGATGATCGGCGGGATCTCCTACTTCCACGCGTACGCCTACGACCTGCTCGCCACCAACGAGCGGATCATGGCGGCGACCTGCGACGCGGCGATCCAGGCGCACCGTAACGGGCGGCTGTCCAAGGTCACCTACCTCTCCTCCTCGATGGTGTTCGAGTCCACCGAGCACTGGCCGAGCCGAGAGGGTGATGAGCGGCGCATCCCGCCGCCGCTGTCCTCGTACGGCTTCCAGAAGCTGGCCGTGGAGTACTACGCCCGGGCGGCCTGGGACCAGTACCGACTGCCCTACACGATCGTGCGGCCGTTCAACTGCGTAGGCGTGGGCGAGGGGCGTGCGCTGGGTCAGGCCGAGGTGCTCTCCGGCAACGTGAAGCTGGCCATGTCGCACGTGGTGCCGGACCTGGTGCAGAAGATCGTCAAGGGACAGGATCCGCTGCACATCCTCGGTGAGGGTGACCAGGTGCGGCACTACACCTACGGCGGCGATCTGGCCCGGGGGATCGCGCTCGCGATCGAACACCCGGCGGCGCAGAACGAGGACTTCAACCTCTCCACCGCCGAGTCGACGACCGTCCTGGAACTGGCCGAACTGATCTGGCGCAAGATCAAGGGGCCGGACGTGCCGTTCCGGCACGTCAGCGACGACCCCTTCCAGTACGACGTGCAGAAGCGCGTACCGGACACCACGAAGGCCCGCGAGGTGCTCGGCTTCACCGCCACCACGTCCCTGGACGAAATGCTCGACGAGGTCATCCCCTGGGTGACCGGCGCGGTCGCCGAGGGGCGCCTCTGACTCAAGTAGCTGTTGCGGATGCCCGTTTCCGCCGCGTGGCGGAAACGGGGCTCGCTCAGCTCTCGTCGGCGTCGAGTTGCCCCAGAGCCCGCAGTCGCGGCAGGTCGAGGACGGTCATCCGGCGGTAGTCGGTGTCGACGAGGCCCTCGGTTCGCAGGTCACGCAGGCTCTTCTGAATTGAGGTCTCGGAGGCACCGCAGATCGAGGCGAGTTCCGGTTGGGTGAGCCGTACATCGATGACGACGCCACCGGGCGCCTGCTGGCCGTGGGTACGGGACAGTTCCGCCACGACGCGCGCCACCCTGATCTTGACCGGATAAGAGGTGAAGTCGATCCGGCGCCGGTTCGACCAGCGCAGCCGGTCCGACACCATTGCCGCGAGTTCGAGCGCCGCGTCGGGGTTGCCCCGGAGAAACGCCCGGAACCGCTCGCACGGGATCACGCTGTAACGGGCAGGCCCGCACGCGGTGACCGTGGCTGAGCGGGGCTGGTCGTTCAGCGCCGACATCTCGCCGACGAGATCGCCGCCGACCCGAAGCGACAACAGCGCGGTGCGGCCGTCCGGGAGTGCTGTGGTGACCTTGGTCAGGCCCTCCTCGATCAGCACCAGATGTGACTCCCGCAGTCCCTCGTGGATCAGGATCTGACCGGCCGGCACCCGACGGCGGACACCAAGCTCCAGCAGCGCCGCCCTGACGGGCGGGCCCAGCCGTTGCAGAAAGGTGCCGTAGGGCCACTGCGCGCTCGGGTGCGGTTCTCGCCGCATCAACGCTCCCACTCTTCTCAGCCAACGACAGCGGTCGAAGCGTAGCGGGTCGCGTGCGGTGCGCGACCCCTGCCGGAGCAGTGCCATCGCGAGCAGGTACGCGGCCAGCAGGCCGAGCGTCGGCCCGGTCTGCAGGTCCAGCCCGAGGAACAGGTCGATCGGCACGGTCCACATGCTTCGAGTCCACCCGCGCAGTGCCGTCGAGATACCCGACCAGGACGGGATGACGGTTCGTCGACAATCGCCGCGATGCCGTCTTTCTACGGGATCTACAGAATCGGTCGCGTCTTGGATGTCAGCTGTTGCCCGGCTCCGACGGGCCATGGTGAGGAGGGTCGACCGCATGCGACAACCAGAGCGGCGCCTGCTGGTCTGCGTGGATATGGAGCGCTACAGCCGGCGTACCAATCTCCAACAGTACGAGGCGCAACAAGACTTCCACCGCATGCTGCGGGAAGCGGCTGGTGAGGTGGGAATGGACCGGGTCGGTTGGACAACGCAGCAGTCCGGTGACGGGGAACTGGCGATCCTGCCCCGCGACATTCCCGAGGCGCGGGTGATCGGTCGGTTCGTGCCGGAGTTGAACCGGCTGCTGCGGCGGTACAACGTCAGCCGCCTGGCGGCGGCCCGCATCCGGCTCAGGGTCGCGGTGCACCAGGGCATGGTCCATCTCGACGGCGCCAACGGCTTTCCCGGGCAGGCGGTCGTGCTGGTCAGCAGGCTGTGCGACGCGGAACCCGTACGCCGGGCGCTGGCAGCCTTCCCGGACGCCGGGATCGCACTCGTGGTGTCCTCCGACATATACCGCGATGTGGTCACCGAGTATCCCGAGGAGATTCGTCCGGAACGGTTCCGGCGAATCGACGTGGTGCACGCGGCAAAAGGGTTCCGGGAGCCGGCGTGGCTCTGCGTCGTCGACGAGGACCTGACCTCGTGGGTGGACGAGTCGTCACCGCTACCGACGAGCATTTCGGCCGGAGAGCCGCCGCAACCACCCGCCCGCCACCGGCGCGCGTACCGTGGCGGCGGCGGGGCCCCTGCGGGTGGGATCCGCACCGGTGACATCGTCGTCGAGGGCCAGAACGCCGTCGGCCCCGGTGCCGCGGCGATCGGTTCGATCGGCCGTGATGCGAACTTCCGCACGGGCACGGACCGGTGAGCGACCGCCATCCGAAGTCGGTGCCGTCCGATTCCGAGGCATTGAGCGACGACGCTCTCGACGCCGGTGCGCAGCCGGCCGACGCCCGGCCGGGGGACGTGCCCCTGGCACCGACGGCGGAAGACGGCTCACCGGCACCGGATCCAGTCGCGTCGCGGCAGGACGCGGAGGACGCCGAGGACATCGACGACGCCGAGGACATCGACGACGCCGAGGAGTCGCTGGACCCCGCTGACGTGTTACGCCGACTCGCCGGCCTGCTCGGCGGTGGAGCCCGTATCGATGTCGGCGACATGCAGGTACGAGGGCAGAACGCAACAGGCCACGGCGCGATGGCCATCGGCACGGTCAACGTGACTGCCGCTGCGGCGGCCGGCGGCCGGGTCTGGTCGGAGACGCTGAGCGAGACGACCGTACGGGACGTCATTACCGCGTACGCGCCCGCTGTGAGCGACCAGCAGCTGGACCGTCAGCTGAAGCAACGCCACCTGCTGTGTCTGTCCGGCCCGACCGGCACTGGCCGCTTCACCTCGGCGATGGTCGCCTCGGCTCGCCGGCATGGCCTCGACCGAGTGGGCGTTCTAGGGGTCGACCAACTCGCCGACCTGCTCGGCTCGGACTCCGGGCCCCGGCAGGGGTGCGGTTACGTGCTGCGGGTCAGCGACGAGATTGTCCGTTCGGTGGACGGGTACACGCTCGTCGCCCTGGCGGCCCGCGCCGAGGCCGACGAAGTGACGCTGCTGCTGGTCGGCGACTTCTCGCGACGGATTCAGGACCTCAGCGGGCATGTCGTCGAGCATCGGCCGGCTCCTGCGGAGGAGGTCTTCCGCGCTCGCCTGCGACGCGAGCTGGCCGCGCGGTGTGTGGGCTTCTGCGCGGGCGGTTGTGACGGCTCCTGCGTAGAGCGCTATGTCGACGAGGAGTGCGGCCGGCATCCGATGCTCGCGACGTACCTGAGTGGGGAACCCAGGCCACGCGAGGTGGTCCCGGTGGTGGAAGCCATCGCCCGGACGGCGCCACGCGCTGGCGCGCTCACCGACCGTCTAGCGGAACTGCTGCCCCGGCAGTTGCGCGAGCGCGCCGTGCGCATTCTCGACGCGGAGGACAACGCCGGCACGTCCGTGGGCTGGTCCAACACCCAGGTACGGGCCTTCCGGCTCTGCTGCGCGATACTGGCCGGGCTGACGACCTCGGAGATCCGGTTCGCCGCTGATCGGCTCGTCTCCGCCGGGGAGCCCGTGCAGTCGGCGGCGGCTCCGGTGCGGCTGCGTGGCGCCACGCTCGACGATCTGCTCGGCCCGACACTGCGGGCGTCGGTGGTGGTGTCGGGCGACGACTGGACTATGGGTGGTCTCCGTCTCCAGTTCGCGCCGGGCAGCGAAGAGCTGCGTTCCGCCGTGCTCGACGCGGCATGGACGGACTGGTGGCCGCCCCGGGTGCTGCTCGGCTGGCTCGCGGACCTGGTGCGTGCCGAACAGCCAGAGGTGCGTCAGGCCGCAGCCGGCGCGGTCGGCTGGACGGCGGGCAGGAACGTGCAGGCGGCTCTCGACGCGGTACGTGAGCTGGCCCGGGAGCGGCGGGCCGGGGTCCGGCAGGCTGCCGCGATCGCGCTCGTCGCGATGGCCATGCAGCCGCGGCTGCGACAGCGGGTACGGGCCGAGTTGGATAGCTGGTCCGCCGGGTCGGCCGCTCATCTGCGGGACACCGTGGCCCGTGCCCATCAACTCGGGTTGGCCCGTCTCTGGCCCGACGCGGCCCTGGTACAGCTGCGCCTGGTGGCGTCTGCGCGGATGCAACGGTGGAACAACTCGGTGGTCCGGGGCCTGGTCGAGGTCTACCAGGGTGGCCATGCCGCGGCGCTGGTGTCTGACCTGACGGAGTGGACCCGATCGCCCGACCGTGAGGTGCGACTGCACGCAGCCCGAACGCTGCGGGTGCTCGCCGAACGTTGGGCGCGGCCGCCCCGAGAGCAATGGCCGGAGCTACTGGATCTTGCCCGCACGGGGGTCATCAGCCCCGACGACCTGGCGACCCTCTGGGCCACCTCACTGAGTCTGCCGGAGACGGCGTACCGAGCCTGGCGGACCCTCGGGTTCTGGCTCAACCGCGCGGACGGTCAGCCGGAAGTCGCGAGGTACGTCCTGGCGCTGCTGCGACTCGTGGCGTCCGAGCGGCCGCCGCTGCGACGGCGGCTCGACCACCAGTTGCGGCACGTGTGGCGCTCGGTCATGCCCCGCAACGCTCTACTCGACGAAGTCGAACGACTGATCGGTGAGGACAACATATGAGCGCTCAACCCTCCGGGAACCCGCATCTGCGCCACTCCGTGCCGAGGCAGACGGAGCATCGATGGTGGCACTCGATCTTTCCGCCGTCGCCCGCGCCGCTGCCCCCAGCGCCCGTTCGGGTGACCTTTCGGCACGACGTACCGCAGCCTCTCCTGGTGCCGGCCAAAGGTGACGCCTTCGACTTTCGCCTGCACGCGATCTACGTCTGGACCGCCTCGAACATGGGCTTCGAGGAGTTGCGCCTGCGAGCCGAGCGGCTGCTGCCCTGGGCGGGTGGGATTGTCCGTGAGCGGGCGGTCGACCTCGCCCGCGAGCATGAGCCACACCGTGCCCACGACTTGGAGCGGGCGCTGAACAATCTGCTGATGCATCAGCGCTGGCCGCAGGACGCGAATCTGCCACAGTTCGGCGTCCATCTACGGGTCAGCCCGGACGAGCGGGTGCGGGAACGGCTGCGCCCGTACTGGGAGGAGCGGATCGAACTTGAATGCCACCACGAACTACAGAAGATCCGTGCCTGGCAGGCCGATGATCTGACCCGCCGATGGGCTGCCGTTCTGCAGAGTCTTGAGGACGATCCGGTCACCGGGCATGCCGCACGACTGGCCGGGGAGCACTTCGCGGAGGTCTTCCGGCGCTACGTGGAGGAACGCCGCGACACCGTTCCGGATCTCGTCAGCCTGCTGCGGGAGGCGGTGAAGGGGCACGGTGACCTCGGGCTCGGGCCGTCCGAGTACACCCAGGCATGGGACGCCGCGCTCCGCACGTACGAGCGCCAACACGGGCTGTCGGGGCAGGTCAACTGATCGTGGGGTGGCCCTCCCTTGGCACCGGAGGGCCACCGCACCCGACACCCGGTTACATCACCATGCGTCGAACTGTATGACCTTGCAGCCCCAGCCTCACGCAGCTATCCTTCACTGCATAGTCATGCGGAGGTGGGTATGGGGATTCGGGCTGCGGTCGCCGGGGCGAGCGGCTACGCCGGTGGCGAACTGCTTCGCCTGCTCGCCGGGCATCCCGAGTTCGACCTGGTCGCGGCCACCGCGCACAGCCAGGCCGGGCAACGGCTCGACGCCGTCCACCCGCAGCTGACCGGGCTGGACGTGACCCTCGGCGCGACCACGCCGGAGGTGCTGGGCGAGGCGGATCTGGTCTTCCTCGCTCTGCCGCACGGCGAGTCGGCCGCCCTCGCGGCGCAACTGCCCGCCAGCGTCCGGGTCGTCGACCTCGGCGCCGACCACCGGCTCGTCGACGCCGACGCCTGGGCCCGTTACTACGGCGGCCCGCACGCGGGGGCGTGGACCTACGGCCTGCCCGAGCTGCCCGGTCAGCGGGAGCGGATCGCCGCCGCCGACCGGGTGGCCAGCACCGGCTGCTACGCGGCGACGATCACCCTCGCACTGGCCCCGCTGATCGCCGCCGGTGCCGCCCGACCCGATGACGTGGTGGTCGTCGCCGCGTCCGGCACCTCGGGTGCGGGCCGGGGCGCCAAGGCCCACCTGCTGGCCAGCGAGGTGATGGGCGACCTGTCGCCCTACAAGGTGGGCGCGCACCAGCACGTGCCCGAGATCAAGCAGGCCACCGGCGCGACCGGGCTGTCGTTCACTCCGGTGCTGGCGCCGATGCCGCGCGGCATCCTGGCCACCGTCACCGCGTTGCCGACAGGTGCGGTCGACCCGCGCGCGGTGCTGGCGCAGACGTACGCGGACGCACCGTTCGTGCACCTGCTGCCCGAGGGACGGTGGCCGCACACCGCCGCCACGCTGGGCGGCAACTCCTGTCACCTCCAGGCCACCGTCGATGTCGACTCCGGCCGGCTGATCGTGGTCGCCGCGTTGGACAACCTCGGCAAGGGTGCCGCGGGCCAGGCGGTGCAGAACGCCAACCTGATGTTCGGTCTGCCCGAAACCACGGGCCTGTCCGTGTGGGGGACCGCGCCATGACCGTGACCACACCCCGAGGATTCCGGGCGGCCGGGGTGGCCGCCGGCCTGAAGACCAGCGGCGCCCCCGATGTGGCGCTGGTGGTCAATGACGGCCCTGACGCCGGTGTCGCCGGGGTCTTCACCACCAACCGGGTCAAGGCCGCGCCGGTGCTCTGGACCGAGCAGGTCGTCCGGGGCGGCATCGTGCGGGCGGTGGTGCTCAACTCCGGTGGCGCGAACGCCTGCACCGGCCCGGCCGGTTTCCAGGACACCCACGCCACGGCCGAGCACACCGCCGCCGCGTTGACCTCGGCCAACCCGCACCAGGTCGGCGCGGGTGAGGTGGCGGTCTGCTCCACCGGCCTGATCGGCGAGCGGCTGCCCATGGACCGGCTCCTGCCGGGGGTGGACGCCGCCGTCGGGGGCCTGGGCGACGACGGCGGGCCCGCCGCCGAGGCGATCATGACGACGGACACCCGACCGAAGACCACTGTCGTATCCGGCGACGGCTGGACCGTCGGCGGCATGGCCAAGGGCGCCGGCATGCTGGCCCCCGCGATGGCGACAATGCTCTGCGTCCTCACCACCGACGCGGTGGCCGGCCCGGAGACACTCGACGCCGCGCTGCGAGCAGCCACCCGGGTCACCTTCGACCGGGTCGACTCCGACGGCTGCATGTCCACCAACGACACGGTGCTGTTGCTGGCCAGCGGCGCCTCGGGGGTCGCGCCGAGCGAGGCGGAACTGGCCTCGGCGGTCACCGCCGCCTGCCACGACCTGGCCCAGCAGTTGCTCGCCGACGCCGAGGGTGCCACCAAGCAGGTCGCCATCGAGGTCGTCGGTGCCGCCGACGAGGACGACGCGGTCGAGGTCGGCCGGGCGGTGGCCCGCAACAACCTGGTCAAGACCGCGTTGTTCGGCAATGACCCGAACTGGGGCCGGATCCTCGCGGCCGTCGGCACCACCACCGCCGTGTTCGAGCCGGACGCCGTGGACGTGGCGGTCAACGGCATCTGGGTCTGCCGGGCCGGCGCGGCCGCCGAGGACCGTTCGAAGGTCGACCTCTCCGGCCGGGACGTCACCATCCGGATCGACCTGCATGCCGGTGCCGCGGAGGCGACGGTGTGGACGAACGACCTGTCGCACGCCTACGTGCACGAGAACTCGGCCTACTCGACGTGAGCGCGAGGAACGCAGCGCGGCGGAGTCCCGCAGTCGCGAACGAAAGGTCGGCCCGGTGAGCCTGAACTCAGATCTGACCCGCGCCCAGGTCAAGGCCGAAACGCTTATCGAGGCGCTGCCGTGGCTGGCCCGCTTCTCCGGCTCCACGGTTGTGATCAAGTATGGCGGCAACGCCATGGTCGACCCGGAGTTGCAGCGGGCCTTCGCCGCGGACATGGTGTTTCTGCGCTACGTCGGGCTCAAGCCGGTGGTGGTGCACGGCGGCGGGCCGCAGATCTCGGCAATGCTCGGCCGGTTGGGCATCGACAGCGAGTTCCGGGGCGGCCTGCGGGTGACCACGCCGGAGGCGATGGACGTGGTCCGGATGGTGCTTGTCGGCCAGGTGGGCCGGGAACTGGTCGGGTTGATCAACGCGTACGGTCCGTTCGCGGTCGGTCTCTCCGGCGAGGACGCCGGCCTGTTCACGGCGGTGCGGCGGCCCGCGTACGTCGACGGGCAGCCGGTCGACGTCGGCCAGGTCGGCGATGTCGAGTCGGTGGACGTCTCGGCGGTGGACGACCTGATCGCGGCCGGCCGGATCCCGGTGATCTCCACGGTGGCGCCGGACGCGGACGGGGTGCTGCACAACCTGAACGCCGACACCGCCGCCGCCGCGCTCGCGGTCGCCCTGCGGGCGCGCAAGCTTGTCGTGCTGACCGACGTGCCCGGCCTGTACGCCGACTGGCCCGACACGTCCAGCCTGGTCAGCGAGATCAGCACCGACGAGCTGGCGAAGCTGCTGCCGTCGCTGGAGTCGGGCATGGTGCCGAAGATGGAGGCGTGCCTGCGGGCCGTCAACGGGGGAGTGCCGGCCGCGCACGTGGTGGACGGTCGGGTCGCCCATTCCACCCTGCTGGAAGTGTTCACCTCGGAAGGGTTCGGAACGATGGTGATTCCCTCATGAGTGCTCTGGTCAGCCGGTGGCGGCAGGCGATGATGGACAACTACGGCACGCCGGCGTTGGCGCTGGTGGCCGGTTCCGGCGCCGTCGTGGTCGACGAGGCCGGCCGGGAGTACGTCGACCTGCTCGGCGGCATCGCTGTCAACTCTCTCGGCCACGCCCACCCGGCGGTGGTGGCGGCCGTGTCGAAGCAGGTCGCCACGCTCGGCCACGTCTCCAACCTGTACATCTCCGAACCACCGGTGGCGCTTGCCGAGTTGCTGCTGGCGCTCGCCGGCCGGCCGGGACGGGTGTTCTTCGCCAACTCGGGGGCCGAGGCCAACGAGGCGGCGTTCAAGCTTTCCCGGTGCACCGGCCGTACCCATGTGGTGGCCGCCGTCGGCGGCTTCCACGGCCGCACCATGGGTGCCCTCGCGTTGACCGGTCAACCGGCCAAGGCCGACCCGTTCCGGCCGCTGCCGGGTGAGGTCACCCACGTCCCGTACGGTGACGTGGCCGCCCTGGCCGCGGCGGTGACCGACGCCACGGCCATGGTGATCCTGGAGCCGATCCAGGGCGAGAACGGTGTGGTGGTCCCGCCCGCCGGATACCTCGCCGAGGCCCGGCGGATCACCACCCGGCACGGTGCCCTGCTCGTGCTCGACGAGGTGCAGACCGGGGTCGGTCGGACCGGGCACTGGTTCGCCCACCAGGCCGACGGTGTGGAACCGGACGTGGTGACCCTGGCCAAGGGCCTCGGCGGTGGGTTGCCCATCGGTGCCACCCTGGCCTTCGGTCCGACCGCCGACCTGCTCGGCCCCGGTTCGCACGGCAGTACGTTCGGCGGCAACCCGGTGAGCTGTGCGGCCGCCCTGGCGGTGATCTCCACCATCGCCAGTGAAGGGCTGCTCGACCACGTCAAGCGGATCGGCGAGCGGCTGCGTCGGGGGATCGAGTCCCTCGGTCATCCGCTGGTGGGCGGCGTACGTGGTGCGGGGCTGCTGCTCGGCGTCACCCTTACCGCACCGGTCTCCGTCGCCCTCGCCGGGGCGCTGCGCGACGCCGGTTTCCTGGTCAACCCGATCCAGCCCGACGTGATCCGCCTGGCGCCACCGCTGATCCTCACCGCGGACCAGGCCGACGCCTTCCTGGCGGCGCTGCCGGCCGCCCTGACCGCGTCGGCGGCCGTACCGGATCGTGTCGCCCAGCAGGCGCCGTCCCGCAGCCCGATCCCGACCGCCGCCCCGACGGAGGCTTCCGCATGACCCGGCACTTCCTGCGCGACGACGACCTGTCTCCGGCCGAGCAGGCAGCGGTCCTCGACCTGGCCGACCGGATGAAGGCCGACCGCTTCGCGTTCACCTCGTTGGCCGGGCCGCGCTCGGTGGCGGTGCTCTTCGACAAGCAGAGCCTGCGTACCCGGATCTCCTTCGACGCCGGTATCGCCGAACTCGGCGGCCACCCCCTTGTGGTGGACACCCAGGTCACCCATTTCGGGCGGGGCGAGTCGCTCGGCGACGCCGGCCGGGTGCTGTCCCGCTACGTGGCCGCGATCGTGTTGCGTACCCATGGCGACGACCGGATCGCGGAGGTGGCCGCCGGAGCCAGCGTGCCGGTGGTCAACGCGCTGACCGACGGGTTCCACCCGTGCCAGTTGCTCGCGGACCTGCAGACCGTCCGCCAGTGGTGCGGCGGCACCGTGGGGCGGACGCTCGCCTATGTCGGGGACGCGGCGAACAACATGTCCCACTCGTATCTGCTGGCCGGCGCGACCGCCGGGATGCACGTGCGGGTCGCCGGCCCGGCCGGTTTCCATCCCGACCCGGACGTGGTGGCCCGCGCCGAGGCGATCGCCGCGGGCACCGGCGGTTCGGTCCGGGTGCTCACCGACCCGGTCGCCGCCGTCCGCGACGCCGACGTGGTGGCCACCGACACCTGGACCTCGATGGGTCAGGAGGGGGACGGGCTGGACCGCAGCACCCCGTTCCTGCCGTACCAGGTCAACAAGTCGTTGCTCGGCCATGCCGGGCCGGAGGCCATCGTGTTGCACTGCCTGCCGGCGCATCGTGGCGAGGAGATCACCGACGAGGTGCTCGACGGCCCGCGCAGTGCCGTCTTCGACCAGGCGGAGAATCGGCTGCACGCCCAGAAGGCGCTGCTGACCTTCCTTCTCCAAGGGGAGACGACATGACCGCACCACTGACCCGTGGCGCCCGGCACGCCCGCATCGTCGAGCTGATCCGCGACCGGGCGGTCCGCTCGCAGACCGAACTGGCCGAGCTGCTCGGCGACGAAGGCGTCCAGGTCACCCAGGCGACCCTCTCCCGGGACCTCAAGGAACTCGGCGCGGTCACCGCGCGCGGCGGTGACGGCCGAGCCGTCTACGTCATTCCCGAGGACGGTCAGCGCCCGCTGCGTGACGCCGAGGCGGCACCGGCCCGCCTGGTGCGGCTGCTGCGCGAGCTGCTCAACGAGGTCGACTCCAGCGGCAACATCGCGGTCCTGCGCACCCCGCCGGGTGCCGCACACTACCTGGCCAGCGCCTTGGATCGGGCTGGCCTGTCGGAGGTCGTCGGCACCATCGCCGGCGACGACACCATCTTCGTCGTGGCGCGCGCCGCTGACGGTGGCGCCGCGCTCGGTGAACGGCTCGCCGGCTGGGCCCGCCGGGACGACAGCGCCGAAGGGAGCGGTACGTCATGAGTGAGGTCGCGTCGGACCTGGGTGCCCGGTGGGGGGCCTGCTGATCGTGGGGACCACAATTGACCGGGTGGACGACAAGAGCCTGACCGAGAACAGCGCAGCGGCCAACCGGACGAGCCTGTGGGGAGGTCGGTTCGCCGGCGGCCCGTCGGAGGCGCTCGCCCGCCTGTCGGTGAGCGTGCAGTTCGACTGGCGGCTGGCCCCGTACGATATCGCCGGGTCCCGGGCGCACGCCCGGGTGCTGGCCGGTGCCGGCCTGCTGGACCCGGAGGAACTGGGCCGCATCCTGGCCGCCCTCGACGACCTGGAGGCCGCCTGCGCGTCGGGGACGTTCCGTCCGACCGTCGACGACGAGGACGTGCACACCGCCCTGGAGCGCGGCCTGCTGGAGCGGCTCGGCAGCCTCGGCGGCAAGTTGCGCGCCGGTCGGTCCCGCAACGACCAGGTCGCCACCGACCTGCGGCTCTACCTGCGCGACCACGCGCGGGGCGTGGCCGCGCGGCTGGTCGAGCTGGCCGAGGCGCTTGTCGAGCAGGCCGGGCGGCACGTGGACACCGCCGCACCCGGCATGACGCACCTGCAACACGCTCAGCCGGTGACCTTCGGCCACTGGCTGCTCGCCCACGTGCAGCCGCTGCTGCGGGACCTGGAACGACTGCGGGACTGGGACCACCGGACCGCGGTCAGCCCGCTCGGCGCGGGGGCGCTTGCCGGTTCGGGGCTGCCGCTGGACCCGGTGGCGGTCTCCAAGGAACTGGGCTTCCGGACGTCTTTCGCCAACTCGATGGACGCGGTCGCCGACCGGGACTTCGTCGCCGAGTTCCTCTTCGTCACCGCGATGATCGGGGTGCACCTGTCCCGGCTCGGTGAGGAGGTGGTGCTCTGGACGTCGCAGGAGTTCGGCTGGGTGGAGCTGGACGACGCCTTCGCCACCGGCTCGTCGATCATGCCGCAGAAGAAGAACGCGGACATCGCCGAACTGGCCCGGGGCAAGTCCGGTCGGCTGGTCGGCGGGTTGGTCGCCGTGCTGACCATGCTCAAGGGCCTGCCGATGACGTACGACCGGGACATGCAGGAGGACAAGGAGCCGGCCTTCGACGCGGTCGACACCCTGGAACTGCTGCTGCCGGCGCTCGCCGGGATGATCTCCACGATGACGGTACGCGTCGACCGGCTGGTCGCCGCCGCGCCGGTGGGATTCTCCCTGGCCACCGAGGTCGCCGACTGGCTGGTCCGTAAGGGCGTGCCGTTCCGGGACGCGCACGAGATCACCGGCAAGCTGGTGGCGCTCTGCGCGGCTCGGGAGTGTGCCCTCGACGAGGTCTCCGACGCCGACCTTGCCACCGTCAGCGAGCACCTCGATCCGGGCGTCCGCGATGTGCTGTCGGTCCGGTCCGCCCTCGCCGCCCGGATCACCCCCGGCTCCACGGGCCCGGGTCCGGTCGCCGACCAGCTCGCCACCGCCGCCGACCAGCTGGTCACCTGGCGCGAGTGGGCCGCCGAGCAGGTCGTCCCCCGCTGACCCGCACCCCGTCGCGGTTTCTCGTGCAGTTTCGGGAAACTGTCGCCTCCAGGCACGCTGAGGCGACAGTTTCCCCGAAACTGCTGTGGGGATGGCCGGTCAGGTGGTGGGGATGGTTCGGGTGGTGAGGCGGTCGGTCAGCCGCCGACACCCCGGACCGCCTCGATGATGGTCTCGGCGACCTCGCTGGGCCGGGCCACGGCCATCGCGTGCGAGCCGCCGGGGAGCTCGCGCTGGCCCTGCGGGTTGGCCCGTTCGGCCATGAACCGGTGCGCGGCGACCGGGATGTTCATGTCGGCGTCCCCGAACACGAACCAACTGGGCAGTGACCGCCAGGCCGGGTCGCCGGTGAGACCGTCGTTCAGCGCCTGCTCGGTGACCGGTCGCTGGGTGCGCGCCATGAGCGCGGCCTGGTCGGCGGACGCGTCCGCGGCGAACTGCCGATGGTAGGCGTCCTGGCCGATCGCGACCTCGTTACCGCCGGTGGACACCGGGTACTGCACGAGCGTGTCGGCGAGGGTGCTGCCGGGGAACTGCCCGGACAGCGACAGTGCGGACTCGCCGGTGTCCGGGGCGAAGGCGTTGACGTACACGAGGGCACGCACCGACGGGTTGTCACTCGCGGCCTGCGTGATCACCATGCCGCCGTACGAGTGGCCGACCAGGATGACAGGCCCGCCGACCCCCCGCATCACATCCGCCACGTACGCGGCGTCGCCGGGGAGGCTGCGCAGCGGATTGGCGGCGGCAACCACGTCGTAGCCACCGAGCCGCTCGATCACACCGTTCCAGCTCGCCGACTCGGCGAACGCGCCGTGCACGAAAATGATGGTGGGCCGCTGATCGGACATGACGCACTCCCTGACTCCGAGACCCTGCACACCTACCGACGGCGCCGGATTACCCACCAGGTGAGGATGAAACGCGGTGGGCTCAGGCGTCCCGGCGTCGGAAGGCAGCCACCGCCCCACTGCCGAGGACAACGACCCAACCGAGCAGAACGAGCAGGCCGGCGGCGGGCGTCAGGACCCCCGCCGGGTCGGGAAGGTAGAGCAGGCCACCCGCCCGGTCCGGCAGGTAACGAGAGTGCGGGGTGACGGCGTCCAGCACCGGTGAGACGACCAGAACCAGGCTGAGGGTGACGACGAGAGCGGAAACGACGGCCCGCAGGAGCACGGCAAGAGCCAACCCGAGCAACCCGATGAGCGTGAGGTAGGCCGCCGCGCCGACGATTCTCCACGGAAAACCGTCGGTGACCACCGGGACATCCCGCGTGGCCAGCGCGATTCGGGCCGTGAGCAGTCCGACGGTGAGCGCCGCGACGGCGGTTCCGGCAGCCCAGGCCAGGTAGGCGAGGGCCTTGGCAGCCGGCACGGCCAGGCGGTCCGGCACGCACAGCAGGGTGGTGTGGATCTGCCCATCGGCGTACTCGGTGCCGACCGCCAGGACGCCGAGCGAGATGGTGCCGGCCTGAAGGTACGGCACCGCTCGCAGGACGACTGCGACCGGCTCGTTCGGCCCGACCGGCGAGGCGGCCAACGCCCAGGTGATGGCGACGGCTGCGCCGATCGTGCCGAAGACCGCGGCCAGCACCGCAGGCAGGCCGAACAGCTTGGCCAACTCCGCGGCGGTGGCGCGGGCGCAGGAGCGGATCACGCGTCCCGCCGCAGGAAGACCGCACTGGCCAGCGCGAGCAGCCCTGCCGTCCACGTGGCCATGACCAGGCCGCCCGTGACCGGGGCGAGCGCGTCGTCGAACGCCAACAGGTCACCGGCGAACATGCTCGTGCCCGCGAGATCGGGCAGGAACCTCGCGAGCGGGGTGAGGTGCGACAGCAGCACGGAGACCGAGACGAGCGTGCTGTTCACCACGAGCACGATGATCGGGACGATCCCGTTGCGGGTGAAGACCGTGATCGCGAGGGCGATCAGCGCCGTGAGCATCCAGTAGATCCCGGCACCGACGGAGCGGGACAGCACCCCTTCCGGGGCAGGAGGAGCCTCGGTGCCGACTATCCCGCCGGCCAGCGCCAACGACGCGGGAATCACCACCAGAGCCGCGACCGCGACCAGCAGGACGACGGTGACGGCCTTGGCGGCCAGCACGCCGAGGCGGCTGGGGGTGGCGGTGAGGGTCGTGGTGATCTGCCGACCGCCGCCGATCCTGGCACTGTTCGCGGTGTACTCGCCGCCAACGGCGACGACGCCGAGGACCACCGCGCCGACCGTGCCGATCGGCACCGCGGAGAAGACCGCCTCGACAGGCGAGGTGTAGGCCAGCTCGGGCCGTCCGCTGCGCAGCGCGGCGCGGACGCCGACGGCGTTGATCAGAGTGATCGCGACCGGACCGAGCACCGTGACAGCCAGCGCGACAGCGGTCGCCGGTAGCGTCGCCGTCTTTCGAGTCTCGGCGGCGACCGTGTCGAAGAAGGTCATCGCCCACCTGCCGTCGCCCCGGTGAGGGCGAAGAAGGCATCCTCCAGGGTCGGGTAACCGGCCGTGACCTCGCGGATCGGACCAGCGGCGACAACCCGGCCGTGGGCGATCACGACCAGGTCGTCGGCGATCTCGTCCACCTCAGTCATCAGGTGGCTGGAGAGCAGCACGGTGCCACCGGCGTCCGCGTGCCCGCGCAGCAGAACGCGGATCCAGCGAATGCCTTCCGGATCGAGCCCGTTCACCGGCTCGTCGAGCACAAGTGCACGGGGTTCGCCGAGCAGCGCGGCGGCCAGCCCGAGCCGCTGGCACATGCCGAGCGAGAACCGGCCGACCCTGGTTCCTCCGGCGGCACCGAGCCCCACCTGATCGAGCACCTCGGCCACCCGTCGGACCGGGATGCCGTTGCTGCGCGC
This sequence comes from Micromonospora sp. NPDC049891, assembly GCF_040660295.1. Classification (NCBI taxonomy): domain Bacteria; kingdom Bacillati; phylum Actinomycetota; class Actinomycetes; order Micromonosporales; family Micromonosporaceae; genus Micromonospora; species Micromonospora sp. NPDC049891. The sequence continues at coordinate 73,035 of NZ_JBFAML010000026.1, forward strand.
CATCCAGGTGAGGTGGTTGCGCGCGGTACGGGAGCGGTGTGCGCCGGAGCCGTCCAGCATCGACCCGACGGTGCGTAACGGCTGGCGCAGGCGCCGGTACGGCTGGCCGTCGACCAGGGCCGTGCCGGCATCCGCCCGGTCCAGGCCCAACAGGATGCGCAGGGTGGATGACTTTCCCGCACCGTTCGGCCCCAACAGACCTGTCACCCGGCCCGGTGTGGCCCGGAAGGTGACATCGGTGAGGATCTCGCGGGAACCGCGCCGCTTGACCAGACGCTCGACTGACAGCATGAGCACCATGTCAGCTCAGCGTGCCGGTCCGCGTCATCGGACCAGAGCCGGGACTTCCGCCGGTCCTCCCACCTCAGGTCGCTCCGACCCAGGTCCGATGTCAGGTCACGGTCCGGGTTCCTAGACTCGCGAGATGGCACCTGACGGGCGACCGACACGGCGGCCCTGGCTGTCCGCCGCCGCCGTCTCGGTGCCGGTGGTTCTGCTTCTCTGCCTGATGACCGCGGGCACCGTGGGGCCGGCCGGGACGCTCCTGCTGACGGTGATCACCACGACCGCCGTCACAGCGTTGCTCTGGGCGGTGATCGGCGCCCGTCAGGAACGGCGGGTGTACGAGGACCGGCTGACCGCATGGGCGGCGGAGCGGGCCGCGGCGGCGGAGCGGCTGCGCATCGCCCGTGAGCTTCATGATCTCGTCTCACACGGCCTGGGCCTGGTCACCGTGCGTGCCGCCACGGCCGCTCGGGTGACCGGGCCAACCGGTGAGGCCGAACGGGCGAACGCCCTGTCCGACATCGAACAGGTCGGTCGGGAGACCACGGCCGAACTGCGGCGGATGCTCGACGTGCTCCGCGCACCCGGCGCCGAGCCTGCTCCCTTGCGGCCACCCGACACACTCGACGCCCTACCGGAGATCGTGCGGTCCACGACCGCCGCCGGGATCGCCGCCACTGTCGATGTGCGGAAGGTCGGTGAGGTGCCACCAGGCGTGCAGCTCGCCGTGTGCGCGATCGTCCGCGAGGGACTGAGCAACACGGCCCGACACGCAGGGCCGACCTGCGTGCACGTATCCGTGGATCGCGACGGCGACACGATCGTGGTGGATGTACGGGACACCGGTCCCCGCCCCGGCTGGCTACCCCGCCCCGGGGCCGGCCACGGTCTGGACGGTCTGCGCGAGCGGGTGAGCATGCTCGATGGTGTCCTGCGCGCCGGCCCGGCCGGGCCGGGCTTCCAGCTCACGGCGCGCCTGCCGGCCCGGCGGTCCGGATGACAACTGAATCAGCGGGACCTTCCACAAGCATCCGGGTGCTCGTCGCGGACGACCAGCCGCTCCTGCGGCACAGCCTCGCCCTGCTCATCGACGGCACCCCGGGCCTCACCGTCGTCGGTCAGGCCGCCACCGGACACGAGGCCGTGTCGCTCACCCGTGAACGCCGCCCCGACGTCGTCCTGATGGACATCCGGATGCCCGACGGAGACGGCATCGAAGCGACCGGACGCATCGCCGCCGCCACCGACCTGAGCGGTACCAGGGTCCTCGTGCTCAGCATGTTCGCACTCGACGAGTACGTGGCCGCCGCGCTGCGCGCCGGGGCGCACGGCTTCCTGCTCAAGGACGCCCACCCGGACCAACTCGTCGACGCCATCCGACGGACCCACGCGGGCGAGTCCCTCTTCGCTCCCAGCATTCTCACCCGCTTCGTCGCGCACTACCTCGACCGGCCCGGCCCGCCCGAGGTTCGTAAGATCGACAGGCTCACCGGCCGCGAGACCGAGGTGCTGTCTCTCGTGGCCCGCGGCCTGTCCAACGACGAGATCGCCCGGACACTCACCATCTCGATCAAGACCGTCAAGACTCACGTCGGCAACCTGCTCACCAAGCTCGACGCCCGTGATCGAGCACAGCTCGTCATCGCCGCCTACGAGAACGATCTCGTCGCACCTCGATCCTCTGCGTGATCTTCGCGGCATGCCTGCCGGATGTCGCGGCTGTGGCCCTGTCGGATCCGCAGGGGAGCGCGGCTTGCCGGTCGAGCCCCGGTCCGGGTTACCTGGATCCGTGAATTATCCCTGGCTGCGCGCTCCCGCCGCACACGTCGCCGAGACCGCACGAACGTTGCTCGGCTGGGAGGCGGCGGCGAACGGGGTCCGGATCAGGCTGACCGAGGTCGAGGCGTACGCGGGAACCGGGGTGGATCCCGCATCGCACGCGCATCGCGGGCCCACGCCCCGGACGAATGTCATGTTCGGCCCGGCGGGGTACGCCTACACCTACTTCGTCTTCGGTATGCACTGGTGTCTGAACGTCGTCTGCGGTGCCGAGGGGGAGGCGGCGGCGGTCCTGCTGCGCGCCGGTGAGGTGGTCGACGGCCTGGACCTCGCCCGGAAGCGGCGCGGTGGGGTGCCCGATCGCGACCTGGCCCGTGGCCCTGCCCGGCTGGTGGTCGCGCTCGGCGTCGACGCGACGGCGAACGGCACCTGCGTGCTCGACGGGACCGGACCGCTGCTGCTGACGCCGCCGACCCGCCCGGTCGCGCCGTCGGCCGTCTCCGCCGGCCCGCGCGTCGGCGTCGCCGCCGCGCACGACGTGCCGTGGCGATTCTGGATCACCGGCGACCCGACCGTCAGCCCGTACCGCCGGCACGTGCCACGACGACGGAGCTGAGAGCTGCCCGGCGGCCGGCGTGGCGACCGACGTCGGGGATGGGACGCGCGTGACGGGGGACACTGGTGCGAGGTTGGCTCGCGGAATAGTTGACTCGTCAAATATGTTGTCGGGGGCGTCGGGGTCATCCTGCCCCGGCCGGACGACACGAGGGAGCGGTCATGCAGTTCGGAGTCTTCACCGTCGGCGACGTCACGGTCGACCCGACAAACGGCCGGGAGCCCACCGAGGCCGAACGGATCAAGGCGATGGTGACCATCGCGTTGAAGGCCGAGGAGGTCGGTCTCGACGTCTTCGCCACCGGCGAGCACCACAACCCGCCGTTCGTGCCCTCGTCGCCCACCACCATGCTGGGCTGGATCGCCGCCCGCACCGAGCGGCTGCTGCTCTCCACCGCGACCACGCTGATCACCACGAACGACCCGGTGAAGATCGCCGAGGACTACGCGATGTTGCAGCACCTCGCTGACGGCCGGGTCGACCTGATGATGGGCCGGGGCAACACCGGGCCGGTCTACCCCTGGTTCGGCCAGGACATCCGCAACGGCATCCCCCTGGCCATCGAGAACTACGACCTGCTGCGCCGGTTGTGGCGCGAGGACGTGGTCGACTGGAAGGGCAAGTTCCGCACCCCGTTGCAGTCGTTCACCTCGACGCCGCGCCCACTCGACGGCGTACCCCCGTTCGTGTGGCACGGCTCCATCCGCAGCCCGGAGATCGCCGAGCAGGCCGCCTACTACGGCGACGGCTTCTTCGCCAACCACATCTTCTGGCCCGCCGAGCACACCCGGCGGATGGTCGGGTTGTACCGGCAGCGTTTCGAACACTACGGTCACGGCTCCGCCGACCAGGCGATCGTGGGTCTCGGCGGCCAGGTGTTCATGCGCCGCAACTCCCAGGACGCGGTGCGCGAGTTCCGACCGTACTTCGACAACGCGCCGGTCTACGGCCACGGCCCCTCCTTGGAGGAGTTCACCGCGCAGACCCCGCTGACCGTGGGCAGCCCGCAGCAGGTCATCGACCGTACCCTCGGCTTCCGCGACTACGTGGGCGACTACCAGCGGCAGCTGTTCCTCGTCGACCACGCCGGGCTGCCGTTGAAGACCGTCCTGGAGCAGCTCGATCTGCTCGGCGAGGAGGTCGTGCCGGTGCTGCGCAAGGAGTTCGAGTCACTGCGGCCGGCGCACGTGCCGCTGGCACCGACCCACGCCTCGCTGAAGGCCGCCACCGGTGGTGGCAGCGACAGCACCGTCCACGCCGTCGACGACGTCACCGGTCGGGCACCGGAGGCCGCCCGATGACCATGCGTACCATCGCCGTGGTCTCGGCCGGTCTCAGTCAGCCCTCCTCGACCCGGCTGCTGGCCGACCAGCTCGCCGCGGCCACCCGCGACGAGCTGGACCGGCATGGCGAGCAGGTCACCCTGCGCCCGGTCGAGCTGCGCGAACACGCCCATGACATCGTCAACCACCTGCTCACCGGCTTTCCGTCGGAGCCACTGCGGCAGGTGCTGGACGAGGTCACCGGTGCCGACGGTCTGATCGCCGTCAGTCCGATCTTCAATGCCTCGTACAACGGGCTGTTCAAGTCGTTCTTCGACCTGGTGGACGCCGACGCGCTGGGTGGCCGTGCGGTGCTGATCGGCGCGACCGGCGGCACCGCACGGCACTCGCTGGCGCTGGAGCACGCGCTCCGTCCGATGTTCACCTACCTGCGGGCGGTGGTGGCGCCGACAGCGGTCTTCGCCGCACCGGAGGACTGGTCCGGCGGGACCGTCGACGGTGCGTTGCGTGCCCGGATCGGTCGTGCCGGCCGGGAACTGGCCGAGCTGGTGCGGCGCAGCGCACCGTCCAGCGGGCCCGCCGACCCGTTCGCCCTCACCACCAGCTTCGACCAACTGCTCCGCGGCCGGGACGCCTGAACCGGTCGACCGGGCCGTCGGTGAGGCGGCGGCCCGGTCGACCGGCACTCACTGCTCCGGCTGGTACGGGTGGGCGATGAGCACCGGACAGCGGGCGTGGTGCACCAGCGCCTGACTGACCGAGCCGAGCAGCAGCCCGGCGAAGCCACCCCGACCGCGTGATCCGGCCACCACCAGCGCCGCGTCTCCGGTCGCCTCGATCAGCGCCTGGTCGGGCTTGGGCGCGGCGATCACCCGTTCCTCCACGGTCAGTCCCGGGTGACTGCCCCGCGCGGCCGCACCGGCGGTGGCGAGCAGGGCCGCCGCCTCCCCGTCGTCGGTACCTTCGTCGGCGATGTGCACCAGCACCAGTGTGCCGCCGCGCCGGACGGCCTCCTCGGCGCCGTAGCCGACGGCGAGTTCGGCCGACTCCGAACCGTCCACACCGACAAGCACCGGGCCCTCGGTGGGGATCGGACGGTCGGGCGGGCGGATCACCAGCACCGGGCAGTGGCCGTGCGCGGCGACCTGGGTGCCGACCGAGCCCAGCAGCAGCCCGGCGAAACCGCCCAGGCCCCGGCTGCCCACCACCACCAGTTCCGCCCGACGGGACTCCTCGACAAGCGTCGCACCTGGCCCGCCGGCCACCTGACGCACCTCGACCGTCAGCCCCGGCCACCGATCGACCAACTCCGCGGCGGCCTGTTCGAGCATCTTGCGGCCGTCCTCCGACGCCGCCGGGACGCCCACCTCGTACGGGTTGATCGGCACGCCGTAGCCGAGCGGGTGCAGGTAGCCGTGTACCAGGTGCAGCGGCCGGGACCGCCACGCCGCCGCCTGCGCCGCGTGCTCCGCGGCCACCAGGCTCGGTGGCGATCCGTCCACCCCCACCACGACAGGTCGGTTCATCGTCTCTCCATGGGTCGGTCAGGCTTCATTGTCGACGCGTCCCGCCGCCGGGACGCGTCGACACACCACCGGTCAGGTCCCCTCGACCGTACGCAGCTTCCGGACGATCGCCAGCGGGGAGTGGGCGTGGTGCAGCACGGCGTGGCTGACCGAGCCGAGCAGCAGCCCGCCCAGCGCGCCGCGTCCCCGTGCGCCCACGACCACCAGCTGGGCGGTGCGGGACTCCTCCACCAGCGCCCGGCCCGGTGAACCGCGCACCAACCGCCGCCGCACCGGCACCTCCGGATAACGCTCGGACCAGCCGGCCACCGCCTCGGCGAGGATGCGCTCCTCCTCGTCCCGGAACGCGTCCAGGTCGTAGACCAGCGGCAGGATGTCACCCGGACCGGCCGGGGTCGGATAGAGCCAGGCGTGCACCGCGACCAGTTCGCAGCCGCGCCACGCCGCCTCCTCGAAGGCGAACCGGACGGCCTCCTGGGACAGCTCCGAGCCGTCGACACCGACCACCACCGGCCCGTCCGCCCGCGATTCGCCGCGAACCACGAGCACCGGGCAGTCCGCGTGGGCGCTGACCTGCACGGCCACCGAGCCGAGCAGCAGCCCGGCGAAACCGCCCAGGCCCCGGTTGCCGAGGACGACAAGCGCCGCGTCCCGGGCCTCGGCGAGCAGGACGGTGCTCGCCGCCCCGTCGACCACCGCACCGGTCACCGGCACCTCCGGGGCCACCTTGCCGGCCTCGGCGACGGCTTCGGCGAGGCACCGCTCGGCCTGGTTGCGCAGCCCGCCGTCGGCCGGCGCGCCCGGCGCGGGACCCAACGGCACCCGCATCAGCGGCCAGATGAACGCGTGCACGATCCGCAGCGGGCGGTGTCGGTACGCCGCCTCCCGTGCGGCGGCGCGCACCGCGTGCAGGGCGATCTCGGAACCGTCCACACCCACCACGATGGGGGTGCCGGTGTTGCTGGCCATCACATCTCCTCCTCAGCTCCGCAGTCAGCCTGGCTCACCTGACGGCGTCAGGGTAGGCGGACATGCCGTCGTCGGTTCGTGGTCTGCGCCGGGTCAGCCGCAGCACCAGGCCGGGCAGGACGCTCACCGCGCCACAGGCCAGCAGCTCGGTGACGCCGAGGGCTTCGGTGCCGAGCAGCTCCCGCAACTGCGGCAGCAGCACCCCGGCCACCTGGAGCAGCGCGGAGACGGCGACCGCCAGCGGCAGCGCCAGATTGCCCCGCCGCTGTCCGGGCGGTCGTGGCGCGCGGACCGCCAGAGCCACCCCGAGCTGGGCCAGACCGAGAACGATGAAGATCACCGACTGCCACGGCCGGTCCCAGTGGGCGGCGAGCACGCCCGCGCCCAGGGTCACCGCCGCGATCAGTGCGCCGCCGACCAGGATCTGCCGGCCCAGCCCCGCGCCGAGCACCGACTCCTGCGGAGAGCGTGGCACCCGGCGCAGGGTGCCGGGTTCAGCCGGTTCGGCGCCCAGCGCCACCCCGGGCACTCCGTGGGTGAGCAGGTTGATCCAGAGGATCTGCGCCGGCAACAGCGGCACGGGCAGGCCGAACAGCGGCCCGAGCAGCATCACCGCGATCTCGGCCACCCCACCGGAGAGGGCGTAGCGCAGGAACCGGCGGATGTTGTCGTAGATCCGGCGGCCCTCGCCGATCGCGGTGGCCACGGTGGACAGATCGTCGTCGACAAGCACCAGGTCGGCCGCCTGTCGGGCCACCTCGGTACCGCCACCCATCGCCACCCCGATGTCGGCCCGGCGCAACGCCGGAGCGTCGTTGACCCCGTCGCCGGTCATCGCCACCACATGGCCACGGGACTGCAACCCGGCGATGATGTCGAGCTTCTGCTCCGGCTGCGTACGGGCGAACACCCGCGTCGCCGGTGGCGCCTCGGCGGGATCGCCGTCGTCGCCGCGGACCACCGGGTCACCCTCGGTCCACAGACCGAGCTGACCGGCGATGGCCGCCGCGGTGGCCGGATGGTCTCCGGTGACCAGCACGAGCCGTACGCCGGCGTCGGCGAAGCCGTCGGCGATGTCCGGCGCGCCGGCGCGCAGCGGGTCGCCGACGGCGACCAGACCCACCGGGCGCAGCCCCTCGGGGTTGGCGGGGTCGGCCGGTGGATGGTCCACCAGGGCAGCGGCCAGCGCCAGCACCCGCAGCCCGTCGCCGGCCAACCGGTGCGCGGCGGCGGTCAGGGCGGCCAGTTCGTCGGCGTCGGCGTCGAGCAGCGGGGCAGTGAGCACGTTTTCCGGGGCGCCCTTGCACACCACCAGGTAGCGGCGGTCACAGGAGCGGTGCACCGTGGTCATCCGGCGTAGCTGCTGGTCGAAGGGGTGCTCCGCCACCCGGGGCCAGGCGTTGCGGGTGGTCTGCGGGTCCAGGCCGCAGCGGGCGGCGAAAGCCACCAGGGCCGCCTCCAGCGGATCACCCACGGCACCCCACCGGGGCCGCTGCTCGGTCGGCGGGGCGAGGGTCGCGTCGTTGCAGAGCAACCCGGCCCGGGCCAGCCGGCGCAGCTCGTCCGGCACGGCCACCGGCGCGCCGTCGCGGTGCACGGTGCCGTGCGGGGCGTACCCGCTGCCGGTGACCCCGAACCGGGTGCCGTCGCCGGTGACCGCCTGCTGCACGGCCATCCGCCCCTCGGTGAGGGTGCCGGTCTTGTCCGAGGCGATGACGGTGACCGAGCCGAGCGTCTCCACCGCGTGCAGCCGGCGGGGGATCGCCCGGGCCGCGGCCATCCGGCGCGCACCGAGCGCGAGGGCCAACGTCACCACCGCCGGCAGCGACTCCGGCACCGCGGCGACCACCAGGCTCACCGCGGTGACCGCCATGTCGACAAGTGGTCGGCCGCTGACCACGCCGACGGCGAAGACCAGCCCGGACAGCGCCACGGCGGCGAGCCCGAGGATCCGGCCGAGCGAGGCGAGCCGGCGTTGCAGCGGCGTGGCCGTCGGCCGGGTGGTGGCCGCCAGGGTGGCGATCCGGCCCAGCGCACTCGCCGCGCCGGTGCGCACCACGGTGCCGGCGGCCCGGCCGGTGGTCACCACCGTGCCGGCGCTGGCCTCCTCGCCCGCCGCCCGGGACACCGGCACCGACTCGCCGGTCAGCGCCGACTCGTCCAGGTGCAGCCGGTTCGCGTCGTGCAGCAGCAGGTCGGCCGGGACCACGTCGCCGGCCTCGACCCGGACCAGGTCACCCCGGACCAGTTCGGTGGCGGGCAGCACCGCGTCACGGCCGTCGCGGACCACCCGGGCGGTCGGTGCGGCGAGCTGGTCGAGGGCGGCGATCGCCCGGTCGGCGCGTACCTCCTGCACCACCCCGATGGCCGTGTTGACCGCGACCACGAGCAGGATCACCGCGGTGTCGGGGTAGTCCCGCAGCACCGTGGTGACCACGGCGGCGGCGAGCAGCAACGCGACAAGGGGATCGGTGAGCTGGTGCACGATCCGGGTGGCCAGGTGTCGGCGGGGCGGTGCCGCGGCGGCGTTCGGCCCGTCCGCTTGCCGCCGCCGGGCGGCCTCGGTCGAGCTGAGCCCGGTGCCGGGTTCGGCCGCCACGGTGCTTTCCCTGCGTACGTCCCCGTCCGCGACCTGGACCTGTCCGGCCACCGTCCGCTCCGCCCTGTGCCCCAGGCGCGCCCCAGCGGCACGCCCTTCCCACTCAGCCTCGCCGAGGCCGGCGGCGCCCGGCAGGGGCGATCCGCCCGCACGGACCGGGACCAACGGCCCTGCCCGCGCCGCGACACCCGCCACGACGGTGCCGACGACGACCGGGTGGGTCGCCGTCGGCACCGCTCGGCGCCGGCTCAGCGTTCGACAACCAGCCGCCGGGCCCGCACCAGCCGGGCCCACCAGGGCCGAGCGGCCCGGGGAGCCGGAGTGCGTACGCCACGGAAGCTGACCCAGCCGCCCGGCCCCATGCTCAGCCGGCCGACCGCCGGTGGTCGCCGCCGGCCGAGCACCGTGACACCGGCGGTGACCAGTCCCACGGCCAGCACCCCGGCGGAGGCGACCAGCAGCCGGTCCGGGTCGGGCAGCGGCCGGTAGCGGACGCGCCCGCCGGTGGCGACGAACACCCCGACCGGGCGTCCGTCGCGGTTCACCGGCACCAGGGCGGCCGGCGGCGTGCCCGGCAGTTCCAGCACCGGCCCGACCGACAGCGGTGCTGCCGGTTGCTGCACCGTGTCCGGGGCGGCTCGGGGCGGAACCAGCGGATTCGGTCCGGTGGCATTGAAGATCGCGGTCATCTCGGGGTACCTCCTATCGGGCGTCGGAGCCGGCGCAGTCACGGGCCACCGCGGCCCGACCGGCGGCCAACCGGGCGATCGGCACCCGGTACGGCGAGCAGGAGACGTAGTCGAGGCCGGCCTCGGCGAAGAACTCCACCGACTCCGGGTCACCGCCGTGTTCGCCGCAGACACCGACGGTCAGCTCGGGCCGCGCGGCCCGGCCCTCGGCCACCGCCAGGCGGACCAGCCGGCCCACCCCGGGGGCGTCGACGGTCTCGAACGGTGACGCCTCGACGATGCCCCGCTCCAGGTAGGCACCGAGGAACGAGCCCTCCCCGTCGTCCCGGGAGAACGCCCAGGTGGTCTGGGTCAGGTCGTTGGTGCCGAAGGAGAAGAACTCCGCCTCGCCCGCGATCTCGCCGGCGGTCAGCGCCGCACGCGGCGTCTCGACCATCGTGCCGACCGGGATCGGCGGCGCACCGGGCACGGTGGCCAGCACGTCGGCCATCTCGGCGCGCACCGCGGCCAGCTCGTGCACGTCGACGACAAGCGGCACCATGATCTCCGGGCGTGGGTCGCCGCCGTCGGCCACCCGCCGCGCCGCCGCCTCCGCCACGGCCCGCACCTGCATCGCGAACAGGCCCGGCACCATCAGCCCCAACCGGACCCCACGCAGGCCGAGCATCGGGTTGTTCTCCTGGATCCGGCGGACGGCGGCCAGCAGCACCGCGTCGTGGCCGGGGTCCTGCCCGAGCGCCTCCGCCCGGGCCACCCGCGCGGCCAGCTCGGGCAGCGGGGGCAGGAACTCGTGCAGCGGCGGGTCGAGCAGCCGGATGGTGACCGGCAGGCCGTCCATCGCGGCGAGGATCGCGACGAAGTCCTCCCGCTGCAACGGCAGCAGCTCCGCCAGCGCGGCGTGGATCTCGTCCAGCCCGTCGGCCAGGATCAGCCGCTCCACCAGAGCCCGGCGGGCACCGAGGAACATGTGCTCGGTGCGGCACAGTCCGATACCTGTCGCACCGAGCACCCGGGCCCGTGCCGCGTCCGCGGGGGTGTCGGCGTTGGCGCGTACGCCGAGCTGCCGGACCGAGTCGGCGTGCCGCAGCAGCCGATCCACAGCCGAGACCAGCCGGTCGGACTCTGGTGCCAGCTCACCGGCGAGGTAGCGGGTCACCGGGGAGGGACGCACCGGCACCTCGCCGAGGTAGATCCGGCCGGTGGTGCCGTCGATGGAGATCAGGTCACCGGCCCGGACCGTCTGGCCGTCGACGCGGAACTCGCCGCGTTCCGGGTCGATCTCCAGGGCTTCCGCCCCGCACACGCAGGTGCGGCCCATGCCCCGGGCGACCACCGCGGCGTGCGAGGTCTTGCCGCCCCGGGCGGTCAGGATCCCGGCGGCGGCGATCATGCCGGGCAGGTCGTCCGGGTTGGTCTCCCGGCGGACCAGGATCACCGGCCCGTCCGCCGCGGTGGCGGCGGCGTTGTCGAAGACCACCCGACCCGCTGCGGCCCCGGGGGAGGCGCCCACGCCGGTGGCCACCGGCTCCGGTGTGGCGCCCGGGTCGAAGGTGGGGAACATCAGCTGGGCGAGCTGCGCCCCGCTGACCCGGGTCAACGCCTCGTCCCAGCTGATCAGACCCTCGTCGGCCAGCTGCGCGGCGATCACGAAGGCAGCCGCCGGGGTGCGCTTGCCGACCCGGGTCTGCAACATCCACAACTGACCGCGCTCGATGGTGAACTCCACGTCGCACAGGTCCCGGTAGTGCCGCTCCAGCGTCGTCATGATCCCGGTCAGCCGTCGGTAGCTGGCCGGGTCGAGCCGGGACAGCTCGTCCAGCCCCACCGTGTTGCGGACCCCGGCCACCACGTCCTCGCCCTGGGCGTCGGACAGGTAGTCGCCGTACACGCCGGGTGCGCCGGTGGCCGGATCGCGGGTGAACGCCACCCCGGTGCCGGAGTCCGGGCCGAGGTTGCCGAAGACCATCGCCATCACGTTGACTGCGGTGCCCAGGTCGTCGGGAATGTGTTCGCGGCGCCGGTAGAGCACCGCCCGGGAGGCGTTCCATGACTCGAAGACCGCCCGGATCGCCAGGTACAGCTGCTCGTGCGGGGCCTGCGGGAAGTCGTGACCGACCCGGTCGGCGAACACCTTCTTGTACGTCTCGACCAGCCCGCGCAGCTGCTCCGCCGTCGGACCGTCCGGCCCGGCGCTGGCCCGCAACGCGTCCAGCTCCCGGTCGAAGTCCGCCGCCGGCACGCCGTGCACCGTCCGACCGAACATCTGGATCAACCGTCGGTACGAGTCCCAGGCGAACCGCTCGTCGCCGCTGATCCGGGCCAGCCCGGTCACCGTGGCGTCGTTGAGTCCGATGTCCAGGATCGTTTCCATCATCCCGGGCATGGAGTACCGCCCGCCGGAACGGACGGCCAGCAGCAGTGGCTCACCCGGGTCGCCGAGCCGCCGACCCAGCCGCGCCTCGATCTCCCGCAGATGGCCGTTCACCTCGTCGAACAGTCCGGCCGGCACCTCGCCGTCGGCGAGGTACGCCCGGCAGGCGTCGGTGCTGACCGTGAAGCCGGGCGGCACCGGCAACCCGAGCCGGGTCATCTCGGCGAGGTTGGCCCCCTTGCCGCCGAGCAGGTCGGCCATGCCTCGTCCGCCCTCGATGAAGTCGTACACGTACCTGGTCATGAGCCGGCCTCCACTTCGCCGTCGATGCCTCTGCTTCGTTGGTAGCAACGCCGCCGCTCGTGGGGGCAGGGCCGAAAGCCGATCCCGACCGGGCCGCTGGTCCTCAACCGGAACACGTATGGTCGGCCGGTGACCGACGACCTGCGGCTGCGCCCGGTGCACGAGGACGATCTGGTGGAGTTCTTCGTCCACCAGCTCGACCCTGAGGCCAACCGGATGGCGGCCTTCGGCGCCGAGGACCCGACGGACCGGCGGGCGTTCGCCGCGCACTGGGTCCGCATCCTCACCGGCCCGGAGAACCTGGCCCGCACGGTGACCGTCGACGGCGCGGTGGTCGGTCACGTGCTGGCCTTCCCGGTCGGCGACGACATCGAGGTCAGCTACTGGATCGACCCGACGCGCTGGGGGCGCGGGTACGCCACCCGAGCCCTGGGCGCGCTGCTGCGGGAGGTTTCGCGTCGGCCGCTGCACGCGCGGACGGCGACCGACAACGCCGCGTCGCTGACGGTGCTGCGCCGCTGCGGTTTCGTCGTTAAACGGACCGACCGGGGGTACGCTCCGGGCCGCGGCCAGGAGATCGACGAGTACATCCTGGAACTGCCGGCGTGATCCGCCGTCGAGCCGCGTGATCCGCCCCCTGACACCAGGGCTGACCTGGGCGGCGACTACTCTCGCGGGGTGAACTGGCTGGAACTGGTCGGCTGGGCCGGCTCCGCGTTGCTGGTGTGGTCGCTGCTGCAGACGCGCATCCTGCGGCTGCGCGCCCTCAACCTGGTCGGCTGCGCCGTCCTGATCGGCTACAACGCGACGATCCCGGTCTGGCCCATGGTCGGGCTGAACGTGGTGCTTGCCGTGATCAACATCTGGTACCTGCGGCGGCTGCTCACCACCCGTCACGACGAGCAGACCTACCAGGTGGTCGAGGTGGGTGCCGACGACGCGTTCCTGGCCCACACGCTGCGGGTGCACGCCGCCGACATCGCCCGGTTCAACCCGGGCTTCCATCCGGACCGGCTGGCCGGTCGATCGGCCTTCCTCGTCGTACGCGCCGACGAGGTGGTCGGTGTGGTCCTGGTGCGCGACGCCGGCGACGGGGTGGCCCAGGTCGACCTGGACTACGTCACCCCGCCGTTTCGCGACTTCACCCCCGGCGAGTTCGTCTACCGCCGCAGCAGCCTGTTCACCGATCGCGGGTTCCGTCAGGTGGTGAGCCCCCCGGGCATGGTCGCCCCGTACTACCACCGTCTCGGGTTCCGCCGCGCGGGGGAGTCGTACGTGCTGGATCTGCCCGCACCGGCGCTGCCCCAGAGCTGAGCGTGTCGGCGCTTCCGGCCGCCCCGGCAGGGCGATGATTCACCGCCGGAGCGAGTGGGCATAGGCACCGCTACGCCGGCGGGGCCGCCACCGGCGGCGCCACGGGGCGCGGTCCAGCGAGGGAGAACCAGGCGTGCAGAGCTACTGGAGCCAGCTGGCCCTGGTCGCGGTCCTGATCGTGGTGAACGCGATTTTCGCCGGCAGCGAGCTGGCCCTGGTGTCGCTGCGCGACAGCCAGGTCCAGCGGCTGGAACGCACCGGGCGCACGGGCCGGGTGCTGGCCCGACTGGCCCGCGACCCGAACCGCTTCCTGGCCACCATCCAGATCGGCATCACCCTGGCCGGGTTCCTGGCCTCGGCCGCCGCCGCCGTGTCGCTGGCCCGGCCGCTGGTGCCGCTGCTGGACGGCGTCTTCGGCCGGGCCGCCGGCCCGGTGTCCGTGGTGCTTGTCACGTTGGTGCTGACCTTCGTCACGCTGGTCTTCGGTGAGCTCGCCCCGAAACGGATCGCCATGCAGGTCCCGGAGCGGTGGGCGCTGCTCGTGGCCCGCCCGCTGGATCTGCTCGCCGCCCTCACCCGGCCGGTGGTCTGGGTCCTCGGTGCCACAAGCGACCTGGTGGTACGGCTGTTCGGGCTGGACCCGAAGCCCGAGCGGGACGAGATCAGCCCGGACGAGCTGCGGGACATCGTGGCCGGCCACCACGGCTTCACCAAGGAGCAGCAGACAATCATCGCAGGTGCCGTGGAGATCGCCGAGCGGCGGCTACGGGCGGTGCTGGTGCCGAGGTTGCAGGTCTTCTGTCTGGACAGCGGCACCACGGCGGAAGCCGCCCGACTGGTGCTGGCCGCCTCCGGGCACTCCCGCGCGCCGGTGGTACGCCACGGCGGCCTGGACGATTCGGTGGGCGTCATCCACCTGCGGGACCTGGTCGGCGTCGGTGACGACCAACCGGTCGACGAGTACGCCCGGCCGCCGATGCTGCTGCCGGACTCGGTGCCGGTGGTCGACGCGCTCCGCCGGTTCAAGTCCGAACGCCAGCACATGGCCCTGGTCGTCGACGAGCGTGGTGCCGTCGAGGGCATCGTCACCCTGGAGGACATCCTTGAGGAGATCGTCGGGGAGATCTACGACGAGACCGACCGGGACGTCATTGAGGTACGCGCCGATGCCGACGGTGCGCTGCTGCTGCCGGGCACGTTTCCCATCCACGATCTGCCCGACATCGGCGTGGACCTGCCCGGGCGTCCGGACGGCGACTACACCACCGTGGCCGGCCTGGTCCTGGCCGGCCTCGGCCGGATCCCCACCGCCGGGGAGCATCTCACCGTCGACGGCTGGCGGCTGGAGGTGACCCTCGCCGACGACCGGGCGGTCTCCGGTGTCCGGCTGTGTCGCACCGCGACGGCAGCCGCGGACTCGGACGAGCCCGAGGCACCGGCGGCCTCCGACGCGCCCGAGGCGCAGCCGGGCGACGCGGCGGAGACGCCGACCGACGCCCCGTCGGTGCTGGACGGCACCCGGCGCTGACCGCGTGTGAGCAGGCGTAGCGGGCCCTACCCCGGGCTGGCGCAGCCGGACCTGGCTGGCTCCGGCACGCGCTGGGTCAGCTCCGCGCGGCCCGGCCCGCGCTGGGCGGATCGGGCAGCGGCGGATCCAGTCGTACCCGGTGCACCGGCACCTGCCAGGTGCTCCGACCGAGCAGCCGGGCCAGCGCGCGGATCGCCCACGGGCCCGACGGGTGCCGTTGCGGGCCGATCATCCGGCCGCTCAACCGGCCGTACCAGTGCCGGGTGACGACCAGATCGGTGAGCCGCAGCGGGCCGCCGGCCGGGCCGCGCAGTACGAGGTCCACCACCCGACCCAGCCGGCGGCCCTGGTGGTCGTACGCGGTCCGGCCCAGTAGTTCACCCGCTCGCACGGTCGGCCCCCGGGATCCGGCCGATCAGGTTCCGGCGCAGCCATTCCTCCACCGGCGAGGTGGGCAGCTCGTCGGCGCTCACCCGCAGCCACACCGCACTGTCGACCCGCGCGACAAGCGCGTACGGGATGCGCAGCGGCGCCAGCGGCCGATCCGTGACGAACCGCTCGGCGGTCAGCACCAGCACCCGCCCCAGCCGTCCGCCGACCCGCTGCCCGAGCGCACCCGGGCCGCTGAGCAACGTCCGCAGGTACGGCACCCCGTCCGCGTCGAGTGCGAACTCCACGTCGTCGACCTTGCCGACCAGCCGCCCGTCGCGGTCGACGAGTTGCCGGTCGAGCAGCTCCTGGCTGACCTGGATCCTCACTGGCCCATCCTCGTCCCGATCGCCAGCGGTACGGCGACGATCGAGGCAGCGAGGATGACCAGCAGCAGCACCGCGCCCAGCAGGTTGAGTGCTCGGCCGTTGACCCGATCGCCCAGGTAGGTGCGGTCGTTGGCGACCACCAGGATCGGCAGGTAGGTCAGCGGCAACGCCACGGCACTGATGATCAGCATGTATTCGGTGAGGGTCACCGGGTCGACGGTGGTGAGCAGCAGGAGCACCCCGAGCAGCACGCTGACCAGCAGCACCGTGTGGAAGCGGGCCGCCTCGCGGGGGCTCACCCGTTTGCCCCACTGCCAGCCGAAGTACTGCGCGGCGGCGTACGCGGCGGACAGGCCGGTCTCCAACGCGGCGCCGAAGGTGACCGCGAAGAACGCGAGTGCCGCCACGGCGAGGCCGGCCGCGCCGAAGGCCAGCACCACCGGATGCGCGACCTGGTCGAGGCTGTCCACCGTCAGGCCGGCGGGGCGCAGCACCACGGCCGCCGTGGCGATCAGCGACAGGGCGAGGAACCCGCCGATCGGAAAACCGACAAGCACGCTGAAGCGGGCGTCGGCCAGGTCGTCGGCGCTCCAGCGTTCCTCGACCCCGCCCGAGGAGAAGAAGAAGACCTCGTACGGGCTGACCGTCGAGGCGAACAGCGCCACCGCGACGAACCAGTACGCCCCCCACCCCTGACCGGACTCGTCGGGCGCCACCGCGCTGCGGCCGAGCGCCGCCCAGTCGGTGGGCAGCCAGAACAGGGCGACGGCGAAGACCACCAGAGCCAGCCCGGCCAGCCCGAAGACCCGCTCCATCACCGGAAACCGCATCCGCCACAGCACCAGCCAGACCGCGATCCCGGCGACCGGCACCCAGAGCAGGTAGGGCACACCTGTGGCCAGCCGCAACGCCAACGCCACCCCGCCCAGCTCGGCGGCCAGGGTGATCACCGTGACCAGGTACGACGCGACCAGGTTGATCAGGGCCATCCGCGCGCCGAGCCGCTCCCGGACCAGGTCGAACACCGCCCGGCCGGTGACCGCCGCGATCCGTCCGGCCATGTCCGCGTACGCGCAGATGGTGACGACCCCGAGCAGCAGCACCCAGGTGTGCGCCATGCCGAAGCGGGCCCCGGCCTGGCCGGCGGCGACCAGGTCGCCGATGTCGACGAAGCCGCCGACCGCGGACAGGATGCCGAGCGTGGCGGCGAGGAGCTTCCTCACGTCGGCGGTGCGGGCTCGGTCATCGACGCGACGATAACGCCACCAAAGCCGCTATCTAGGCGAAACCGCCTCAGCCCTGCGCAGGAAAGGGATGACGATCAGTGGCGGCCCGGTCGGGCCCGGCGTCGAGCCGAACGGTCTGCTCCCACTCGGCAAGCCCTGTCAGCTCGGCGAGCCTTGTCGGTCGGCGGCCGGATAGAGGTTCTGGAGACGTACCTGGCCACGGGCGACCAATCGCGCATCCGCGTCCGTGATCTCCACCTGCCACAGCTGCTGGCTCCGCCCCCGGTGCACCGGGGTACCGACCGCGACCAACTCACCCTCGCGCACGGCCCGCAGGAAGTCGGTCTGGTTGGACACCCCGACCACCTGCCCACGCTCGCCCAGCCAGACACCGGCGCCCAGGCTCGCCGCCGTCTCCACCACCGAGCAGTAGACCCCGCCGTGCAGGATGCCGTACGGCTGGTGCAGCTCCGGGCGGACCCGCCAGCGGATCGTGACCCGGTCCCCGCTGATCTCGTCCAGTTCCAGCCCGAGCAGGGCGAAGAAGCCGCCCGACATCTCCGACACGTCCACGGTCACCTCCACGATCTTGGACTCGCCAGCCTAGTGCCGGTGCCTCCCGCCAGAACCCGGTAGGGCAGGACCGGGCTGATGGGGGAGAATCGGTGACCGTGACCGACAGCAACCTCCCGCCGGCCCGGCGGGACTCTCTCACCGATGACCTGCGCTGGCGGGGCCTGCTTCAGGACTCCACCGACCCCGACGAGCTGCGTGCGCTGCTCGACGGTCCGGGAGCCGCCTTCTACGTGGGCTTCGACCCGACCGCGCCGAGCCTGCACGTCGGCCACCTGATGCAGGTCACCACCGCCCGTCGCCTCCAACTCGCCGGGCACCGGCCGCTGCTGCTGGTGGGCGGCGCAACCGGGCAGATCGGCGATCCGAAGGAGAGCGCGGAACGGACCCTCAACCCGCCGGAAGTGGTGGCGAGCTGGGTCCAGCGGATCCGCGACCAGCTCGCACCCTTCGTCTCCTACACCGGGGACCATGCCGCCCGCCTGGTCAACAACCTGGAGTGGACCGGCGAGATGTCGGTGGTGGAGTTCCTGCGCGACGTGGGCAAGCACTTCCCGGTCAACCGGATGCTGGCTCGTGAGGTGGTCCGGGCCCGACTGGAGAGCGGGATCAGCTTCACCGAGTTCAGCTACCAGCTGCTCCAGGCCAACGACTTCTTCGAACTGCACCGGCGGCACGGCTGCCAGCTTCAGTTCGGTGGCTCGGACCAGTGGGGCAACATCACCGCCGGCGTCGACTACGTGCGGCGACGCGGCCTCGGGCCGGTCCAGGCGTTCACCACCCCGCTGGTGACCAAGTCGGACGGCTCGAAGTTCGGCAAGACCGAGGGCGGCGCGATCTGGCTCGATCCCGAGATGACCAGCCCGTACGCCTTCTACCAGTTCTGGATCAACGTCGACGATCGGGACGTGGGCCGCTACCTGCGCTACTTCAGCTTCCGCTCCCGGGAGGAACTGGAGGCACTGGAGAAGGAGACCGCGGAGCGGCCGGCGTCCCGGGCAGCTCAGCGCGCTCTCGCCGAGGAACTGACCACCCTGGTGCACGGCGAACGTGAGATGGCCCAGGTGGTCGCGGCCAGTCACGCCCTGTTCGGCCGGGGGTCGCTTGACGAGCTGTCCGCGGTGACGCTGCGCGCCGCACTCACCGAGGCCGGTCTGGTACGCCTCGACGACCTCCCCGAGGTGGCCGCATTGTTCAAGGAGTCCGGCCTGGTGCCAAGCATGAAGGAGGCCCGGCGGGTGATCGCTGAGGGCGGCGCCTACGTGAACAACACCCGTGTCGTCGCAGCGGACGCCGTTGTCTCTCCGGCGGATCTGCTGCACGGGAGGTACCTCGTGCTGCGTCGGGGGAAGCGGTCCTTCGCCGGGGTGGAGGTCGACTCCTGATCGGCGATCGGCGGATGTGACGCGGGACGCGCCCGGCGGATTTGACGATCAATCCGCCGGGCGCGTAGCTTTCTCTCTGCCAGCGCGGAACGGACGAAGAGGTCGAAGACCTCAGGCCGGAGCGCAGGTAGACCTTTCGGACCGGGTGGCTGACGTCCACCAGGTCGGAGCCGGGCGGTGCCCCAGATTCGTCGGGAGGCGGATTTGGCGGGGCGAAACCGACCGGGTATGGTTGACGACCGGCAGGGCCCCAGGCGCGCTAGCGGGAGACCGCAGCGGCTGGCCTGCCAAAGCCACGATCGGAACGGCGGAAGCCGGCTCGATCATGGTGCCCGGAGAAATGGGTTGAAGCGTGACAAAGCGGTGTGAGCCGGTTTGACACGGCGGAAACCACCGGGTAACGTGGTAAAAGTGCCCGGCGCGGTTGTGTTGGGTGTGGTGCCCCGGATGGTGGCCCTTGGTTGGGTTGTCTGATGGTGTGTGGTTGTTCTTTGAGAACTCAACAGGGTGCTTGATAAGCCAGTGCCAAATTGTTTGATTCCCGGGCTGGCCAGGTTTTTGTCTGGTTGG
>NZ_JBFAML010000027.1:0-88183 GCF_040660295.1 Micromonospora sp. NPDC049891
ACGTCCTATACGCCATGCTCCGCGACAAGATCCCCTACCAACCACGCCCGACAGGCCCCGTCCCCGCTTGACGAAACCCATAGGGACACCCCCCCGCGCCACTCGCGCACCGTCGTGGACTTCGCCCGGCCCCCGTTGATCGTCCAGTTCAGCTTGACGTTCTTCAGCGACCGGCGGGTGATCGCGGCGACCTGCTGGGTCCGGCCGTACGACACGTCGAAGGCGTCGACCACGAAGTCCGGGGTGCTGCGGCCGACCACCGAGACCGGATCGTCCGGCTGGTGCGCCGACTTCGCCACCGACAGCGCGAACGGAATGTTCTTGGCCACCTCGGCGGCGATCAGCTTCTCGTCGTCAGGAAAGGTGAAGATGCTGACGCAGTCCTCCGGCCGCCACTGGTCGTCCGGGTCCGACTCGGCAGCCGCCTGACAGGTGGACATCTCCGGAGTGAAGCCCAGCGTGCCGTATCGCACCGTGGCATGGCTGTCCGTGTCGCCGTTCGTGGTGTAAAGCTCGGCGGAGATGTCCGGGTCGTAGCCGGGCACCGCGGGGTTGGCGTCGTCACCGGCCAGCGCCTCGTAGATCACATCGTCCGGGGTCGGCGTGGCCACCTGCCAGCCGACGCCGTAGAGCAGCAACTGCGCGGCGGAGTGGTAGTTGACGAAGAACTTGAACTTGAGCCGCTTGAACAACCCGTCGAGCGCCTTCGTCTCCGGCTCCGAGTTGGGGCCGGGGCCGCGATAGGTGTCGCTGGCCGGGTCCGGCGAGGAACCCTCGTTGTCGTAGCCCCACTTGTAGCTGAAGTTGCGGTTCAGGTCGACGCCGTCGACCCCGGTGATCTGGCCGTCGCCGTTGTTGTCGCGGAGGTTCTTGCGCCACAGCCGGTTCCCCGGGGTGAAGGTGTGGTCGTAGCCGTCCGGGTTGAGCACCGGGATGAACCACAACTCGGTGGTGTCCACCAGCCGGGTGATCTCCCGATCCGAGCCGTAACCGGTGAGCACGTGGTGCATCAACCGGCGGGTCATCTCCGGCGTGATCCACTCCCGGGCGTGCTGAGTGCCGCCGTAGAGCACCGCCGGCCGCTTGCCGTCCTTCAGGTTCTGCGCGTTCTTGGTGACCTTGATCGCGAGGATCGGCTTGCCCTGGGCCGAACGACCGATGGTCTGCACCTTCGTCAGCTTCGGATAACGTGCCGCCGTCGCGGTGATCTCGTCGCGGATACCGCCGGGTTCGCTGTACGACCGGAAGGCCCGCCAGCCCGCCGCGGTCTGCTCCCGCAGCACCTGCGAGGCGTCCTTGCCGCGTACCTTCTTGACCTCGAGATCGACACCCTTGCGGGCCAGCCGGTCGGCCTGGCCCCGACTGAGCACCGTCTCGATTTCCGTCCGGCCTGCCTGGTCGGGCTTCATGCCGTGCCCGAGGTCGACACCGGCCTCCCGCAACTGGTGCAACTGCGCGGGATCGACAGTGCCGACGTACACCTCCAGGCCGTCGCGGCCGCCCGGATCGGACGGCGGCCGTGCGCTCGCCGGTGCGGTCAGCACCAGCGCACCGACCAGAGTGAACACGCCGGCGATGGCCAGCGGTGTGCGCCTCATCGTGCCCCCTTCGATCGAAGGACCTCTGCGCGAGCCTCGCTGTGCGTGCGATGGGTGTCAATGCACTGATCATCTATTGTCTGTGGACGGTTGGAGTACCTCACCGCGTGAGCCGGGGGCGGGGAGGTGGTACAGGCGGCTGCCGGCGATGGTCCGAGGTGCAGGGCAGTGGCCGTGACCAGGCCGTTCGAACGGATTAGCGGGATTTTCCCGTTACGGAACCCCGTCTCGCTCGATGTACAGGTGATCGATCGAGACAACGGGGGTTACGCCGATGCGCATTCTGATCACCGGTGGGGCCGGCTTCATCGGGTCCAACCTGGCCAGCGCCGCGCTGGTCGAGCCGGCCGTCAAAGAGGTGACCGTGCTCGACGACCTGTCGGTTGGCCTGCGCGCGAACTTGGACGGACTGGACGTCAACTTCGTCGAAGGGTCGATCCTGGATCCGTCCGCGCTGGACGCGGCGATGGCCGGACGCGAGGCCGTCGTCCACCTGGCGGCGCTGCCCAGCGTCCCCCGCTCGCTGCAGGACCCGGTGGCTTCCCACCACGCGAACGCCACCGGCACCCTCATGGTCCTTGAGGCGGCGCGGCGGCACGACGTCGGCCACGTGCTGGTGGCCTCCTCGTCGTCGGTCTACGGCATGAACCCGGTTCTGCCGAAGGCGGAACTCACCTGGACCAGACCGATGAGCCCGTACGCCGCCAGCAAGCTCGCCACCGAGGCGTACGCCCTTGCCCATCAGGCGTCGTTCGGTCTGCCGACGCTGGCCATGCGCTTCTTCAACGTCTTCGGCCCGGGGCAGCGACACGACCACGCCTACGCCGCCGTCATACCCCGGTTCGTCCATGCCGCCCTGCGAGGAGAGCCGGTCGTCCTGCACGGCGACGGTACTCAGTCCCGCGATTTCACCTACGTCGGTTCCGTGTGCCAGGTGATCCTGGATGCGCTTCGGCGCCGGGTGCACCACCCGCATCCGGTCAACCTCGCCTTCGGGGTGCGAGCGAGCCTGCTGGAGGTCGTCGACGAACTCAGCGACCTGCTCGGCCGGCCGATCGCCTGCGAGTACGCGCCGCCGCGCGTCGGCGATGTCCCCCACTCGCTGGCCGACAACAGTTCGTTGCGGAAGTTGTTCCCCGATGTCGCGCCCGTGGCCCGCATCGACGGTCTCCGGGCGACCGTCGAGTGGATGGCCGGAAGGCTGCCCGCCAGCGCACCGCAGTGAGCCGACCAAATATGCCCCGGCGGTCACTGCCCTCGAACGTAAGCAATCGCACAGGATGGAAGAGAAGGTGGTAGGCACCTTCTCTCGGCGTAAGTCGCTTGCTTCGCTTGCCGACCGCCCGGCGGGTGCACCTCAGCTTGAGGTGGTCCGGGTCGGCAGGATGGGCCAGAGGCGACCCAGCGCCGCCACCGGCTTTGCCTGGAGTATTGCAGGACTCGTTACCGTCCAGTTGTCGCAATGGGCGGTGATCGTATTTCTATCCCGCCTCGGATCGCCGGAGATGGTGGGCCATTACGCCCTTGGGCTCGCCATCAGTGCCCCGGTGATTCTGGTGGCTGGCCTTGCACTGAGAACGGTGCAGGTTACGGACGTGGGGCCGCTCTACGTCTTTAACGACTATTTGCGGCTTCGAATAGTCGGGATGGTGACCGCACTCGGGGTGATCGGTGCGGTCGTACCATTCCTTGGGGCAGGTAAGGAAGTAGTAGTACTTCTCGTAAGTGTCGCTAAGGCGTTGGACGGGGTGGGAGACACCTACTGGGGGCTCTTCCAACGGCATGAACGCATGCGCCCAATCGGCGTATCGATGATAACTAATGGTCTGGTCACCGTCGTGGCAGTCATTGCCCTGCTGTTGATGACGGCGAGCGTCGAGTGGGCGGCGGTCGGTTCTCTTATCGGCTCACTAGCAGGCTCGATTGGCTACTGTGTTTGGGCAGCGAGACCATTAGGCGCAACCTCCTCCTCAACTGTCACCCTCACTGGTAGCTGGGCCGTCCGACCGTTGGCGGCTTCAGCGCTGCATCGTATGGCTCGGCTCGCTGTGGTCGCTGCTCCGCTCGGCCTTTCCAGCGGCCTGGTCTCCCTTTCGGCCAACCTGCCGCGGTACCTCCTCGGGCACGAATTGGGAAGCGCTGCCCTGGGTATCTTCGCTGCTCTGGCCTACGTTGTGCTCGCTGCAAACGTCCTCTTCGCTGCGATCAGTCAGCTCCTGCTACCCAAACTCACGAGACTGGTTGCCGCAGGCAATTTGGTGGCATTCACAAGGTTGACGCTTGGATTTCTGCTATCGACTCTTTGCTGGGGCGCGGTGGCCCTGGTCGCGGTTGCCTTCGTCGGGCCCGCCACCATCCGCCTCATCTATGGACCACCTTATGAGAAGCACGGTGCCTTGCTGATCCTGCTGGCCGCGGTCTCGGTGCTCAGTGGCATGGTCTATTTCCTGAATGCCGCGCTGTGCGTGCTCCGGAAGTTCGGCAACCAACTGGCCGCGAGTGTGCTATTAGTTACCGTGGCGGGAATCGGCGCTCACCTGCTGATCCCGCGCTATGGGCTGATCGGTGCTGCATGGTCCATGATGATCGCAGTTGGTGCCGATGTTCTCCTGAAGTCCCTTATGTTGAAGGTAGCACTTGCCAATGAGAATTGACATAAATGGATCGACATTTGTTTGGCTGACCATTGTTGGCGCGTTCGCCGTTCCCGCGGTATTGATCGTCAAATCGGGTCGGCGCGACATCCTGCCGTACCTTGCTGCATACTTTGCCTTCTTTGGATTCGGTCCTATAGTCAACTTCGCGCTCGGTAACAGCATCTACTCAGGTGCGGTGCGGAGTGAGATTGGCATGGCCGCGGTCGGTGGACTGCTGGCGCTGAGCGGAATGCTGGTCGTGGGCCTTTGGGTTCGAGTTCGCCGGACTGCACTGGACCGCAGCAAGATCAGCGGCGAGGGACGCCGCTATCATCTATTGCCGTTCATGTTTCTGGGGTTGGCTGGCTACACGACGATCGCTATCCTGCAATACGGCCTTCTGGGATTTTCCGGAGACAAGATTCAGCGTATTCAGCAAAGTGGTCCCTGGCACTATCAACTCCTTCTTGTGCAAATGCTCTGTTGCTCGTTTTACTTCGCGGCAGTCGCAACCCGCTTCGGGAAAGTCTCCTATTGGGCGAATTTCTCCTGCTACGTGGCCTACTGCTTGCTGACCAACGAACGAGATTTCATATTCGTAGTGTTCAGTATTCTGTTGCATGTCCAGTTGTTTCGCCCGCGTCCGATGTCTGCGAGGATGATTGCTGCCGGTGCGGCGGCAATTGTCGGTGCGGTGTTCCTCGCCAGTTATCGAGACCGTCCACTTTCGTCCGAGGGGGGCGCAATTTCACAAGCCCTGAACGAAGGAAGCACCATCTTCCCGGACACCTTCATCATGGCAGCCGTTCCGGGAACGATCCCATTCGCGCACGGAGAGACGTATCTGCGAAGTGCAATCATGCTCCTGCCGGGTGTTCCTTCGGATTCCCTGTCTGCTTGGCTTGTGGAGCAGTACAGTGCCGACTCGGCCAGCGGGTATGGCTTCTCGCTCGTCGCAGAAGCGTACCTGAACTTCGGAATGGTTGGTATACCGATAGTCTTCGCGCTACTTGCTCTGCTTCAGCGATATCTGGTTCGCAGGGTGGATCGTGGCCACTTCTTCGCGTACGCCAGTATCGTGCTCACGATAACGTGGATGTACAACTTCCGAGGGGAGAGCCTCGCCGTTCTTAAAACGGCAATGTATGCGCTCCTGCTCTACGGCGTCGTGCATCTTTTCTCTACGCCGATGTCGACCGTCGCGCGCCGTGTGGCGCCTTCCGCCGAACTTCCGCGGAGCCGGGATCGTAGCTCAGATGCCGAGACTTCCCGTCTGGGATCCGGATCTGGGCATTGACCGTACTGCATTGTAAAAGTCATCGCGGCGGGGGGTGAGCACCTCGGCCGCGTACTGCCGGGCCTGGGTCAGGTTGCGCGCGGAGCCGGTCGCCATCAGTCCGGGGTCACGGAGCATGCGGGTGATCGCGGCGGCGAGCGCGGGTGGGTCGTCCGGCCGTACGAGGTCCTCGTCGGGCAGAAGTTCGGGTATGCCGCCGACCCGCGTGGCCACTGCCGGTAGTCCGCGGGCCATGGCCTCGATGAGTGCCCGCGGCAGCCCCTCGGCCCGGGACGGGTGTACGAAGAGGTCCGCGGCGTCGAGCTGCCGACGGATCGGTTCGCCGCTGGGCAACGCCCCGAGGAAGCGGACCCGCTCGTCGACCCCCAGGTCCACGGCCAGTTTCTCCAGCCGGGAACGAAAGATTCCGTCGCCGATGTGTACGAGGCCGATGTCCGATCCCGAGCGGACCATGAGTGCGAGGGCCTCCAGCAGCGTGTCGATCCCTTTGTGCGGTTGGGCGAGCGAGCCGACTGAGATGAGGATCGTCCGTCCCGCGTGGGTGTGCGGCACACGGGTTTCGGAGACGAATGCCTCCGGCGGTAGGTTGATGCTCGAGTAAGCGGCAACGGGCGTCCCGGGCCGTGTCGGGTAGCGGGCCTGCAACGAGCGTTGGGTGACGTAGGAGACGGCACTCGCGCGCTGGCACTGCTGCTTCAGGCGATTCGTATACCAGCGCCGGAAGAAGGGGTTGAGGGGGTGGCTGACGGCTTTGGGGGAAAGAACGTCCGAAGGATCTCCGACCACCTCGAGGGCATACGGTAGTCCCGCCTTGTCCCGCTGGCCGGCCATTATGGTGCCGATCAGCGACGGCACGCGAAGTATGGCGCTGTCGTGCGGCTCGGCCGCTTCTGCCACACTGCGGTGAACCGTGCGTCGGACTTTCAGGTACCCCCGGGGACCCAGGTAGTAAGGAATGCCCCACACCTCGACGCCGGGGCCGTCCACGCGGCGCGCCTCGTCGCCGACGGCAGCTGCGTCCTGCACCCGGGCCACGATTCTGACCTGGTCAAAGGCCGCCAGATAACGGGTCCAGAACGAGTAATCGGGGCCGTCCACAGACCAGACCGCGCCGTCCGGTGTCCGAGAGAACCGGGCCTCGGCGGTGACCACCACTCTCACGTTGCACTCCTTCGAGGCGCGACCTGCCATGGCAGGTCATCACTCACGTGACACATCTGCGAGCACTCCCTCTTGTTGGTCCACGTCGGTGATGCCGGGTCCGGTGGCCCTGCCACCCGACATTCATGTAACGACGCATGCGGGTCCCCCGGCGCGCTGCGCGCTTCTACGTGTAGGTCGCTGATCTTGCTGGTACCACAGAAACGTTCATATCTGCGCGATTTCTGAGGCCGTGGTACGGACGACGCGTCCAGCGGTGCGGATATTCGTTGTCCCACCCGAGACGTGAACTACTACGAGAAGGTCCTTCCATGAGGGAATTGACCAAGGTTGTGCTGCCGTGTCGCGGCTGGACCGACCCGCGCGTCGGGGGCCGGCGACGTGGCTGAGCGGGATCACTGCGTACTGTTCCTCGCCGCGCTGGGCACCACGTTGGAGTCCCTTGTCGCGCCGGTGTCGCGTGGGCTTGCCCCGTACGGCATGCGGCGGGTGGCGGTGGCGGGCCGGGGAACGGTCCCGCTGTCACTACAGAAGAGCTTCGACGAGGTGTACGAGATCACGCCGTTCAGGCGTGCCGGCGTGGGTACGGTCGCCCGGGCGGGTAGAGAACTGAACCGCATCGTGCGCGCCGAACGACCGCGTCTGCTGCATCTGAACACCCCGTACGGGATCGCGCTCGGCCGGGTCGTCGCACGGCTGACCCGTACCCCGCACCTGGCGGTGGTGCACGGAACGCTGTTCGGCAGCCCGGACCGGGCCGGTCGCCTTTTCAGCGCGGTGGAGGGGGCGATGTCCCGCCTCACCCCGACCTATGTGGCGGCCAACCGTGGCGACCAGGAGATCTACCAGCGACTTGCTCCAGCCGCGCAGGTGCATCTCGCGCCCTGCGGCGGTGCGGGAATGGACCCCCTTCGACTGCATCCGCACACCGGGCCACGGCGGCGGCAAGCGGGCAGTCCGCCTCGGGCGCTGGTGTTGGCGAGGTTGACGCCGGACAAGAATATCGATCTTGCGGTGGAGGCCTGGCGGCTGGCGAGGCGGGCCGTACCGGATCTGGAACTGCGGATCGTGGGATCGACCGCTCCAGGCGAGCCGTCGTGGCACCCACCGGAGGAACCCGGCATCACCCGGGCGGGTTGGACGGCGGATCCGGGCGCCGAGTTGGCGGCCGCGGACGTGGTGTTGTCGACCAGCCTGCGCGAGGGCTTCGGGCTTGCCCTGGCGGAGGCTCTGATGGTCGGTACGCCCGTGGTGGCGGTGGACAACCGCGGTATCCGTGCGGTCGCCGACGGCGTGCTGGAGGGGATGGCCTTGGTCCCGCCTCAGGCCGCGGCCGTCTCCTCCGCCATGCTCGCGCAGTTGCGGGCACAGACGGTGCGGCTGTGCCCGGGGACACTGGACGTTTGGCATCAAGACCATGTGGTCACGTACTACGTCGATCTGGTGCTGGACCTTCTCCAGGCGAGAACCAGCCCGCTCTGACCTATTCATCACTGTCTGCCAGATAGGGCCACTTTGTCTGATAAGACCGTATCTGTGAAAGCTTGTGACTCCACATCAACCATTGGTCAGGCTGGCCCGATCCATGGTGGAACGCGGGCGCTCCGAGTTGCCATCACTGGCGCGGGAGGTTTCCTCGGCTGGCATGTACGAGTTCTTGCCGAGGCGCTGGGGTGGCCGGAGCCAGTGGTGATAAGCCGGGCCGATATCGCGGCTGCCGATGTCGTGGCGGCCCGACTTGAAGGTATCGACCGCGTCCTGCACCTGGCCGGGCTCAACCTGGGCGACCCGGCGGAGGTCGTAGCGGGAAATGTGAAACTGGCGGAGGCTCTGGTGCAGGGCCTGCGGCGCTGCACGCACCGGCCGGCTTCCGTGGTCTTCGCGAATTCAGTGCTCGCCGGAAACGGCACACCCTATGGTGACGCCAAAGCCATGGCCGCCGAGACGCTGACCACCGCCCGATCCGACCTCGTCGACGTTCGACTGCCCAATCTGTACGGCGAGCACGGCCGCCCGTTCCGCAACGGCGTCACTGCGACGTTCTGCGGGCTGCTGGCCAGCGGTCAGGTACCCGAGGTGCACGAGGATCGGGAACTGCGGCTGGTGCATGTGACGGACGCCGCCGCGCGACTACTCGGTGCGCCGGCATCGGGGACGTGGGATGCGGCGATGCCTGCGGTCGCGATCACCATCCCCGAACTGGCCCAGCGCCTGACCGACTGCGCCGACGTGTACCGCCGGGGCAACCTTCCCTCGTTGTCCGACCGGCCGGCGATCCGGATCTTCAACACGTACCGCTCCCACCTGGTCCCGAGCCAGCATCCGCTCCCGCCGTCATCGCATGGCAGCGCCGAGAACCTGCTCACGGCGATGTCCGTCGGGGCCGATGGCGCCGGTGAGCTCGTGCGGTCGATCATCCCGCGGAATGAGCGTCAGGTTGGCCGGTTCCACCTTGCTACGGTGCGTCGCGTCCTCGTCCTGCGGGGCACGGCGGACATCGTGCTCCGTCGCGTCGGTCACCAGGCGGTCGTCCGACTGCAGGTGGCGGCGGAGGACGAGACAGTGGTCGACGTCCCGACCATGTGGGCGTATGAGATCACAAACCGAGGCTCGACCGAGCTGATGATGCACACCTGGACCAACGCCAGGCGGGACGACGCCGACCTGGACACCTTTTCGCACGCCGGCACCTCAGCACCAGATTTGGCACCTGTGGTGGCGTGAGCAGGCATTCGCTGTTTCTGGAGGATTCACCTGTGCAAGAACACGTCTTCGAGAATGCTGGCAGCCGATCTTCCGGTGGCCTGCTGACCGCCCAGGCGCCGCCGCTGTCGCCGCCGCGGCTGCCGACCGTTCGCCGCTACGACCGGCTCAAGCGGCTGCTCGACGTGGTGGGGGCTGTCGTCCTGCTGATCCTCACCGCGCCGATCATGCTGGCAGTCGCACTGCTGGTGCTGGTGACCCTGGGCCGGCCGGTCATGTTTCGGCATCCCCGGCCCGGCCGTGACGGTGAGCTGTTCCAGATGGTCAAGTTCCGCACCATGCGGCCCGTCGACCCGACCCGGGGCCTGGTGGCCGACGCCGACCGGCTCACCCGGGTCGGCCAGTGGTTGCGGGCATGCAGCCTCGACGAACTACCGGAGCTGTGGAACGTACTGCGCGGCGACATGAGCCTGATCGGACCCCGCCCGCTGCTGATCCGTTACCTCGACCGGTACACCCCGGAGCAGGCACGTCGGCACGAGGTTCGCCCCGGCATCACCGGCCTGGCCCAGGTGAAGGGCCGCAACAGTCTGAGCTGGGAGGAGAAATTCGCGTACGACGTCGAGTACGTCGACAACCGGTCATTGCTGTTGGACCTGAAGATCCTCGTGGCGACCGTCCGAGTGGTGCTCTCCCGCGAGGGCGTCGCCGCGCCCGGAGTAGCCACCGGCTGCGAATTCCTGGGCACGGCCGCCTATCGGTCGCAGGTGGGAAGGCCCGCCAACGACCCCGGGGCGGACGGGATCCCGACCCTGCCGGTCTGACCAGGCACCCCCGCACAGGCGAGCTCAACGCCAGTCGTCACCGGCATCGAGACGCAGGCTGAGTAGCGTGGCCAGCGGCAGGCTGTCACCGTCCCGGCCGCCTCGCCCGATGACCAGCGGCGGTGGGCTCGGTTCCGGGTCGGCACCGAGCAGCCGGGACCGGAGGCTCGCCGGCACGGTCAGCAGGTAGAAGCATCCCGCCGGGTCGACCGCGCGGGTCCGGGCGCGATCGACGTACCAGCCGGTCAGTCGGGTGCGGTAGCGGGTCCGGCCGTCGTAGGCGACCACGGTGAGCCGCTCGGTGCGCAGGCCACGCCGGGTTGCCTCGGCCGCGAAACGGGCGACCAGTTCCGCGGCCTCCGCCTGCTCCGCGGCGCGCTGCCGATCATCGGCGGCAGCATGCGCCCGCACCGCGCGGCGCTGCCGCTCCCGCCACTGCTGCCCGTCGTCGGTCACCCGTACCACGGTACGGGTGACCGACGGCCAGTCGTGAGCCACCGGTGACCCGTCGACTCCGGGCGGGTGAGACCAGATCGTGTCCGGCGTGCAACGTCGAGCTGAATTGTCAACGCGTTCGTCGACGGCAGCCCGACAGCGTGCCGCCGACTCAGGCCAGACCGGCGCGACGCAGCGCGTCCGCCATGGCGTTGTTGGCTGGGGCGGACGCGCTGCCGCCACGGCCCGGCCGCTGCTGCGGTCCGCCTCGACCGCGGCCCCCGGGCGCAGCACCACCCTGCTCACGCGCCGGGCCACCCTGGCCGGCGCGCTCACGTCGACCGCCCTCAGCGGAGCGGCTGTCGCCGGCCGCGGAGTCGTCCTCCAGGCGCAGCGTCAGCGAGATCCGCTTACGCGGCACGTCGACGTCCAGCACCTTGACCTTCACCACGTCACCGGACTTGACCACGTCGCGGGGATCCTTCACGAAGGTGCGGGACATCGCCGACACGTGCACCAGCCCGTCCTGGTGCACGCCGACGTCCACGAACGCGCCGAACGCCGCCACATTGGTGACCACACCTTCCAGGACCATCCCCGGCGTCAGGTCGCTGATCTTCTCCACGCCCTCCACGAAGGTCGCCGTCTTGAACTCCGGCCGTGGGTCGCGGCCCGGCTTCTCCAGTTCGGCGATGATGTCGGTGACGGTGGGCAGGCCGAACGTGTCGTCGACGAAGTCCGTGGCCCGCAGCCCACGCAGGATCGCCGACTTACCGATGACCGAGCGCAGGTCCTGACCGGTGCTGGCCAGGATCCGGCGTACCACCGGGTACGCCTCGGGGTGCACGCTTGACGAGTCCAGCGGGTCGTCGCCGCCGGGGATGCGCAGGAAGCCGGCGCACTGCTCGAACGCCTTGGGGCCGAGCCGGGCCACCTTCTTCAGCTCAGCCCGGGTGCGGAACGGGCCGTTGGCGTCCCGGTGCAGCACGATGTTCTCGGCCAGCCCGGCACCGATGCCGGAGACCCGGGTCAGCAGCGGCGCGGACGCGGTGTTGACGTCCACCCCGACGCCGTTGACGCAGTCCTCCACCACCGCGTCCAACGACCGGGAGAGCTTCACCTCGGACAGGTCGTGCTGGTACTGCCCGACGCCGATGGAACGCGGGTCGATCTTCACCAGCTCGGCGAGCGGGTCCTGCAACCGCCGGGCGATGGAGACCGCGCCGCGCAGCGACACGTCCAGCCCGGGCAGTTCCTGGGCGGCGTACGCGGAGGCCGAGTAGACCGACGCGCCGGCCTCGGAGACCACCACCTTCGTCAGCTTCAGCTCCGGGTGCCGCTTGATCAGGTCACCGGCCAGCTTGTCGGTCTCCCGGCTGGCGGTGCCGTTGCCGATGGCGATCAGCTCGACCCCGTGCGCGGCGGCCAGCGTGGCCAGGGTGTGCAGCGAGGCGTCCCACTGCCGGCGCGGCTCGTGCGGGTAGATCGTGTCGGTGGCGACCACCTTGCCGGTGGCGTCCACCACCGCCACCTTCACCCCGGTCCGCAGGCCCGGGTCCAGCCCCATGGTGGGCCGGGCACCGGCCGGCGCGGCCAGCAGCAGGTCCCGCAGGTTCGTGGCGAAGACCCGGACGGCCTCCTCCTCGGCCGCCTGCCACAGCCGCATCCGCAGGTCCGCGCCGAGGTGGATGAGGATGCGGGTACGCCACGCCCAGCGCACCGTGTCGGCGAGCCACCGGTCGGCGGGCCGCCCCTTGTCGCTCACCCCGAACCGGCCGGCGATGGCGGCCTCGTACCGGGTCGGCCCGGTCACCACCGCGTCGGCGTCGCCCTCGGCCTCCGGGTCCATGGTCAGGTCCAGTACGCCCTCCTTCTCGCCCCGGAACATGGCCAGGATGCGGTGCGAGGGCAGCTTCGGGTACGGCTCGGCGAAGTCGAAGTAGTCGGCGAACTTCGCCCCGGCGCTCTCCTGCCCCTCGCGTACCCGGGACACCAGCCGGCCCCGCGACCACATCTGCTCGCGCAGCGTGCCGATCAGGTCGGCGTCCTCGGCGAACCGTTCGATCAGGATGGCCCGGGCCCCGTCCAGCGCGGCGGCGGCGTCGGCCACCCCCTTGTCGGCGTCGACGTACGCCGCCGCCACCGAGCGGGGATCCTGGGTCGGGTCGCCGAGCAGCGTGTCGGCCAGGGGCTCCAGCCCGGCCTCGCGGGCGATCTGCGCCCGGGTCCGCCGCTTCGGCTTGTACGGCAGGTAGATGTCCTCCAGGCGGGACTTCGAGTCGGCCGCCATGATCTGCGCTTCCAGGGCCTCGTCGAGCTTGCCCTGGGAGCGGATGGACTCCAGCACCGCCGCGCGCCGCTCGTCCAGCTCGCGCAGGTACCGCAGGCGCTCTTCCAGGGTGCGCAGCTGGGTGTCGTCGAGCAGGCCGGTGGCCTCTTTCCGGTAACGCGCGATGAACGGCACGGTGGCACCACCGTCGAGCAGCTCCACGGCCGCGCGTACCTGGCGCTCGGCGACGCCGAGTTCCTCGGCGATCCGCTGATGAACAGAGAGGGTCACGATGTCGCTCCGCCTTCGGGTGTGGGTTCCGTGGTGCATTCTGCCGGGCTACCGTGGCGATCATGGAACCACCTGTGGAGCCTCGGGCGCGCCGACTCTTCGGCGGCAGCGCGCGGGCCCTCGGCGACCTCGCGACCAGCCCGTTCCGGGCCGACCGGGACCGCATCGTCGGCTCGCCGTTCTTCACCCGGCTCGGCGGCGTCACCCAGGTGGTCAGCCCGGGCGGGTCCGGGCTGCTGGTGCACAACCGGCTGACCCACAGTTTGAAGGTCGCCCAGGTGGCCCGGGCGATCGCCGAGCGGCTCACCGCCGACGGACACCAACGCGACCTGGTGGAGAAGCTGGGCGGCTGCGACCCGGACGTGGTGGAGGCCGCCGCGCTCGCCCACGACCTCGGGCACCCGCCCTTCGGGCACCTGGGGGAGCGGGTCCTGGAC
This sequence comes from Micromonospora sp. NPDC049891, assembly GCF_040660295.1. Lineage (NCBI taxonomy): Bacteria > Bacillati > Actinomycetota > Actinomycetes > Micromonosporales > Micromonosporaceae > Micromonospora > Micromonospora sp. NPDC049891. The sequence goes on from NZ_JBFAML010000027.1 coordinate 13,652, forward strand.
CGGCTGGCCCGGCACCGGCTCGGCCTGACCGACGGGTTCGAGGGCAACGCCCAGTCGTACCGGATCGTCACCTCGACCGAGATCCGGGGCGCGGCCACCACCGGCCTGGACCTGACCGCGGCGGTGCGGGCGGCGATGTTGAAGTACCCGTGGACCCGGCTCGACCATCCCGACCCGCACCCCCGGACGATGGATCCGCCGCCGCGCGGTGCGACCCCGCCGCCGGACGACCCGGACAGCGGCTCGGCGAAGTTCGGGGCGTACCGCACGGAGCTGGACGACCTGCGGCAGGCCCGGGCACCGTTCGCCGGCCGGATCGCCGACTGGCAGCAGACCGTCGAGGCGTCGGTCATGGACACCGCCGACGACATCGCGTACGCCATCCACGACGTGGAGGACTTCTACCGGGTCGGCGTGCTCCAGCAGGGCGCGGTGGCCGCCGAGCTGATGGCCTGGCAGCGCGAGGGCGGCCACCTGCGGGCGATCACCGACTCCGCGCTGGCCACCTCGGCCCGCCGGCCCGGCTCGTCTATCGAGCGGCTGCGTCGCCAACTGCACCACAAGGACGCCTGGATCGCCGACGACGAGGCGTTCGCCGCCGCCGTCGAGCACGTCCGCGAGGAACTGGTCGAGGGGCTGCTGGCGCTGCCGTTCGACGGCTCGATCGAGGCGGAGCAGTACGTGGCCCGCTTCTCCGCCCGGTGGACCACCCGTTTCGTGGACGCGATCACCGTCGTCGAGCAGCCCGCCGTACGTTCCGGGCACGTGCTGCTGGCCCCGGCCCAGTGGCACGAGGTGCAGGTGCTCAAGTTCGTCCACCACCGGTTCGTGCTGGCCCGGCCCGACCTGGCGTTGCACCAGCGTGGTCAGGCCCGGCTGCTGGACACCCTGGTCGAGGCGCTGCGGGAGTGGCTGCTCGACCCGGAGGAGGAGTCCCGGCTGCCCCGGCGGCTGCACGACCTGGTGGAGCTGGCCGAGGCGGAACTGCATCCGCGTACCCCGGACCGGATCGGCAAGGCGCGCGGCCGGGCCATCGTGGATTTCGTCGCCCAGCTCACCGACAGTCAGGCGGTGGCGATGCTGGACGCGCTCTCCGGGCGTTCCGGCGCCCTCTGGACCGACGCGTTCGTCCTCTGAGGCGGCCGGCCCGGTGCTCGGCGCACCGCCGGTGCGGGGTCAGGCGATGGCCTGCCACCAGCCGTCGACCGGCGGCGGGTCGTCGACCACCACCCGCTCGCCGGGGCGTGGCACGGCCAGCCGCACGTCGCGGGCCTTCGCCTCGGCCCAGAGCCGGTCCACCGGCTCGGACCAGTCGTGCAGGGCGAGGTTGAAGGTGGCCCAGTGCACCGGCAGGAACAGCCCGCCGCGCAGGTCCAGGTGGGCGGCGACCGCCTCCTCCGGGAACATGTGGATGCCCGGCCAGGCCCGGTCGTACGCGCCGATCTGCATCAGCGTCACGTCGAACGGCCCGTGTGCGGCGCCGATCTCGGCGTACCCGCCGAAGTAGCCGGAGTCTCCGGTGTAGTAGACGCGGCGCTGCTGGCCGGCCACCACCCAGGAACTCCACAGCGTGACGTTGCGGCGCAGGCCTCGGCCGGAGAAGTGCTGGGCGGCGGTGCAGGTGATCTCCAACTCGGCCACCCGGTGACTCTGCGACCAGTCCAGCTCAATGATCCGCTCCGCCGGTACACCCCAGCGGTCGAGGTGGGCGCCGACCCCGAGCGGTACCAGGAACGGCGCCGACTGCCGGGCGGTCAGCTCCCGCACCGTGCCCATGTCGAGATGGTCGTAGTGGTCGTGCGAGATCAGGATCGCGTCGAGGCGGGGTAGTTCGTCGAGGCGTACCGGCGGTTCGTGCAGCCGGCGCGGGCCGACCGCCGTCGAGGGGGAGCACCTGTCGCTCCACACCGGGTCCAGCAGCACCCGCAGACCCTCGATCTCGATCAGGGCGGAGGCGTGGCCGTACCAGACGATGTTCAGTTCGCGCGCCGGGTCGATCCCGGTCTCGGCGGCCGGCCGCAGCAGCGGCACGGCTGCACCGGGTCGACGCTTCTGCTTGCCGAAGACCAGCTCGCGGAAGAGGTTGCGGTCCGAGACGGGCACCATCGTGCGGGTGTCGGCCCGATTGTGGAACGTGCCGTCCCGGAACTGTGGTGACCGGGCCGCCCGTTCGGCGCGGGCACCGGCCAGTCGGCCGCCGATCGCGGCCGGCACGTTTCGCGCGGCCCAGGCCGCCCCGGCGAGCCCGGCCAACGCGGCCAGGCCCACCATCGACGTGATCCGGCGACCGGTCGTACGTCCGTTCGGCTCGTTCGGCGCCCGCATGGTCCCCCCTCGGTTGCTGCCGAGTCCACGTTAGCCGCCGCCGGCCGCTCTCAGCCGCCGTTGCTGGGGCGGTACGTGTGCCTGCGGTGGGCGACGCCGGCGCCACCGAAACCGGCGGTGAGATCCATGACCCGTCGTCCCCACCGGGCCCGGGCCTGCACGGCGGGGTGGGTGGCGCCGAAGTCGTCCGCGCCGGCCTGCCCGTCGGCGAAGAGGGCGTACGTGACAAGTGGCGCGCCGGCAGTGTCGAAGATCACTCCAGCTTCGTGTCGGGCGTCAACGAACCAGCCGGCCTTGGTGGCCACCCGGGCCCGTTCGGCGGAGGACATCTCGCGCCGTACCCCGTCGGTGAACGCCACAGGCGAACGCAGCAGCCGCAGCACGAGATCGGTCGAGGCCGGGGAGAGCAGGGTGCCGCCGACAAGCGCGCGCAGCAGGTCGTGGGTCTCCCGTGGTGTGCTGGTGCCCAGGAAGAAGCGGTTCGGGTTCGCCACCGGCTGCACCTGCGTGTTCGGGAAGCCCTTCGCGACGAGGATCTGGTTGAGCTCGGCGGCCGGGCAGACCAGACCGCAGAGCCGTACCGCGGTGTCGTCGGAGACGGTCAGCAGGTTCGCCAGGACGTGGCCGATGGTGACCAGGCTGGGGTAGGCGCCGTCCAGACTGAAGATGCCGTCGCCGCCGGTCACCACGATCGCCTGGGTCACCTCGACCTGATGGTCGAGGGTGAGCAGACCCCGATCGACCTTGTCCAGCACCGCGACCGCCACGGCGATCTTGTTGACGCTGTACGCCTCGATCCGCAGGTCCGCCGACTCGTCCACCGCGACAAGTGGCCCGTCCGGGCCGGTCAGGCTGACGTACGCCTGCCAGTTGCCGCCGGCCCGGGTGCTCTCCCGCTGGAAGACGGCGGCGATGCGGGCGGCGAGCCGTTCGCGGTCGCCGCCGCCCGTGGTCGCCGCCTCGGCGGGGTCAGCGGCGGCGGGCACCGCGCTGCCGAACACGGTGCCGGCCGTCGCCACGGTGCCCAGGCCGAGTGCGGTCCTGCGGTCCATCCGGATGGTCACTCGTCTCTCCCGTCGGTCCCCTGGTGTGTCCAGGACACACCCTAGGCCGAAGGATCGACGGCCGTGATCCCGTCGACGGGCTCACGGGGCGAGGACGACCTTCACGCAGCCGTCCTGCTTCTTCTGGAACATCTCGTACGCCTGCGGCGCCTGCTCCAGCGGCAGCCGGTGGGTACGCAGGTCGGTCACGCCGAGCGGGTCGTCGTCGGTGAGCAGCGGGATGATCTCGTCGGTCCAGCGCCGGACGTGGCACTGGCCCATCCGCACCTGGACGCCCCGGTCGAACATCTCCATCAGCGGCAGCGGGTCCACCTCGCCGCCGTACACCCCGGAGATGGAGACGGTGCCCCCGCGCCGGACGGCCTTGAGCGCGGCCTTGAGCGCGACGAGCCGGTCGATCCCCACCTTGTCGATCATCGGCTGGGCGAGCTTGTCCGGCAGCAGCCCGGCGGCGGCCTGGCCGAGCTTGCCCAGCGGCGCGCCGTGCGACTCCATGCCGACCGCGTCGATCACCGCGTCCGGCCCGCGTCCGTCCACCAGGTCGATCAACGTGCCGGGCACGTCGTCGAGTTGGGAGATGTCGAGCACCTCCACGCCGTGCCGGCGGGCCATCTCCAGCCGCTCCGGCACCAGGTCGAGGCCGATCACCCGGTCCGCGCCGAGGTGGCGGCCGATGCGGGCGCAGAACTGGCCCACCGGCCCCAGCCCGAAGACCGCCAGGGTGCCGCCGCGCGGGGTGTCGGCGTACTTCACCGCCTGCCACGCGGTCGGGAGGATGTCGGAGAGGTAGAGCCACCGCTCGTCCGGGCCGTCGGCCGGCACCGTGATCGGGCCGAACTCGGCGTGCGGAACCCGGAGGAACTGGGCCTGTCCGCCGGGCACCGCGCCGTAGAGGGAGGTGTACCCGAACAGCGCGGCACCCTTGCCCTCGGCGGTGACCTGGGTGGTCTCGCACTGGGCGTAGAGCTGTCGCTGGCACATCCAGCAGGAGCCGCAGGCGATGTTGAACGGCACCACCACCCGGTCGCCGGGCTTGAGTCGGGTGACCCCCGGCCCGACCTCTTCGACGATGCCCATCGGTTCATGGCCGAGGATGTCCCCCGGCTTGAGGTAGGGCCCCAGGACTTCGTACAGGTGCAGGTCGGAGCCGCAGATGGCGGTGGAGGTGATCCGCACGATCGCGTCGGTCGGGTCCTCGATCCTCGGGTCGGGCACCTCCTCGACCCGTACGTCCCGCTTGCCCTGCCAGGTCAGTGCCCGCATGCCGCCCCCTCGTCGCCGCCGTCCCCGTAGCTCACCTGCTACCCGCGACAACGCCCTTCAACCGACCTACCCCCACCCGCGGGAGTTGATCATGAGGTTGGCGGCAGTTTGAAGATCAACGACTGCCGCCAACCTCATGATCAACGGGGGAAGTCCGGTCGGGGCGGTCAGGTGCCGGGGGTGTCGGCGTGGCGGGTGGTGGCGGCCAGGTAGTCGCGGTTGAGGCGGCCGATGGTGGTCAGGGGGATGCCCTTCGGGCAGACCACGGTGCACTCGCCGGCGTTGGTGCAGCCGCCGAAGCCGGCCTCGTCGTGCGCGTCGACCATGCCGATCACCCGGGTGTAGCGCTCCGGCTGGCCCTGAGGGAGCAGCGAGAGCTGGGTGACCTTGGCGGCGGTGAAGAGCATGCCGGAGCCGTTCGGGCAGGCCGCCACGCAGGCGCCGCAGCCGATGCAGGCGGCGGACTCGAAGGCGGAGTCCGCGTCGGCCTTGGCCACAGGTACGGAGTGCGCCTCCGGCGCGCTGCCGGTGGGCGCGGTGACGTACCCACCAGCGGCGATGATCTTGTCGAAGGCGTTGCGGTTCACCACCAGGTCCTTGATGACCGGGAAGGCCCGGGCGCGCCACGGCTCGATGTCGATGGTGTCGCCGTCTTTGAACTGCCGCATGTGCAGCTGGCAGGCGGTGGTGCCGCGCTGCGGACCGTGCGCGTCCCCGTTGATCATGAGGCCGCACATGCCGCAGATGCCCTCACGGCAGTCGTGGTCGAAGGCGACCGGCTCCTCGCCCGCGAGGATGAGCCGCTCGTTGAGCACGTCGAGCATCTCCAGGAACGACATGTCCGGGGAGACGTCGTCGACCTGGTACTTCACCATCCGACCCTTGTCCTGTGGGCCGGACTGGCGCCAGATGCGCAGGGTCAGGTTCACTTGTAGCTCCGCTGCGTGGGGTGGACGTATTCGAAGTTCAGGTCTTCCTTGTGCAGCACCGAGGGCTCACCCGTGGCGGTGAACTCCCAGGCCGCGACGTACGCGAACCGCTCGTCGTCGCGCTGCGCCTCGCCCTCGGGAGTCTGGTACTCGGCGCGGAAGTGGCCGCCGCAGGACTCCTCCCGGTGCAGGGCGTCGATGCACATCAGCTCGGCCAGCTCGAAGAAGTCGGCGACCCGGCCGGCCTTCTCCAGCGACTGGTTCAGCCCTTCGCCGTTGCCCGGCACCCGGACCCGCTGCCAGAACTGCTCACGCAGGGCGCGGATCTCGTCGATGGCCTTGCGTAGCCCGGCCTCGGAGCGCTCCATGCCGCAGTGCTCCCACATGATCTGGCCCAGCTCACGGTGGAACGAGTCCACAGTCCGGTCACCGTCGATCGCGAGCAGCCGCTGGATGCGGTCCTCCACGTCACGCCGGGCCTCGACGGCCGCCGGGTGGGTCGCGTCGACCTTCTCGAACGGGCCGGCGGCGAGGTAGTTGGCGACCGTGTTGGGCAACACGAAGTACCCGTCGGCCAGGCCCTGCATCAGCGCCGAGGCGCCGAGCCGGTTCGCGCCGTGGTCGGAGAAGTTGGCCTCACCGATGACGAACAGGCCGGGGATCGTCGACTGGAGGTCGTAGTCGACCCAGAGGCCGCCCATCGTGTAGTGCACGGCGGGGTAGATCCGCATCGGGACCTCGTACGGGTCCTCGCCGGTGATCCGCTCGTACATCTCGAAGAGGTTGCCGTACTTGGCCTCGATGGCCTTGCGGCCGAGCCGGTCGATGGCGTCGGCGAAGTCGAGGTAGACGCCGAGCTTCGTCGGACCCACGCCCCGGCCCTCGTCGCAGACGTTCTTCGCGGCGCGGGAGGCGATGTCCCGGGGCACCAGGTTGCCGAAGGACGGGTAGATGCGCTCCAGGTAGTAGTCCCGCTCGTCCTCGGGGATGTCCCGGGGGGCACGGTCGTCGTCCTTGGCCTTCGGCACCCAGACCCGGCCGTCGTTGCGCAGCGACTCGCTCATCAGGGTCAGCTTCGACTGGTGGTCGCCGGAGACCGGGATGCAGGTCGGGTGGATCTGGGTGTAGCAGGGGTTGGCGAAGTACGCGCCCTTGCGGTGCGCCCGCCAGGTGGCGGTGACGTTGCAGCCCTTGGCGTTCGTGGAGAGGTAGAAGACGTTGCCGTAGCCGCCGGAGGCGAGCACCACCGCGTCGGCGAACTCCGTGGTGATCTCGCCGGTGACCATGTCCCGGACCACGATGCCCCGGGCCTTGCCGTCGACGACGATCAGCTCCAGCATCTCGTGCCGGGAGTTCATCTCCACGTTGCCCAGGCCGATCTGCCGCTCCAACGCCTGGTACGCGCCGAGCAGCAGCTGCTGACCCGTCTGGCCCCGGGCGTAGAAGGTGCGCTGCACCTGCGCGCCACCGAACGAACGGGTGTCGAGCAGGCCGCCGTACTCGCGGGCGAAGGGCACACCCTGGGCGACGCACTGGTCGATGATGTTGACCGAGACCTCGGCCAGCCGGTGCACGTTCGACTCGCGGGAGCGGAAGTCACCGCCCTTGACGGTGTCGTAGAAGAGCCGGTGCACCGAGTCGCCGTCGTTGCGGTAGTTCTTGGCGGCGTTGATGCCGCCCTGCGCGGCGATCGAGTGCGCCCGGCGGGGGCTGTCCTGGTAGCAGTACGACTTGACCCGGTAACCCTGCTCGGCGAGCGTGGCGGCGGCGGAACCACCGGCCAGGCCGGTGCCGACCACGATGACCGTCATCTTGCGGCGGTTGGCCGGGTTGACCAGCTTGGCCTCGAAACGGCGGCGTTCCCACCGGGTCTCGATCGGGCCGTCCGGGGCCCTGGTGTCGGCGATCGGGTCGCCCTCGGTGAACAGATCCATGGTCAGGACACCAATCCGGTGAGTACGGCGAACGGGACCACGAGGTAGCCGGCGCAGAGCACCACGGCGAAGACCAGCGCCACCGCCCGGGCCCGTTGCTCGCCACGCGGGGTCTGCTGGCCGAGGCTGCGCAACGCGCTGAACACGCCGTGCCGCAGGTGGAAGCCGAGAGCGACGACGGCCAGGGCGTAGAAGAGCGTGACGTACCAGCGCTCCGGGGCGAAGTCGGCGACCACGTTCGCGTACGGCCGGGACGGGTCGCCGACCGGGTTCAGCGTGCCGGTGGTCAGGTCGAGGATGTGGTAGACCACGAAGAGCAGGATGATCACGCCGCCCCAGCGCATGGTCCGGGCCGCGTAGCTGCCCCGCACCTTCTTGCGGTGCGCGTAACGCACCGGACGGGCGGCCCGGGCGCGCAACGCCAGGACCGTGGCGGCCCAGATGTGCAGCAGCACCGCCGCCAGCAGGCCGACCCGCTGGATCCACAGGAACCCGGCGCTGGGCAGCAGTGGGGCGCCGAGGTCGCGCAGCCAGTGCGCGTAGTGGTCGAACGACGTCGCGCCCGAGAAGATCTTCAGGTTGCCCAGCATGTGGGCGATGAGGAACAGCACCAGCAGGATGCCCGTCACCGCCATGACGGCCTTAAGGCCGACATTGGATCGGATGGGCGACCGGGTTCTCGTCGTGACTACCACTCGACCGACGCTAGGAGCACTTTGATCAGTCGTCCAATGCATCGACACCGCAGTCTTGATAGCCATAAGCTATGTAGATGCAGCTCCATCAGCTGAAGTACTTCGTCGCGGTGGCCGAAGTACGACATTTCACCCAGGCAGCCGACATCGTGGGCATCACCCAGCCCTCGTTGAGTAAGCAAATTCACGCGCTGGAGGACACCCTCGGCGCACCGCTCTTCGAGCGGGTAAGGGGCAACATCACGCTCACCGCGGCGGGGGAGGTGCTGCTGCCGTTGGCCAAGCGGATCCTGGCCGACGTCGAGACCGCCACCCGCGAGGTGCAGGAACTGGTCGGCCTGCGGCGCGGCCGGGTACGCCTCGGCGCCACCCCCAGCCTGGCCACCTCGCTCGCCCCGCCGGTGCTGCGCCGGTTCCGCGACGCCCACCCCACAGTCGACCTGCGGGTGGAGGAGGGCGGCTCGCAGGACCTCGTCCGGGACCTGCTCCGCGGCGACCTCGACCTGGCGCTGATCATCATGCCCGCCCAGGGCACCGATCCCGGATTGCGCGCCGACCCGATCCTCACCGAGAGCCTGGTCGTCGCCTCGGTCGACCCGGTGCGGGCCGCCGCACCCGGTGCCGACCTGCGCATCACCGACCTGCGCGACCAGCCCCTGGTGATGTTCCGCGAGGGCTACGACCTACGCGACGCCACCCTTCAGGCGTGCCGGGACGCCGGCTTCGAGCCGACCCTGTCGGTCGACGGTGGCGAGATGGACGCGGTGCTCAGCTTCGTCGAGGCCGGGCTGGGTATCGCCCTGGTCCCCGGCATCGTGGTGGCCCGCCGCCCCGGCATCCGGGTGACCCGGCTCGCCCCGCCCGGCGTACGCCGCACCATCGCCGTGGCCCGCCGCCGCGACGTCGTACCCACCCACGCCGGCCGCGAACTACGCCGCATCCTGCTCGACTACGTGCACACCGCCACCACCACCGCCCAACTCCCACCCGGCGTCGAACCCCTGCCCTGACCCCTGCTCGGCGATCTTGCACTTTCCGTCGCGACAAAGCCTGCCAAAGGGGAAGAAAAAGCGACCAAAACTGCAAGATCGCGGGGGCAAGGGCGGCAGGGGAGTGGGGTCAGCGGCTTTCGGCGTCGTCCATGGCGCGGTAGATGCGTTGCTCGCTGACGGGGTAGGGGGTGCCGAGGGCCTGGGCGAAGATGCTGACCCGCAACTCCTCGATCATCCAACGGATCTGGCGCACCGCCTCCGACGAGCGCTTCGCCGGGGGCAGCGCGGCCAGCAACTCGTCGTACTCCCGCTGCACCACCGCTACGCGGTCCTGTTGCTGTTTGTCCCGTGCCGGGTTGCTCGGCAGCCGGTCCAGTCGACGCTCGATCGCGGTCAGGTAGCGCAGCAGGTCGGGCAGTCGGGCGTACCCGGCCTCGGTGATGAAGCCGGCGTGCACCAGCCCGGTGAGCTGGTTGCGGATGTCGGCCAGGGCGGCCACCACGGCCAGGTTCCGCGTCGCGCCGAGCCGCTGCTGCACCGCGTACGCGGCGGCGAGCACCGCCCGCACCCGGTCCATCACCGCCACCACGGTGTCCACCAGCTCGGCCCGGACCTTGTCGCGCAGCGCGGCGAAGCCCGCCTCGTCCCAGGCCGGCCCCCCTGCCTCGATGACCAGCTTGTCGATCGCCGCACCGGCCGCGTCCTCGATCAACGCCTGCACCCCGCCGTGCGGGTTGCGGGACAGCGCCAGCTTCGCCTCGTTCGTCAACCGCCCCTGAAGAAACTTCGCCGGTGACGGCACGGTCAGCCGCAGCAGCCGTCGGGTGCCCGCCCAGTGGGCGGCCTGCTGCTCCGCCGGCGAGTCGAACACCCGTACCCCGACCGTGGTGCCCTCGTCCACGAGCGCCGGGTAGGCGGTCACCGCGTAGCCGGCCCGTACCTGCTCGATGGTGCGGGGCAGGGTGCCGATCTCCCAGCCGGTCAGCCCGGTGCGGGTCACCTCCGGCGCGGCGGCCGCCACCACCTGGCGTACCTCCGCCTTGAGCTGGCGTTGCAGGGCCGGCAGATCCTTGCCCTCGGCGACCGGTCTGTCGTCGTCACCGAGCACCCGGAAGGTGACCCGCAGGTGCGGTGGAAGCTTGCCCAGATCCCAGGCGTCCCGAGGCACGGTCACCCCGGTCATCCGCCGCAGCTGCCGGGTCAGCGCGTCCAGCAGCGGCTCCTCCCCGGGGGTGATCGCGGCCAGCGCGGCGCGGGCGTAGTCGGGGACCGGCACGAAGTTGCGCCGTACCGGCTTCGGCAGCGACCGGATCAGCGCGACGACCAGCTCCTCACGCAGCCCCGGCACCTGCCAGTCGAAGCTCTCGGCGGGCATCTGGTTGAGCAACGGCAGCGGGATGTCGACAGTCACCCCGTCGGTCGGGGTACCCGGGTCGAACGTGTACGTCAGCGGCAGCGCCACCCCGTCGGCCCGCCACTGGTCGGGGTAGTCGGCCTCGTCCAGCCCGCCCCGGCCCGCGTTGACAAGCAGCTCCCGGGTGAAGGTGAGCAGCTCGGGTCGTTCCCGCCGGGTCGTCTTCCACCAGCTGTCGAAGTGCCGGCCGGAGACCACGTCGGCCGGGATCCGTTCGTCGTAGAACTGGAAGATCGTCTCGTCGTCGACCAGGATGTCGCGCCGCCGGGCGCGGTTCTCCAACTCCTCCACCTCGGCCAGCAGCCGCTGGTTGTCCCGCCAGAACTGGTGGTGGGTGGACCAGTCACCCTCGACAAGCGCGTGCCGGATGAACAGCTCCCGGCTCAGCGTCGGGTCGATCCGACCGAAGTTGACCTTCCGGGAGGTGACAAGCGGGACGCCGAAGAGGGTGACCTTCTCGTACGCCATCACCGCCGCCTGCTTCTTCTCCCAGTGCGGCTCGCTGTAGCTGCGCTTGACCAGGTGCTGGGCGAGCGGCTCGACCCACTCCGGTTCGATCCGCCCGTTCACCCGCCCCCACAGCCGGGAGGTCTCCACCAGTTCGGCGGCCATCACCCAGCGGGGCGGCTTACGGAACAGCGCCGAACCCGGGAACAGGGCGAACTTCGCGCCGCGCGCCCCCAGGTACTCGTGCTTCTGCGCGTCCTTGAGGCCGATGTGCGACAGCAGGCCGGGCAGCAGCGACTGGTGCACCTTAGGCGTGTCGATCTCCTCCGGCAGGTCCGCGCCGGCCTGACGCCGCCCGCCGCCGTCGGGCGCGCCGTCCGAGGCGCCCCGCCGGCCGCGTCCCCGGCCATCCCCCTCGGGGGTACGCAGGACCTGCCGCAACTGGCTGACGATGTCCTGCCACTCGCGGACCCGCAGGTAGTTGAGGTACTCGGCCCGACACATCCGCCGGAACGCGCTGGAGGAGAGCGCCCGCTGCTGCTCCCGCAGGTACCGCCACAGGTTGAGGTACGCGACGAAGTCGGACTCGGCGTCGGCGAACCGGGCGTGCGCCTGGTCGGCCTGGGCCTGCTTGTCCGCCGGCCGCTCACGCGGATCCTGGATCGACAGGGCCGCGGCGATCACCATCACCTCGGTGGCGCAGCCGTTGCGTTCGCCCTCCAGGACCATCCGGGCCAGGCGGGGGTCGACCGGCAGCTGGGCCAGCCGCCGGCCGAGGGTGGTGAGGCGTTTCGTCGGCTCGGTCTCGGCCGGGTCGATGGCACCCAACTCGTGCAGCAGGTTCACGCCGTCGGTGACATTGCGGCGGTCCGGCGGGTCGATGAACGGGAAGGCGGCGATGTCGCCCAGGCCGATGGCGGTCATCTGGAGGATGACCGAGGCCAGGTTGGTCCGCAGGATCTCCGGGTCGGTGAACTCGGGACGGGAGTCGAAGTCCTGCTCGTCGTAGAGCCGGATGCAGATGCCGTCCGAGGTACGCCCGCAGCGGCCCTTGCGCTGATTGGCACTGGCCTGGGAGACCGGCTCGATCGGCAGCCGCTGCACCTTCAGCCGCTGGGAGTAACGGGAGATCCGGGCGGTGCCGGGATCCACCACGTACTTGATGCCGGGCACGGTCAGCGAGGTCTCCGCCACGTTCGTGGCCAGCACCACCCGGCGGCCGGCGTGCGGGGCGAAGACCCGGTGCTGCTCGGCGACGCTGAGCCGGGCGTACAGCGGCAGAATCTCGGTGCCGAGCAGCGACCGCTTGTTCTGCACCAGCTTGCCCAGCGCCTCGGCGGTGTCCCGGATCTCCCGCTCACCGCTGAGGAAGACCAGGATGTCGCCCGGCCCCTCGGCGGCCAACTCCTCGACAGCGTCTCCGATGGCCTGGATCTGGTCGCGGACGTTCTCCTCGTCCGCGTCCTCCTCGTCGCCGTCGGCGACCTCGACAAGCGGCCGGTAGCGCACCTCCACCGGATAGGTCCGGCCGGAGACCTCCACCACCGGCGCCGGCTCGCCGTCGGGCTGCTCGGCGGTCGGTGGCCCGGCGAAGTGCCGCGCGAACCGGTCGGTCTCGATGGTCGCCGAGGTGATGACCACCTTGAGGTCGGGACGGCGGGGCAGGAGCTGCCTGAGGTACCCGAGAATGAAGTCGATGTTGAGGCTGCGCTCGTGCGCCTCGTCGATGATCAACGTGTCGTACTGGCGCAGCATCCGGTCGGTCTGCAACTCGGCCAGCAGGATGCCGTCGGTCATCAGCTTGACCAGGCTGTTCTCGCCTACCTGATCGGTGAAGCGCACCTTGTAGCCGACCACGTCACCGAGTTCGGTCCCCAACTCCTCGGCGATCCGGTCGGCCACCGTCCGTGCGGCCAACCGCCGGGGCTGGGTGTGGCCGATCAGCCCGTGCACCCCGCGCCCCAGCTCCAGGCAGATCTTCGGTAGCTGGGTGGTCTTCCCCGAACCGGTTTCGCCCGCCACGATCACCACCTGGTGGTCGCGGATCGCGGCGGCGATGTCATCCTTGCGCTCGCTGACCGGCAGACTGGCCGGGTAGACGATCTTCGGGACCGCCGCTTTCCGCCGCTCCAGCCGGACCTCCGCCGCAGCCGTCTCGGCGACGATCTCCGCCAGCACCGATTCGCGTCGCCTCGGGTCGCGTAGCTTCCGCAACCCGTCGAGTCGACGGCGCAGGTGACGCTGGTCTCGGAACATCAGCGGGGACAGGCGACGCTGCAATTCCCGAACGGGATCGGTCGCGGCGGGTGAGGCTGGATTCTGCATGTCGTGGCCAAGGATAGGCAGCCGTTGCCCGGTCCGCCTCCTGGTTACCCGGGCCTCGCTCCGGCCTGCTCCGGCCGGGCTGGGCCGGGCTGCTCCGGCTGGCTGGGCTGGGCTGGGCCGGCTCCGGGGAGGTCCGAGACCGGGCGGCGATGTCCGGGGCGGTGCGGCGGCCCCCGAGCCGAGGTGGCCGGATCGGGCTGGCCGCGCTGTGGAGCCCGGTCTGGGCTGGCCGGGTTGGGCTGGCCGCGCTGTGGAGCCCGGGCTGGGCTGGCCGGGTTGGGCTGGCCGGGTTGGGGCTGGTCGTGATGTGGCGTCCGGGCCTGGTCGGGCGCACGGTGGTGTGTGCGGCCTGAGGTTGCTGCCGGGCCTCCTTTGCTCTGCTTCACCCGGCGCAGCGGTTGCGGCCTCGAATTGATGCGTGGGTTGAAGCAGAGCAAAGGAGGCGGTGTGGTGGCACCAGCGCGGCGGAGGTCTATCGTTGGGCGCCGAGCTGGGAGCGGAACGCGGGGACGCCGATGACGATGCGGGACACCGACCGGGCACTGGTGCAGGCTGCCAGCGCGGTGGCAAAGCTGCGTTGTCGCAGCGCAGCCCACACTCTCGCGACGGCGGCGCGTACCGCTGACGGCCGCGTGATCTCCGCCGTCAACGTGGTGCATGCGACTGGCGGAGCGTGCCCCGAGACGATCGCGGTCGGCACCGCCGCCACGCAGGGCGTGGGTGAGCTGGAGACGATCGTCACGGTCGGCGACCGGGGCCGGTCGATCGTGACCCCCTGCGCCGCCTGCCGGCAGCTTCTCAGCGACCTCTTCCCGTCGCTGCGAGTGATCGTCGGCCCGATCGACAACCCTGAGGTCGTCACCCCGTGATCCAGAATGTGTGCAACTTCGGGGAAGATGTCGCCCCGGGGTGTCCGGAGACAGCATCTTTCCCGAAGTTGCTGTGATCGCGGCGGGGCGGGCGGGTCAAGCGGCGGCGGACCAGATGGCGCGGAAGGCGGCGGCCTCGCCGGCGAGCCAGCGTTCGATCTCGTCGGACTTGGCGCCGTCGGGCATCCGGTGGGTGATGCCCCGGCGTACGTCGACCAGGACCGGCTCGGCGTGCGGAAGGACGGCGTCCATGTGGCGGGCGGTCAGGTGCAGGGCGGCCAGCAGCGCTTCCTCGCTGGGCGGGGCCTCGTCGAAGTGCAGGCGTACCGCCTCGGCGCGCCCGTCGGCGTACCGGATGCCGAAGTGGGGGTTGATCTTGATGGGGAGGTCGCCGAGCATGGCCAGTGCGTCGCGGGTCTGGGCGAGGTCGACGCTGGCGGGCTCGCCGAGCGAGTGCAGCCACGCCGTCGCGCCGGGCACGAGCGCCTGGTAGAGCGGGCGCCACCGGGGCTTGACCACGTCGACCACCTGCGCGAGGTGGGTGCCGCCGGTGTGGAAGGCGATGTCGGCCTTGAGGGCCTTGACGAACTGGCCGTGCGGGTTGAACCCGGAACGGCTGGCCCGCTGTCGGCGAAGGCCGCCGACGAAGCTGGCCTTGGTCGGGCCGGTGCGGTCGACGTACCGGGTGAAACCGAGGAGGGTCGCGTACGGCGTGAGGGGGGCGGAGATGGGCGCGGTCACGAGCATCCTCCCAGGTCAGGAACTCGATTAGTACATACATTCTAATCGACGACTCTGACATCGCCCAGGGCACGAAAGGGGCCGCCCGGGCATCCCGGACGGCCCCCGTAGGAAAAATTTCAGAGCTGACCGACGTCGGTGATCCGGACGACGGCGGCACCCGCCTCGTCGGACGCGGCCAGGTCGACCTCGGCGCTGATGCCCCAGTCGTGGTCGCCCTCCGGGTCGTCCAGAATCTGCCGCACCGTCCAGCGTTCCCGACCCTGCTCGATCATCAGCAGCGCCGGGCCGCGGGCGTCCGGGCCGGTCCCGATCCCGTCGTACGACTCGAAGTAGGGCTCCAGCGCGTCGGCCCAGGCGTCGGCGTGCCAACCGGAGTCCGCGTCCAGCTCGCCAAGCGCGTCCCACTGTCGTAGCGCGGCCAGCTCGACCCGCCGGAACAGCGCGTTGCGCACCAGTACCCGGAACGCCCGCAGGTTGCGGGTGACCGCCGCCGGCCGATCGTCCAGAGCGGCGGCGACCTCGGGCAGGTCGGTGGGGTTGCGCAGCCGCTCCCACTCGTCGATGAGGCTGGAGTCGACCTGGCGGACCAGCTCGCCGAGCCATTCGATCAGGTCGACGAGTTCCTCGGTCTTGGCCTCCTCCGGCACCGTCTGCCGCAGCGTCTTGTACGCGTCGGCGAGGTAGCGCAGCACCAGGCCCTCGGAGCGGGACAGCCCGTAGAACTGCACGTACTCGGTGAAGGTCATCGCCCGCTCGTACATGTCCCGCACCACGGACTTGGGGGAGAGCTGGTGGTCGGCCACCCAGGGGTGCCCCCGCCGGTACATCTCGTAGGCGTTGCCCAGCAGCTCGGCGAGCGGCTTGGGCCAGGTCACCTCGTCGAGCAGTTCGAGCCGGGCCTCGTACTCGATGCCCTCGGCCTTCATCGCGGCGACCGCCTCGCCACGGGCCTTGAACTGCTGCGCGGAGAGCACCTGGCGCGGGTCGTCGAGGATCGACTCGATCACCGACAGCACATCCAGGGCGTACGACGGCGACTCGCTGTCCAGCAGCTCGATGGTGGCCAGCGCGAGGGGTGACAGCGGCTGGTTGAGCGCGAAGTCGAGTTGCAGGTCGACGGTGAGCCGGACCCGTCGCCCGGTCTCGTCCGGCTCGGGCAGCTCCTCGACCACGCCGCCGGCCCGCAACGCCCGGTAGATGGCGATGGCCCGGCGGATGTGCCGGCGCTGGGCGGCGGCGTCCTCGTGGTTGTCGGTGAGCAGGTGCCGCATGGCCGCGAACGCGTCACCGGGGCGGCCGATGACGTTGAGCAGCATCGAGTGGCTGACCTGGAAGCTGGAGGTCAGCGGCTCCGGTTCGGCTTCCACCAGGCGTTCGAAGGTGGGCTTGCCCCAGCCGATCGAGCCCTCCGGCGGCTTCTTGCGCACCACCTTGCGCCGCTTCTTCGGGTCGTCACCGGCCTTGGCGAGGGCCTTCTCGTTCTCGATGACGTGTTCGGGCGCCTGCACGACGACCCGGCCGAGGGTGTCGAAGCCGGCCCGCCCGGCCCGGCCGGCGATCTGGTGGAACTCGCGGGCCTTGAGCAGCCGGGTGCGTACCCCGTCGTACTTGGACAGGCCGGTGAACAGCACGGTGCGGATCGGCACGTTGATGCCGACGCCGAGAGTGTCCGTACCGCAGATGACCTTGAGCAGCCCGGCCTGGGCGAGGGTCTCCACCAGTCGGCGGTACTTGGGCAGCATGCCGGCGTGGTGCACGCCGATGCCGTGCCGGACCAGTCGGGACAGGGTCTTGCCGAAGCCGGAGGTGAACCGGAACCCGCCGATGGCAGCCGCGATCATGTCCTTCTCGGCCCGGGTGCAGACGTTGACGCTCATCAGCGCCTGGGCGCGTTCCAGGGCGGCAGCCTGGGTGAAGTGCACGACGTACACCGGGGCCTGCTTGGTCTCCAGCAGCTCCTCAAGGGTCTCGTGCAGCGGTGTCATCGCGTACGAGAAGAGCAGCGGGACCGGCCGCTCGGCCGAGCGGACGACGGCTGTCGCCCGGCCGGTGCGCCGGGTCAGGTCGTCGACGAACCTGGTGGTGTCGCCGAGCGTGGCCGACATCAGCACGAACTGTGCCTGCGGCAGCTCGATCAGCGGCACCTGCCAGGCCCAGCCCCGGTCCGGTTCGGCGTAGAAGTGGAACTCGTCCATGATCACCTGGCCGACGTCGGCCCGGCTGCCCTCGCGCAGCGCCAGATTGGCCAGGATCTCCGCGGTGCAGCAGATGATCGGGGCGTCGGCGTTGACGCTGGCGTCGCCGGTGAGCATGCCGACGTTCTCGGCGCCGAAGACCTCACACAGGGCGAAGAACTTCTCCGACACCAGCGCCTTGATCGGCGCGGTGTAGAAGGTCGTCCGGCTGTCGGCCAGGGCGGCGAAGTGACCGGCGATGGCGACCAGGCTCTTGCCCGAGCCGGTCGGCGTATTCATGATCACGTTGGCCCCGGAGACGATCTCGATGACCGCCTCCTCCTGGTGGGGATAGAGGTCCAGGCCGCGCTCGGACGCCCAACTGGCGAACGCGTCGTAGAGAGTGTCGGGGTCGGCGGTCTTCGGCAGCGCGGCGGTGAGTGTCATGGCCGGTCCATGGTGCCTGGATCACACGCCGGGACGCCAACCGGGGAGGGCCGGGCACCGGTCGTGGACGCCAGCCGGGGGTCTGGCACCGGGGGCGCGGGCGCCGGCCTGCCGGCGTCGCGCCACCTCAGCGCCGGCGGTAGATCAGGTCGGCGATCGGGCGGCCGGCGCGCAGGGCCCGCCGCTCGAACCGGGTCACCGGCCGGTAGGCGGGCCGGGGAGCGTACCCGTCGTACGCGTTGACCAGGCCCGGGTCGGCATCCAGGGTCCGCCGCATGGACTCGGCGTACTCCGCCCAGTCGGTGGCGCAGTGCAGCGTGCCGCCGACAGCCAACCGGGAACGCAGCCGGGCGACGTGCGCCGGCTGGATCAGCCGCCGCTTGTGGTGACGGGACTTCGGCCACGGATCCGGGAAGAAGACGTGCACCGCGTCCAACGAGTCGGGCGGCAGCAGATCGAGCAACTCCACCGCGTCGCCCTCGACGATCCGGACATTGCCCAGGTCACGAAGGTGGATCAGGTCCAGCAGGTTCGCGATTCCCGGGGTGTGCACCTCGACCGCCAGATAATCTCGATCCGGGTCGGCGGCGGCCATCTCGGCGGTCGTGTCACCCATGCCGGATCCGATCTCGACCACCAGTGGGGCCCGGCGGCCGAACAGGCCGACGGGGTCGAACGGAACGGCGTCGGTGACGCGCAGTCCGTACCGCGGCCAGAGCTGTTCCAACGCCGCCACCTGACGGCCGCTCATCCGGCCGCGACGCGGGTGGTAGGTACGGATCGCCCGCGCCACGTTCGGCGCGGCCACGGCGGGGGTCGGGTCGGTGGAGGTCACCACCAACCGAGCGTACGCGAGCACCGCGCCGGACCAGATGTGATGTACGCCCGGTGGTGAGACCATCATCGGTGGAAGCAGGACCGGGTGTCCGGCAGTGCCCGGCGACCGCCCCGGCGCACCGGGAGGGGGCATCGTGCCAGTAGTGACCCAGACTCGTCCGGCACTGTCCGCTGCTCCGCTGCGTACCCTCGCGGCCTTCGCTCCACTGCTCGTGGTCGCCCTCGCCGCGCCGCTGCTGCTCGCGACTCCGGCCCGGGCCGCCGGTCCGGCTCCGGCCACCGCCCCGATCACCGCCGGCAAGCACATCCTCGCCGCGCCGCCGGTTGCCGCGCCAGCCGCGGTGCCGGTCGCTGTGCCAGGCGTCGTGCCGGTCGCCGCGCCGCAGCCGGTGCCGGGACCGAACGTCTTCGTCGAGGTGTCGCCGAGCACCGTCGAACCGGGCCACCTCGTCGGCCTCCGGGCCAGCTGCCACGACAACTCGGTGGGGGCCATCGTCGTCTCGGACGCGTTCGGCCGGGTCGCGGTGCAGCCGCAGCGCGGGCTGCTGACCGGGACGGCAATGGTGAAGGACCGGGTGCTCCCCGGCAACTACCGGGTCAAGCTGGAGTGCCGGGGCGGCGAGACCGCCTCCACCATGATCCAGGTGGTACGCCACATGAAGCCCAGCCGAGGGCCGGCGACCGGCTTCGGCGGTGGTGCCCGCGCCGTCACCTCCAGTCTGCTGCTCCCCGGCGGGCTGGCGTTGACCGTGACCGGCATGGTCCTCTGGGTCACCGCGACGCGCCGTCGCGGTACCCGACGGTGACCCGTCATGCCCGCCGCCCGCGCACCGCGCCCCACCGGTTCCACCGGTGCGCGCGGACACACCGGTTCCCGTCGGCCCGTCCAGGGAACCGGCTCCGGCAGGTCGGCCCGCCCCGCCGGTAGCCCGCCTCGTCCCACCTACCGTCCCGACCTGTTCGTACCGTCGACCAACCCGCCCCCGCGTCCCGGTGACCGTGCGGTGGGCTTCGGTTCCGTGCCGGGTCATGGTGATCGTGCGGTGGGTTCCGGTTCGGTGCCGGGTCGCGGTGATCGTGCGGCCGGCTCCGGCTCGACGCCGCGCCCGCACGGGTGGGCGGCCGTGCCGGACATCGGCTCGCGTCGCGCTCGCGCCGCGACACCCTTCACCGATCGCCGCCGTGCACCACGAAGCTCCAGCGGGTCCGGCCGCGCGCCGCGCTCCGGGCGCAGCCCGTGGTCACTGCCACTCGCGGTGGTGCTCGTGCTGGCCGGCGTGTTCGCCACCGGCGCTGGACTCGGGCACACCGTCGGAGGACCGTTGGACTGGACCGCCACCGGTGGTGAACGGGGCTCCAGCGGGGCGTCGGTGGCACCCGCCGGGCGTACCGCCGCGCGGCCGGTGAGCCTGTCGATCCCGTCGATCGACGTCGTGGCACCTGTGAAACCGGTAGGCGACGCACCGGACGGCTCGATCGCCGTGCCGCCGCTGAGCCGGCACGAGGAAACCGGGTGGTACGACCGTGGCCCCGTGCCGGGAGACCCGGGTCCGGCGGTGATCGTCGGGCACGTGGACACCAAGAGCGGCCCGTCGGTCTTCTACAACCTGGGCAAACTGAAGGTGGGAGACACCGTCGAGGTGATCCGGGAGGACGATTCGGTGGCCGTCTTCACGGTGAACTCGGTGGAACACTTCCCGAAGGACCGGCTCCCGGCAGACCGGGTCTACGGCCATGAGGGCCCGCCCGGCCTGCGGCTGATCACCTGCGGCGGCGAGTGGCTCGGCGGCGGCACCGGCTACGCCGACAACGTGATCGCCTTCGCCACCCTCACCACCACCCGACCCTCCTGACTCACCCGCCGCTACTGCTCCGGTCCGGCTTCAGCAGCGACAGGGAACCCACCCGTCAGGGGACCTGCTGCACGACCTCGAATTCCAGGAGGGTGGCACCGGAGGCGACGGGGGGCCGCTGCTCGGCTCCGGGCGGGGTGGCGTGGGCGGCTCGGGCGGGGCCGGCGGCCCAGTCCTGGTACGCCTGCTCGGTCTCCCACCGGGTGTAGACGAAGTAGCGGTTCTCACCGGCCACCGGGCGCAGCAGTTCGAAGCCGAGGAAGCCGGGGGAGTTCTCCACCGCGCGGGCCCGGGCGGCGAACCGCTTCTCCAACTCCTCGCCGGCACCGGGCGGAACGTCGATCGCGTTGATCTTCACGACTGCCATGGCCTCACCCTAGCCGGTGCCCTCGCCAGGGGGAGCGGGCACGAGCACGGTCGCGGGTTGCGGCAAGTGGGGCTTTCCGGCCGGCAGGAGAGGCCGGGTTGCGGCATCTCGCGGCGCTGGGCCGGCATCTCGCGTCGTCGAGTGTGCCGGCCGGTGCCCGCCTGGCGTCCAGCAGCCGCCCGGCGCGCATCCGGGTCGGGCGGGCGGTGTCGCGGGTCAGAAGGACTCGACGGCGGGGACCAAGTCGGCATCGACGACGATGGGGGCGTGGTCGGAGGGGCCCTTGCCCTTGCGGGCCTCCCGGTCCACGTACGCGGACCGGACGGCGCGGGCCAGCGGCGCGGAGGCGTAGACCAGGTCGATGCGCATGCCCTTGTTCTGGTGGAACATGCCGGCCCGGTAGTCCCAGTACGTGAACGGGTGCGGTCCCTTCATCGGGGTGGGCACCACGTCGGTGAGGCCGAGATCGCGCAGCGCCGCCAGGGCGGCCCGTTCGGGCGGGGTGACGTGGGTGGAGTTGACGAACAGCGCCGGATCCCACACGTCGTCGTCGGTGGGCGCCACGTTGAAGTCACCGCAGACGGCCAGTGGCGCCCGGTTGGTCAACTCGGTGTCCAGCGCGTCCCGCAGCGCCGCCAACCAGGCCAACTTGTACGCGTAGTGCGGGTCGTCGGGGGTGCGGCCGTTCGGCACGTACACCGACCAGACCCGCAGCCCGCCGCAGGTGGCCGAGATCGCCCGGGCCTCCGGATCGGGGAATCCGGGTTCGTCGGGAAACCCGACGGTGACGTCGGCGAGCCCGACCCGGGACAGGATGGCGACCCCGTTCCAGCGGCCGTCGCTGTGACTGGCCACCGTGTACCCCAGCTCACCCACCTCGGTCGCCGGGAAGGCACCGTCCGGGCACTTGGTCTCTTGTAGGCAGACCACGTCCGGCCCGGTGCCGGCCAGCCAGTCCAGCAGCCGGGGCAGCCGGGCCTTCACCGAGTTCACGTTCCACGTCGCGAGGCGCATGATGCCAGCCTGCCCCATCCCGGCCAGGCCCGCCCGGCCACCGCCGGCCGACACGCGCCACCCTCGTCGTCGGCGTGCCACCTGGCTCAGCCCGACGGCCCCGGTTCAGCCTCCCGGGGTGTCGTTCGGGCGGGTCTGTTCGGCGAGGAAACGCTCCAATTCTGCGCCGAGTTCCTCCGCCGTGGGCAGCGGGCCGTTCTCCGTGGCGAGCAGGTTCTTCTCCCCCCGACCCCGGGCGTACGCGTCGTACTGCTCCTCAAGGGCCTGGACCAGGGTGGTGGCCTCGTCGCTCTGGGCGACCTGCCTGTCGATCTCCACCCGGACCACCTCGGCGGCCGAACGCAGCCCGTCCCGGGGCAACAGCAGCCCGGTGCTGCGGGACACCGACGCCAGCAGCACCTCGGCGGCGGCCGGGTACTCGGCCTGCGCCACGTAGTGCGGCACGTGCGCGGCGAAGCCCAGCGCGTCGCGGCCCGCCTCGCCGAGGCGGAACTCCAGCAGGTGGCCCACGCTGCCGGGGACCTGTACCCGTTGCAGCCACGGTTCGTAGCCGGCGATCAGATCACGCCGGGTGGCGTGCGCGGTCACGCCTGTCGGTCGGGTGTGCGGCACCGCCATCGGAATCGCGTTGAGCCCGACGGTGAGTCGGACGTCCAGGCGGGCGGCGAGCCCGGCGACGGCGGCGGTGAACCGCTCCCACTGAAGGTCGGGTTCCGGGCCGGTGAGCAGCAGGAAGGGCGTCTCGTCGTCGTCGTGGAGCAGGTGCAGCTCCAGCACCGGGTCGTCATAGCTCTCCCAGTGGTCCTCGACGAAGGTCATCACCGGCCGGCGGGAGCGGTAGTCGAAGAGCTGGTCCAGGTCGAACCGGGCGATCGAGCGGGACTCCAGCGAGGTGAGCAGCTGCTCGCGGGCGAGCCGGCTCGCGTTACCGGCGTCGACGAAACCGGTGAGCGCCTGGATCAGGACCGGCTGACCGAGGTCGGGCAGATCGTCGGTGAGTTCGTAGAGCTCGTGTGGGTCGAGCACCGGTGCGGCCTCCCTGCATGTGCGTAACGGGTCACCGGATTGACGGCGGCCCCGATCGCCAGAACGTACCTGCCATCCTCGTGCATTCCTGTCGGGCCGGTCCGCCCGGCCCGGCGTCCCCGGCTGATCGGCCGACGGTACGCCGTTGCCGTGGCGGGGTACACATGGATGGGCGCCACCGAAAGGAGAGGTGATGAGCGATCCCGTGCCCGTCGAGGGCCAGCCCGTCACTCCGGCCCCGCCCTCGCCGGGCGGCCCGGTTGTCGAGGCGCCGCCGGCCACGCTGTGGGACCGGATGCGCCAGGATCCGCAGTACGCGCCCGAGCATCTCGCCCTGGAGGCGGTGCGCCGGCTCGGCCCGGAGGCCGCGCAGTGGGCGCAGCGGATCCGGGCCGCCCAGCCCGGGACCAGCGCGGAGACCCTGGCGGAGCAGGCGGTACGTCGGTTCGTCAACCAGGCCCGGCTCTCCGGGGCCGTCTCCGGCGCGGCCGGACTGCCCGGCGCGGTGATCGACGTGGGTGTGCTCGCCTGGACCCAGTCCCGCATGGTCCTGCACGTCGCCGCCGCGTACGGCGTTGACCCGACACATCCGGACCGCGCGACCGACCTGCTGGTCTTGCAGAAGGTGCACAAGGCAGCCGCGAGCGCCCGGGTGGCGCTGGGGGTGGCGGCCGGCCGGGAACGGGCGGGTGCGTTGTTCGGCGGCGGTGGGCAGGCCCCGCTCGGCCGGGTGATGCTGCACCTCGGGGTCCGACTCGCCCAGATGGCCGGGGTACGCGCGGCGAAACGGCTCTTCGCCAAGGTGGTCCCCGGAGCGGCGATCATCCTCGGCACCTGGGCGAACTCCTCGGCCACCAAGAAGCTGGCCGAACGCTCCCGGGCGCTCTTTCGCCAGCACAGCGGCCCCCGCATCCCGTCGCCACGTCGACCCGATGAGGCGGGCGATCAGTCGGCGTAGCCGGAGGAGCGCCAGGTCACCTCGGCGAGGCGGGACTGGCCGGCCGTGTTGGGGTGGAAGTAGTCGAGCGCGTTGACCAGATCCAGATCGAACCGGACCCGGTGCGCGGCGCCGCCGTCGTAGCGGCATCGGGAGCCGTAGGCCCGGCACGCCGCCTTCAACTGACTGTTGTACGCCGCGACCCGTTCCCGGAAGGCCGCGCGGCGGTTCCGGTCCGCCGGTGCGGTCGACGTCGCCTCGGCCAGCAGTGCCGGACACACCCCCCGCCGCCAGGCGCGTACCGCCCGAGGCTCGTCGTGGCCGACCTCCCAGAGCCGGTACAGGTTCGGGATGCTCACGACCAGGACCCGGGCCTTCGGACGCCCTTCGCGCAGCACCCGCAGCCCTCTGTCGATCTCGGTGCGGAACTCGGCCACCGGCGTCATCGCCTCGATCGTGGCGCGGCAGGCGTCGTTGGCGCCGATCAGCACCGTCACGTAGTCGGCGCGGTCGCGTACCGCCGCCTCCGCCTGCCCGGCCAGCGCCCCGGCGCGGGCCCCCGGCCGGGCGTGGTTGTGCGCCTTGCCGCGCAGCCCCGGGTTGCGGTCGAGCAGCCGGCGGTAGTGGCTGTCGACCCGCAGTCCGTCCCCCGTCGACCAGGAGTTGCGCTGGCACGAGGTGAGGACCAGGCAGGATCCGAAGCCGGTGGTGATCGAGTCGCCGAGGGCGGCGACGACGCGGGGTGAGCCGGGCTGGGTTGTGCCACCCGACGGTCGGGGTGCCGCGTCTCCACCCGCCTCGCAGGCCAACGCGACGAGTGCGAGCAGGCAGACGGCGGCAGTGGTCCAGCGTCCAGGCATGACTTCCCCAGCCTCACAGCGCAGAGCGACGGCACGGTGACTCTACGCGCGTGGGCCGTGCTGGTCACGCGTTGCTGTCGGGGATGCGGCAGTGCCCTGTCGTACGCCTGGCCGCCGTGCTATGCGGTCCGGCCGCTTCGCTACCGGTGCCAGGGTGCCCGCTGGCCGTGCAGCCACCAGTGCAGCGCCCGGGTGATCCGGGGCAGCACCAGGTAGGTCATCAGCGGGGTCAGGGTGAGCGTCATGACAAGTACCCGCGCCGCTGTCGGCAGGCCCGGCAGGAACTGACCGGTCAGCAGCGTGGCGGTCAAGCTGAGCGGGAAGAACGCCAGCCAGATCGTCACCGCCTGCTTCCAGCGCGGCGGCGACGGCGGCACTGTCGGTTCGGCGTCGAGCGGCTCGATGTCCGCCGCGCGCGGCGGGTCGAACCAGCCCTCGATGCCGGTCCGCCGCTCGACGTGGGTGTGCTCGACGATGCCCTGCGCCGACGTCAGCCACCAGTGTCGCTGCGGCGATTCCTCCCAGCGGCGCAGGGTGTCCGGGTCGGCGAACCGGTAGAGCATGTGCCAGTCGCCGGATCCGGGGGCGCGGCGCACCCAGCCCGCGCCCAGGAAACCCGGGAACGCCTCGGCCAGCGCCGTGCCGGCCCGCATCCACGCCACCATCTCGTCGGTACGGGCGGGGTCGGCGCGTCGGGCGACGGCGACGGTCACCGGCTCGGCATGGCTCACGGTCATGGGTCCATGTTCCCCGCCGATGCCCGGAAAGGCCGGGTCACGCCGGGCCGGTGTAACGCAACGCACGGCTGTTCCGCCCCGGGCGGGCTGTTGCGCCCGGCGTGGCTGTTCCGCACCGCGTGGCTGTTCCGCATCGTTTGGTGTCGGGTGGCCCTGATGGCCGGTCGGCCTTTGTCACAGGCGGCTGTTCGACTGGGCGGATGACGAACCAGGACATGATTCTCGTGCTCGGCGCCACCGGTACGACCGGTCGGCGCGTGGTCCGCCGGTTGCGGGACGCCGGTCACCCGGTCCGGTCCGCGTCCCGATCCGGAGAGTCGCGCTTCGACTGGACCGATCCGAGTTCCTGGCGGACGTCCCTCGCCGGGGTCACCACGATGTATCTGATGGCTCCCCACGATCGACCGGTCGAATCCGATTTCGTCCGGCTGGCGGTGGAGCACGGGGTGGGCCGGGTGGTGCTGCTCTCCAGCCGGGCGATCGAGGCGATGGGTGACGAGCGGCTGATGGCCGCGGAGGAGACGGTACGTGCCTGCGGCGCGCAGTGGACGATCCTGCGCCCCGACTGGTTCGACCAGAACTTCGACGAGGGTTTCTTCCGGGACGGAGTGCTCGCCGGGGAGATCGCCATGCCGGTGGGCGACGCCCGCCAGTGCTTCGTCGACGCCGACGACATCGCAGACGTCGCGGTCGCCGCCCTCACCGGTGCCGGACACGCCGGCCGGACGTACGAGATCACCGGCCCGGACGCGCTCTCCTTCGGCGAGGCCGCGGAGATCCTCACCGAATGCGTCGGTCGGCCGGTGCGTCATCTCGGTACGGCCGACGACTACCGGGCGGTGATGCTCGCGCTGGGTGTGCCGGCCGAGCAGGTGGCGGGCGAGATCGCCGCGTTCGGGGCGCTTCGCGACCTGGGTGACGGCCAGCCGACCGGGACGGTCCGGCAGGTCACCGGCCACGACCCGAAGAGCTTCGCCGGGTACGCCGCCGATGCGGCCGCCCGTGGCGCCTGGCGTTCCTGAGCGGCCGGTACCGGATCCCCGGGCGACGGTTAGCTCCGGCGGCGCGGGGTAGGTGGAGGTGATGACGAGATCACAGCCTCGGCGTGCCCGTGGCACGGTCGGTCACGCGTACAGCGCACTGAACCTGCGACTGGCGCTGGCCAGCTTCGGGCTCGTCACCATGATCGTTTTTGCGGTGCTGGCGTTCCGTGCCGACGTGGCCTGGTTGGGTGTCGTCTGCGCCGTCTTCGCGGTGGTTGCCGTCGTCGACCTGATCATCATTCAACGTCGTCGCGCCGCCCGCCGTCGGGAGGAGCCCGGCGCGCGGCACTCGCTTTTCGAGTGACGGGAGTAGCCCTGATGACCATCGCCACCACCAATCCGGTGAACGGCCAGGTGCTCAAGACGTACGAGGCGATGTCCGACGAGCAGATCGACGGCGCGATCGAACGGACCGACCTGGCGTACCGGCAGCTGCGCGGCACCACGATCGAGCAGCGCGGGCGGTGGCTGAACGCGGCGGCCGACCTGCTGGAGGCGGAGCGCGACGAGATCGCCCGGCTGATGACCACCGAGATGGGCAAGACGCTCGCCGCCGCCAAGGCCGAGGTCACCAAGTGCGCCGCCGCCTGCCGCTTCTACGCCAGCCGGGCGGCGGAGTTCCTCGCCGACGAGCCGGCCGACGCCGCGGCGGTCTCGGCGACCCGGGCGTTCGTCCGCTACCAGCCGATCGGGCCGGTACTGGCGGTGATGCCGTGGAACTTCCCCCTCTGGCAGGTCATGCGCTTCGCCGCGCCGGCCCTGATGGCCGGCAACACCGGCCTGCTCAAGCACGCCTCGAACGTGCCGCAGACCGCACTGCTGCTGGAGGACCTGTTCCGGCGGGCCGGCTTCCCCGAGGGCGCGTTCACCACCCTGCTGGTCGGCTCCGAGGCGGTGGACCGGATCCTGAGCGATCCCCGGGTACGCGCGGCCACCCTGACCGGCAGTGAGGTCGCCGGCCGGTCGATCGCCCAGATCGCCGGCCGGGAGCTGAAGAAGACGGTGCTGGAACTGGGCGGCAGCGACCCGTTCGTGGTGATGCCCTCCGCCGATGTGGCGCTGGCCGCGCAGGTGGCGACCACCGCCCGCTGCCAGAACAACGGCCAGTCCTGCATCGCGGCCAAGCGCTTCATCGTGCACGCCGACGTCTACGACGCCTTCGCTGAGGCGTTCGCGCACCACATGTCGGCGCTGCGGGTGGGCGACCCGATGGACGACGGCACCGACGTCGGCCCGCTGGCCTCCGAGCGGGGCCGCGACGAGGTCGACGCGCAGGTCCGCGACGCCGTCGACAAGGGAGCCACGGTGCTCTGCGGCGGGGAGAAGCCGGCCGGGGCGGGCTGGTTCTACCCACCGACGGTGGTGACGGACCTGAACCCGGGCATGCGGATGTGGGCCGAGGAGGTGTTCGGGCCGGTCGCCGGGTTGTACCGGGCCTCGTCGTACGAGGAGGCGATCGAGTTGGCCAACGGCACCAGCTTCGGGCTCGGCTCGAACGCCTGGACCCGCGACCCGCAGGAGCAGCAGCGGTTCGCCACCGACCTGGAGGCCGGGGCCGTCTTCATCAACGGGATGACGACGTCCTACCCCGAACTGCCCTTCGGGGGCGTGAAGAACTCCGGCTACGGCCGGGAACTCTCCGCCCAGGGCATGCACGAGTTCTGCAACGTCAAGACGGTCTGGGTGGGGGAGGGCGCGGCCACCGTCGGCGCCGGCGCCCACTCCGAGTAGCTGCTGCTTACGACGACGCCCGGATGGGTAGTGAAGCGCGGCATGACGGCGATCGCGTTTCACGCTTCCCACGAGCAGATCCACCCGGGTGAGCTGCTGAAGGCGGTGGTCCATGCCGAGCACGTCGGCTTCGACGCCGCCATGTGCTCGGACCACTTCGCACCCTGGAGTGAGCGTCAGGGACACTCCGGATTCGCCTGGTCCTGGCTCGGCTCGGCGTTGCAGGCCACCGGCCTGTCGTTCGGGGTGGTGAACGCGCCCGGGCAGCGCTACCACCCGGCGATCATCGCGCAGGCGATCGGCACCCTCGCCGCCATGTACCCGGGCCGGTTCTGGGCGGCCCTGGGCTCCGGTGAGGCCGCCAACGAGCACATCACCGGCGACGTGTGGCCGCGCAAGGACGTACGCAACGCCCGGCTGCGCGAGTGCGTGGACGTCATCCGCGCCCTGCTCGCCGGCGAGGAGGTCAGCCACGACGGTCTGGTCCGGGTCGACCGGGCGAAGCTGTGGAGCCGCCCGGAGCAGCCGCCCGCACTTGTCGGCGCCGCCGTCAGCGTCGCCACCGCCCGCTGGTGCGCTGAGTGGGCGGACGGTCTGATCACGGTGAACGCGCCGACCGACCACCTGCGCCGCATGATCGACGCCTACCGGGAGGCGGGGGGTCGGGGACCGGTGCACCTACAGGTGCACCTGAGCTGGGCGCCCGCCCAGGCCGAGGCCGAGGCGATCGCCTACGACCAGTGGCGCAGCAACGTCTTCGCCCCGCCGGTCTGCTGGGACCTGGCCACCCCGGAGCACTTCGACGTGGTCTCCGCCGAGGTGCCGATGACCCGGCTCGCGGAGGTGGTGAACATCTCCGCGGACCTGGGCCGGCACGTGGGCTGGCTGGAGGAGTACGTCGACCTCGGCTTCGACCAGATCGCACTGCACCACGTCGGCCAGGACCAGCGCCCCTTCCTGGACGCCTTCGGCGACCAGGTCCTCCCCAAACTTCGCCCCTGACACCCCACCCACCCACCCACCGACCGCCCCGGAAGGCTCGCGTTGATCATGAGGTCAGCGGCACTTTGAAGATCGACAATCGCCGCTAACCTCATGATCAACGCGAGCGGGGTGGGGGGTTGGGGTTGGGGTGGATGGGGCGGGTGAGGATTTGGCCGGGCCAGGGGGGACGGTTGGGGCGGGACACGGTGAAGGGGTCGGTGGGGGTGAAGCCCTGGCGTTCGTACCAGCGCACAAGCGCACCGTCGTCGCCGGCGTAGCAGTCCACCCGCAGCAGCCCGACCCCGCGTTCCCGGGCCAGGTCCGCGGCGTGCGCCAGCAGCCGCCCACCGATTCCCCGCCCGGCGTACGCCCGGTCGGTGACCAGCAGGTTGACGTACAGCTCGGGTTCGGTCGCGGGCGGCACGTACTCGGTGGCGGTCCCCACCACCAGCGCACCGGCCGGACGTCCGTCCACCTCGGCCAGCCACAGCCCGCCGCCGGTGGCCCACGCGTCGGCCTGGGCGACCCGGCGGGGATCCGTTGAGGCGGGCTGAGCGCCCCACTGCCCGGTCCGACCCTGCCGCACCAGCCAGGCCGTCGCGTCATCGAGCAGCCGCAGCACCGTCGCCGCGTCCGCCGCCCCACCGCTGCGCAGCACCAGCACCCCGTCGAGATCACCCACCATCCCATCCTCCCGCACGCCGCCGGCCCGGCCACCACCCGACGATCACAAAGTTCTGGTCCGGATCCCTGACGGATCCGGACCAGAACGTGGGTTGGGGGCCGGGTGGGGCGCCGGTCGCCGACGGCACCCCACCCGGGGATCAGGACACGGTGCAGGGCGCGCCGTTGACCGTGATCAGGTTGGGGGCGGGGTTGGCACCGCCACCGGTGGTGGCGTTGAAACCGAACATCACCGATCCGCCCGGGTTGATCCGCGAGTTGTACGACTCGCTCTTCGCGGTCACCGTTGCCCCGGACTGCGTCACGTTGGCCATCCACGCGTCGCGCACCTTGGCGTCACCGGTGAACGCGAACCGGGCGGTCCAGCCGTTCACCGTGGCAGTGCCGGTGTTGCGGATGTTCACCTGGGCGGTGAAGCCGGTGCCGCCCTGCCACGAGCCGTAGTTGGTGTACGACACCGAGCAGGTGGGTGCCGGCACCGCACCGGCGTCGCCCTGGTCGGCCAGGAACGAGGCGATCCAGGCCAGCGCCGAGTTCCAGTTGATCGCCACCTCGTTCGTGGAGTACGAGGCGATGTCGTCGACGAAGCAGAACATCGGCGCGCAGCCCTCGAGCAACTGCTCCACGAACGGGTCCTGGAGGGCGGCGTTCGGTCCACCGGCGATCGAGCCGGCCGGCGGCTTCGGCATGCTCGGGTCGAGCTGGAAGCCGAAGATCCGGCTGTGCTGGTTCTCCGCCGCGTGCTCGCCCCACCCGGTGACGTACGAGATGTTCAGCGCGTTGCGCCCGAGGATGTAGTCCATCGTCTGCATCGCGCCGTCGCGGTACTTCGCCGCTCCGGTCAGGTCGAACGCGGTGGCCAGCACGACGGCGTTGTTGATGATGGCGCCGTTGCCGCCCCAGAAGTAGCTGTCCGGGTCGCCGGGCATGGGCAGCCCGTACGCCTGCCGGCGGATCTCGGCGAGGTAGCCGTCGGCGGCGGCGGTGACCGACGCGCGGATCCGGGTCAGCTCGGCGGCCGGCAGCCCGTTCGGCACGGTCGCCAGGTCGAGGCGGCCCAGCGCGGCCACGCTCTGCCAGCCGAAGCCACGGGCGTCGAAGACGTCACCGGTGTGGTGCGGCGAGGCGGTCAGGTCGGTCAGGTAGGTGCGCTCGCCGGTGGTCAGGTACAGCTCGGCGGCCGCCCAGTAGAACTCGTCGGTGACGTTTGTGTCGTCGTACGGGCCACCGCCGTTGCCGGTCGACGGAGCGTACCGGGCCGGGTTGGCCTTGGCTGCCGCGTACGCGGTCTTCGCCGCCTTACCGCAGCGCTGCGCGAACTCCTTGTCGTACGGGGCGAACAGCCGGGCGCACTGGGCGGCCACGGCCGCCAGGTTCAGCGTGGCGGCGGTGGACGGCGGGTGCAGCTCGCGCGGCTCCGGGTCGTCCTCGGGCTGCATCGGCAGGCCGGTCCAGTTCCGGTCGTGGATCTTGTGGTGGGCCATTCCGGCCAACGGCTTGCCGGCCGGCACCTGCATCCGCAGCAGGAACTCCAGCTCCCAGCGGGCCTCGTCGAGGATGTCCGGCACCCCGTTGTCCCGCTCGGGCAGCCGCAGCGTCCCGTCGCCGAGGTCGGCGCCGAATCCGGCCGTGGCGGCGTTCTTGGTCCGCTCGAAGATGCTCAGCAGCTGGTAGGTGGCGATACCGCCGTTGACCACGTACTTGCCGTGGTCACCCGCGTCGTACCAGCCGCCCCGCACGTCGAGGCGGTAGTCGCAGGTCCCGGCGACGCAGGGCACGTCGGTGTCACCCTGGTTCGGGGCGACGCCCAGGTGACCGGCGGGGCGGGCGTACTCCTCGCCGACCAGGTCACCGTCGATCTCGATGCCGCTGCGCTGGATGTAGAAGAACTGCAACGCGTCCGAGCGGAGCTGGTCGTAGAGCGTGCCGGAGATGTCGAACGGGTGACTGACCTCGCCGTCCACGGCCAGCGTCAGCCCCCGACCCGGGGTGCGGTACGACGAGAAGTCCACCGAATGCACGTTCTGCGCCGAGGCCTGGTCGACCCCGCGGGGAGTGGTGGTGCCGCTGGCCAGCACCGCACCGGAGGCGGCGTGCAGCTTCCACGGCAGTGCCTCGGTCGCCTCGGTGACCACTGTGGCGTTCTTCGGTCCGCCGGGCAGGTAGCCGACCTGGTTCACCCGGACCCTCGGGCCGGTGTCCGGCACGTACGGCTCGGGCGGGTTGCCGCCGCGCAGCGAGATGTTGTCCAGGCAGACGGTCCGCGGCTCGGCGCTACCGCCGATCTGGAAGATCAGCTGGGCGCGACTGTCGTCGGTCGGGGCGACGAAGGTGCGCTCGACGCGCTGCTGGGTCGGTGTCGCGGCGACGTTGACCGAGTAGTAGCCGGTGTAGGGCTCGCTGCCGAGTTGCAGCACGGCGGCCACCGGGCCACCGGGGGTGGAGGTGACGTCGAAACCGAGGGTGTACTCGGCGCCGGCGATCAGCGGAAGCGCGTCGTGGCCGATGCCGGCGTCCCAGGGGTTGGCCAGGCCACCGGCCACGGAGGCGCAGAGCTGGCCGTCGACCACGCCAAGGGAGTTGGTGCCGTAGGAGAACCAGGGCGACGAGCCCTCGCTGAAGTCACCGTTGCGGATCTGTTCAGGTGCGTCGGCGGGTGGATCGGCGAAAGCGGTGCCGGCGCTAACGCCGACCAGCGCCACGGCGGTCGCTGCGGCGAGCACCGCGAGACGACGTCGGGATGGCGTCACGGGGGAGTCCTTCCGACGAGCGGGACGGAACTGGCGAAGTGGGGGTACGGACCTGGGAGCGCTCCCAGGTATCGGGCATGTTTCCAGGACGCGCAGGACATGTCAATCGATCGCATCCGATGGGAATTCACGTTCACCGTCAGTGAGATTCACCGCGCCACGCCGGGCGGTCCTGATCTCCTAGAGACAACCGAGCCCTACTCCTGGCAGGCTGCGTGCCATGACCCTGAAGCTGCGTTCCGCCGGGACGAGCGACCGTGGGCTGATCCGCAGCGGAAACCAGGACGCGTTGCACTCCGGCACCTGGCTGGTCGCCGTCGCCGACGGCATGGGCGGCATGGCCGCCGGGGACCTGGCCAGCGCCATCGCCATCGGGGCGGTGGCCCCGCTGGACGTGGAGACGCCGGAGGACGTGCTGGTCGCCGCGCTCCAGAACGGCATCCAGTTGGCCACCGAGCGGATCCGACAGGCGGTCGCCGAGGATCCCCAGCGGCAGGGCATGGGCACCACGCTCACCGCGCTGCTCTTCGCGCGTACCGGTAGCTGCCTGGCCCTGGCCCACGTGGGTGACTCCCGGGCCTACCTGTTCCGCGACGGTGTGCTCAAGCAGATCACCCGGGACGACACCTTCGTGCAGATGCTCGTCGACCAGGGGCTGATCACTCCGGACCAGGCCGGCAGCCATCCCCGCCGGGCCGTGGTGACCCAGGCGTTGCAGGGCGACGAGGTCTCCCCGACGTACGCGACGATGGTGCCCCGGGCCGGCGACCGCTGGCTGCTGTGCAGCGACGGGCTGTCAAACGTCGTACGCGCCGAGACCCTGGCCGAGGCGATGGCCGGCCAGCCGGACCGGGACGCCTGCGCGCGCAGGCTCATCAACCTGGCGTTGCAGGCCGGTGGACCGGACAACATCACAGTCGTCATCGCGGACGTGGTCGACGAAGCTTGACCGGCGGGTACGCTTGCCGGCCGCTTCGCCAGCGCGGCGAGGCGGGTCAGCTCGGCGGTGGCGCGGTGGTGCCTGCCCACCGCACCGGTCACCGCCGGCGCCCGCTGTGCCGGGTCGGGGTTGCCGTGGTGGGGTCCTCGGGCCAGGGGTGGCGTGGGTAGCGCCCGCGCAACTCGGCGCGGACCTGGCGGTAGCCGGAGTGCCAGAACGAGGCGAGGTCGGCGGTGACCGCCACCGGCCGGCCGGCCGGGGAGAGCAGGTGCAGCAGCACCGGCACCCGACCGCCACCCACCCGAGGCGCCTCCGGCCACCCGAAGGTCTCCTGAAGCCGGACCGCGAGGACCGGCGCGGCCGGATCGGCGTAGTCGACCCGGATCCGCGAACCGCTGGGCACCGCGATCCGTTCCGGCGCCAACTCGTCCAGCCGCCCGGCCAGCGGCCAGGGCAGCAGCCGGCGTAGCGCCCCCACCACGTCGACGCGGGCCAGGTCGGCCCGGCGTCGGGCGTTGGCCAACTCCGGCCCGAGCCAGTGCGGCGCGTCGGCCAGCAGCGCCTCGTCGGAGACGTCGGGCCAGTCGTCGCCGAGCGCGTACCGGCAGAACGCCAGCCGCTCACGCAGCGCCCTGGCCGCCGGCGTCCAGGTCAGCAGGTCGAGGCCGGTGTCGCGCAGTCCGGTCAGCAGGGCGGCGATCACCTCGTCCCGGTCGGGACGAGCCAGCGGACGGTCGACCAGCCCGATGGCACCCAACCGGAGCACCTCCCTGGCCACCACGTCCCCACCCGACCAGCCGACCTCCCGCTCGCTGCGCAGCAGCGAGCCGGCCACCTCGCGGGCGGTCACCTCGTCGAGGACGGCGGCGAGCCGGATCCGGGCGGCCGGTGTGCCGGGAGCACGGTCGGCCACCGCGACCGCCAACCATTCGACGCCCGCCAGCCCCGAGCCGGGCGCCAGCTCCGCCGCGGTCCCGCCACTCATCAGGTACGCCGAACCGCCCGGCCGCCGCACCCGGGCCAGCCGTTCCGGGTAAGCCAACCCGACCAGCAGCCCGGCCGCGAGGTCATCGGGCAACCACTCCCGCTGATCGCCAACCGGCCGATGCCCACGCCGCCCGTCAGGTTCCCTGGTCCCAGGCCTAGTCGTCCGTCCGTCCGGCGTCTCGCGTCCGTCCGGCGTCTCGCGTCCGTCCGGCGTCTCGCGTCCGTCCGGCGTCTCGCGTCCGTCCGGTGTTTGGCGTCCGTCCGGCGTCTCGCGTCGGTCCGGTGTTTGGCGTCCGTCCGGCGTCTGGCGCCTGTCCGGTGTTTGGCGTTCGTCCGGCACCGGGCCTGGCTTCGGCCGTCCGTCCGGTTCCCCCGGGCGGTCGGGGTTCGGTAGCCGGCCCGACTCGGCGGGTGGGAGGGCGGCGCGCAGCCGGCGTACCTCGGCACGCCAGCGGGCCGTGGCGCCCGGGTCGGTGCCGGCCCGCAGCCGACGCCAGGCGGCGCCGAGGTCGTCGCCGGATCCGACAACTGTCGACTCGGCGAGCAGCGCCACCACCTGCGCGGCTCGGTCGGCACCCACCCGGTCGGCCCCGTCGAGCAGTGCCCGAGCGAGTCGAGGATGTGCTCCGGCGGCGACAACGGCGCGGCCCCGCTCGGTGATCCGCCCGTCCGCGCCGAGCGCGCCGAGAGCGGTGAGCGTCTCGGACGCCACAGTCATCGCCGCCGCCGGAGGCGGATCAGGCAGTGCGAGCCCGGTCCCACCGGGGGCACCCCAGGCGGCGAGTTCGAGGGCGAAGCCGGTCAGGTCGGCCGTGGCGATCTCCGGTTCCGGCTGCGCGGGCAACCGCTCGTGCACCCCCGACGACCAGCAGCGGTACACCTGGCCGGGCGCCTCCCGACCGGCGCGGCCCGCTCGTTGGGTCGCCGCCGCACGGGACACCGGCACGGTGACCAGCGCGCCCAGCCCTCGGGCCAGATCCAGCCGAGCCACCCGGGACAGGCCCGCGTCCACCACCGTCCGTACGCCCGGCACGGTCAGGCTGCTCTCCGCCACCGCCGTGGCCAGCACCACCCGCCGCCGCCCTCCCGCCCGCAGCGCGGCGTCCTGTTCGGCACCGCTCTGGCGACCGTGCAGGCGTAGCACGTCGACACTGTCGCGCAGTTCGGCCAGTCGGCCGGCGACGGCGGCGATCTCGCCCACGCCCGGCAGGAAGACCAGCAGGTCACCCTCCTGCTCACGCAGGGCACGGCGGACGGTGGACGCGACATGGTCGAGCAGTCCCCGGTCCACCGGCCCCGCGCCGGGCGGTGGCACAGATCGCGGCGGTGGTGCCCAGATCCGGGTCACCGGATGCAGCGCCGACGACGCCCGTACCACCGGCGCCGGCACCGTGCCGCCGATCAGGGTGGCGAAGCGGTCCGCCTCCGGGGTCGCCGACATGGCCAGCAACCACAACTCCGGCCGCAGCGCCGCCCGGGACTCCACAGTGAAGGCCAGCGCCAGATCGGCGTCGAGGTGGCGCTCGTGGATCTCGTCGAGCAGCACCGCGTCGACGCCGGCCAACTCCGGGTCGTGGTGCAGCCGGCGAACCAGCAGGCCGGTGGTCACCACCTCCACCCGGGTACGAGGTCCGGCCCGCCGCTCACCCCGAACCGCGTAGCCGACCCGACCACCGACCGGCTCACCGAGCAGGGCCGCCATCCGTCGGGCAGCGGCACGGGCGGCCACCCGGCGGGGCTGGGCGACAATCACCCGCCCGGCCACCGCGTCGGCCACGGCGAGCGGGGCGAGGGTGGTCTTACCGGTGCCCGGCGGCGCGACCAGGACCGCACTACCGGCCGAGCCCAGCGCCGCCACCAGCGTCGGCAGCACCGGCCGGACCGGCAGGTCGATAGGCACGTCGGAGAGCACGGCCCAGTCTCGCACCACCCCCGCAGCCCAGCCGAACACCGACCGACTCCAGGCCCCCGGCCCCTCGTCCCCCGGGCCCCCGGGCCCCCGGGCCCCCGGCCCCTCGTCCCCCGGGCCCCCCGGCCCCTCGTCCCCCGGGCCCCCGGCCCCTCGGCCCCGGCCTGGCCGCCGGCCGGGCGCTCAGCCCTTGGCCCCGGCACTCGGCCCTGTCCGCCAGCCCCGGCGCTCAACCCTTGGCCCCAGAGCCTGCCGCTCGGCCCCTGGCCCCGGAGCCTGGCCCTGGCGTGGCTCGCAACCCGGTCCCCGGTCCAGATCTAGCTCAAGACCCGGGTTCCCAGTTCCAGGCCCTCGGGCTGCCCGACCGATCAGGCGTCTCACCTAGGGCAATGCCATCACGTCTGGTAGTCGCGTCCCGACCTCGCCAATAACTACTTCCGTCCCTTTGCTCTGCTTCAACCCACGCAACGATTACTTTCCGCATTGGTTGGCCGACTGGGATTTTGATCTAGCTCTGATATCGGAGCAGTTCGGGGGGTGTTGCGTCGGTTGAAGCAGAGCAAAGGGCGCGCAAGGGGATACGGGTTGGTGGGCGGCACTGTCACGGACAGTGAGCTGTGGTGTGGGTGCCTCTCGGTAACGGATGGTGACGGCCAAGCTGCTTCAGGCACCTGCCCGGAGATGGCGATCGCGCTCGCGACATCGTCGGAGCTGACCTGACCTCACTTGACCTGACCTGACCTGGCCTGGGCGGCGGCGCCTGGGGTGGGTGGCCGAATGGGCGGTAGGGCCGGCGGGGCCTGGCGGACGGTCGGGCCGGGCTGGCAGGACAGGGCCGCCACCACCGATCCCGACGGGGCCGAGGCCGCCCGCGTCAAGGTCGCCCTGGCGAAGCCGGGCGGAGAAAGGGCCTGGCGGGCGGGCAGCTGGCGGGGAAGAGCGACTCGGCAGGCAGGGCCCGCCTGGCGGGCGGGGCAGCGGTCGGGCCCTGTTGGGCGGGACGGCGGCCGGGGCAGGGGGGCCCGGCGGGCAGGGCCTGGCGGGCAGGGCCTGGCGGGGCAGGGTGGCCGCGGCGGGCTGGAGCGGGGGCGGCTGGCGGGGCAACGCAGGGCAAGCGAGGCGGGGCAGCAGGGCAGCGGGCAGGGCGGGGCAGGGCGGGGGTAGCGGGGCAGGGCGGGGCGGGGCAGCAGGACCGGGCAGCGCGGGGTGGGGCAGGGTCTGGTGGGCGGTGTGCGAGTGGTCAGCGACTGTGGACGCTGGCGACGAAGGCGCTCCAGGCCGATGGCGGGAAGGTAAGCACGGGGCCGTGGCGGTCCTTGCTGTCCCGTACCGCGACCCCACCGTGGACGGTGGCCACCTCGACGCAGTTGCCGTTGCCCACACTGCGCGTGCTGGTGCGCCACTCCGCCCGGGACAGGTCGAGCGCGGTCATCGCGATCCCTTCGTCGATACCGACAGTGACCGCGAGACAGCGGTCACGTAAAGTAGCGAGAAGCTTCCTTCAGGCGGATCAGGGACGCCGCTGGATCGAGTGCCAGATTGCACAGCCTCTCGTGCACAAGGCTATACGAGCGCACCTGCGCGGCCTCTTCCAGTGCCAGGCCCGTGGAGAGATTTTCCAGGTAGACGACGGCCGCGTCGGCCGCGTCGGCGAAGGTGAGGATCACGTACGGCGAATTCATCGCCGGATGTCCGCCGGCGTCGAAGGGAAGTACCTGGATGGTGACGTTCGGTAGTTGAGCGATGGTCTCCAGGTGGGTCATCTGCCCCGCCATGACACTGCGATCGCTGACAGGGCGTAGCAGTACCGCCTCGTTCAGCACCACCGACAGCTCCACCGGATCGTCGCCGCGCAGCACGTCCTGCCGGCGTAGCCGGGCAGCCACCTTGCGGTCCAGATCGTCCTCGCCGGCGGTGAGCCGGTACACCTCACGGGCGTACGCCTCGGTCTGCAACAGGCCGGGCACCGCCTCGGCCTCGTACGTGCGCAGGGTGGCGGCCTCGGCCTCCAGTCCGACGTAGAACTCGAACCATTCCGGGAGTACGTCGCTGTAGTGCTGCCACCAGCCACGTTGCTGGGCGCCCCGGGCGATCTCGATGAGCGCCTCGGCGTCGTTGCCGGTGACCTGGTACAGCGCGAGGGCGGCTCGGACGTCGCGTGGCTTGATGCCGATCTGCGCGTTCTCGATGCGCGACAGGTTGCTCTTGGACATGTCCAACTGTCGGGCGGCGACATCCAGGGTCATCCCGGCATGTTCCCGCAACTGGCGCAGTTCGCGGGCGATTCGGCGGCGTCGGACGGTGGGGCTCGCGGTCACCCTCCGAGTCTGTCACGGGAAAAGGCGCAGGTCGCATCACCACGGAGTGCAACTGCCGAAAACGGGAGTTGCGTTGCAGTTGCGCTCGGTGCATCCTTTCCCGGTTAGCGATCACTGTGGACGGCCGGCTCGGGAGGACGTGTGCTCACCGCCGACGAGTTCTTTCTGATCGCGCACAACGACACCCGGGGCAAGGCGAAGCTGCACCCGGCGGCGACCAGCCTCGGGCTGGCCGGGGGACTCCTCGGCGAACTGGTCCTCTATGGACACATCACGGTGTCCGCCGGTCAGGTGGGCGTGATCGACCGCCGGCCGCCGGCTGACGCGTTGGCGCACACCGTGTTGGACCAGTTGGTGGGAGAGGCCCAACACCAGTCGGTGCGGACCTGGCTCAGCTTCCTCGCCCAGACCTCGGTGAACTCGGTGGGGGATCGGCTGTCCCGGGCCGGCGTGCTGCGGCGGCAGGAGAGCCGGCGGCTGCTGCGGACCGCCGTCACCTACCAGCCGATCGACCTCAACGTGGTGGCCTGGCCGGCCACCCGGCTGCGGGCGCTGCTTGAGCGCGCCGAGCCGCCAAGTGTGCCCGACGCGACGCTGCTCGGCCTGGTCGCCGCCGCCGGCCTCACTCGCGAGGTGCTGTGGAGCGCCGGTCCGCGCGCCCACCACCGGCTCAACCTGATCATCCCGGCTCTGCCGGCCCCGCTGAAGGAACTCGTGGCGCACACCGAGGCCGCCGTCGGTGCGGCGGTGCTGCGCGGCGCTCCCTGACCCGGTACACCCCCTTCCCCTCAGACCGGAGCGGTACATGTCCTCGACAGCGACAACCGAACGACCGAGCAACGTCTCCGAGGCGCTGGCCCGTGGCCGGCTCGGTGTCCCCTCGGTGATCTTCTTCGTCCTCTCCGCGGCGGCACCGCTGACCGTGGTCGCCGGTGTGGTCACCACCGGCTACGGGGTCATCGGAGTGCTCGGCATTCCGCTGGCCTTCCTGGCGGTGGCCGCGGTCCTCGCCGTGTTCTCCGTCGGCTACGTGGCGATGGCCCGTCGGATGGCCAACGCCGGTGCCTTCTACGCGTACGTGGCCCGTGGGCTGGGGCGTCCGGCCGGGGTGGGCACGGCCTGGGTGGCACTTATCGCCTACAACGCCCTCCAGGTCGGTCTCTACGGGACCATCGGCGCGGCGGCCGCACCGGTGCTGGACCGGCTGTTCGGGATCGCGCCGCAGTGGTGGATCGTGGCGCTGGTGGCGTGGGCGCTGGTGGCGATGCTCGGCCTGCTCCGGGTGGACATCAACGGCATGGTGCTGGCGGCGCTGCTCTGCGCCGAGATCGCGATCATCGTGGTGTTCGACCTCGGTCAGCTGGGCAACCCGGCCGGCGGCAGCGTGAGCTTCGCCGCGTTCTCGCCGGAGAACTTCTTCGTGCCTGGCCTCGGCGCGGTGCTGGTGCTGGCGATCCTCGGCTTCGTCGGCTTCGAGGCGGCGGTGGTCTTCAGCGAGGAGAGCAAGGACCCGAGGCGTACGGTGCCGATGGCTACCTACCTGTCCGTGGCGATCATCGCGGTGGTCTACGCGCTCTCCTCGTGGAGCATGACGGTGGCGGTCGGACCGGACCGCATCGTCGAGGAGGCCGGCACCCAGAGCGTCGAACTGATCTTCAACCTGGCCGGTGCGCACCTGGGTGACACCGTGCTGACGATCGGGCAGGCGCTCTTCCTGACCTCGGTGCTGGCCGCCATGATCTCGTTCCACAACACCACCGCGCGCTACACCTTCGCGCTCGGCCGCGAGCGGGTGCTGCCTGCGGTGTTCGGACGGACCTCGCCGACCACCGGCGCACCCCGGGCCGCCTCGCTGGCGCAGAGCGCGCTCGGCCTGGTGGTGATCATCCTGTACGCGGTGAACGGCTGGGACCCGGTCCTGCAGTTGTTCTTCTGGCTGGGCACCAGCGGTGGTTTCGGCGTGCTGCTGCTGATCGCCACCACCGCGGTCGCGATCATCGCGTACTTCGCCCGCAGTGGCGAGCAGGAGACGCTGTGGCGGCGGTTGATCGCTCCCGGCATCGCCGCGATCGCGCTGGTCGTGATCATCGTGCTGGCGGTGCAGAACTTCGCCAATCTGCTCGGGGTGGAGCCGGACTCGCCGCTGCGCTGGGCGATCCCGTTGGCCTACCCGGTGGCGGCGCTGCTGGGTGGGTTGTGGGGCCTGTCGCTGCGGCGGCGACGTCCCGACACGTACGCCCGGATCGGCCTGGGCGCGGAGAGCGCGGCGGCCGTCGTGGTCCCCCCGCCGGTCACCGAGCCGGTGCCGACGGCGGAGGTGCGGCGGTGACGCGGTCGGAGATCGGTCAGCTCGGCGAGGACGACGCCCGCTGGGTCGCCGCCCGGATCGCCGAGGCCTTCATGGTGCTGGACCAGCCCCGCTGGCTGGTGCCGGACGAGGCCAAGCGGGAGTCGGTGCTGGCCGGGAACTTCGAGATCATCGTCGACCACGCCATCCGGCACGGTCTGGTGTTCGGCACCGAGGATCGGGCCGGGGTGGCGGTCTGGCTGCCGTCGGTCGGCGAACCACTGCCGCCGCCGGAGGACTACGACGCCCGGCTGGCGTCGGCGTGCGGGGAGTGGACTCCGAACTTCGTGCACCTTGACGAGTTGTTCGCCGCCAACCATCCGCATGCCGATCATCACCATCTGGCGTTGCTGGCCGTGCGTCCCGACCGTCAGGGCCAGGGCGTCGGCACGGCGCTGCTGCGCCACCATCACGCCTGGCTGGACGACAACGGCATGCCGGCGTACCTGGAGGCGAGCAGCGAGACGAGCCGCGACCTGTACGCGCGGCACGGCTACCGGGTCGCCGAGCCGTTCCGGCTGCCCGACGGTACGCCGTTCTGGCCGATGTGGCGGGAGCCCGTCGCCCGCTGAGGTGACGCGAACACGATGGGGGCCGGGTCCGTCGGACCCGGCCCCCATCGCCACCCCTCTCAGTACGTGCCGTCGAGCTGCCCCCGCAGCTTCGTCAGGGCCCGGGCCAGCAGCCGGGACACATGCATCTGCGAGACGCCGATCTGGTCCGCGATCTGCGACTGCGTCAGGTTGCCGTAGAACCGCAGCGTCAGGATCTTCTGCTCACGCTCGTCGAGCGTGGCCAGCGCCGGGCCCAGCGCCACCCGCAGCTCGGCCAACTCGAACTCGCTGTCCTCGCCGCCGAGCATGTCGCCCAGCTCGGTCGCGCGGTCGCCGTCACCGGTCGGGGTGGACAGCGACACCGCGTTGTACGCGCGGGCGCCTTCCAGGCCCTCCAGCACCTCTTCCTCGGTGAGCTTGAGGTGGGCGGCGATGTCGGCGACCGTCGGGGAACGGCCCAGGGTCTGCAGCAGGGAGCTGTTGGCGTCGGAGATGGCCAGCCGCAGCTCCTGCAGCCGGCGGGGTACCCGGATGTCCCACGTCCGGTCACGGAAGTGGCGCTTCAGCTCG
The DNA here is from genome assembly GCF_040660295.1 of Micromonospora sp. NPDC049891. Classification (NCBI taxonomy): domain Bacteria; kingdom Bacillati; phylum Actinomycetota; class Actinomycetes; order Micromonosporales; family Micromonosporaceae; genus Micromonospora; species Micromonospora sp. NPDC049891. The sequence continues at coordinate 55,722 of NZ_JBFAML010000027.1, forward strand.
CCGATGATGGTGGGGATCGCGTAGCCGGCGAAGTCGACCCCGCGGGAGGGGTCGAACTTGTCGATGGCCTTGATGAGGCCGACGGCGGCGGTCTGCGCGAGGTCGTCGGTGGGCTCGCCGCGACCGCTGTAGCGGTGGGCGAGGTGGTTGGCCAGTGGCAGCCAGGCCTCGATCGCCCGGTCGCGCAGCGCGGCCCGGGAGGGGTGTCCGGCCGGCAGCGCAGCCATGGCGTTCAGCAGCTCGGCGGCGCTGTCGGTGAGCGCCCGCGGGTCGAGCTTCGGGGTCGTGGTTGCCGGGGTGGTCGCCGATTCGGTGATCGTTGACGCGGTCATGGTGGTCCTCCCTGCACCTCGTCCGCGGATATAGACGTGACGCTTTGGTTAGTTCTGTTAGTACGTTCGGGAGTCACCTTAGCCCGATCGTCTCCCGAAAATCTAGCCGAACGGACGATGTACTTACGTTATTTCTGGGCAGGAATGCCGCAAAAGGGTGCACGGCGGCGTGTCGGGTGAGGTGAGATCGCTGCGGGAATGGCGTCAGAACGACCGATCGGACGAGTCGGCAATGTCCGTGCGTGCCTCGTCGTCGGGTCGGACGAGGGCAGCAGGACGACGAACGGACGATGTCTGCCGCGGGTGGCAAGCGGAGTGTCGCCAATCCGTCGTTGTCCCGTGTACGGGACCGGGCTTAGCGTCGCGGGGTACATCCCTGATCCGGAGGTGCCGTGCTCGACCCCGCCGTTCCCCACCTCGTCGTGAACAGCCGGACGCTGTACTTCAGCTGGCTGCCGGCAGACCCGGACGCGGTGGCGGCGCTGGTCCCCGCGGGGCTGCGGCCCCATCCGGACGGGGAGGTCTTCATGAACCAGTACGTGGTGGACGACGCGAGCCAGACCTCCGGCTTCGGCTCCTACTCGCTGACCTACCTCGGCGTCACGCTCGTCGGGATGGACGCCCCGGACGGGGTGACCCCGGGCGGCTGGTGGACCCACTACGTCACCTGTAGCGAGCGGGTACGCGGCTACGCCCTGGCCCGGGGCGCGCCGGCCGTGCCCGGCCGCACCAGCATCACCGCGCACGGCGACACGATCGTCACCGAGACCAGCATCGCGGGCGACCCGGTGATCCGGGCCCAGGTGCGGGTCGGGGACACCGGGCACGCCGTGCACAACGGCCACCACCGCTACCTCACCGAGTTGCACGGTCAGCTGGTCAGCAGCATCTACGCGGTGGTCGCCGAACCGTCCACCTCGTTCGAGATCGAATCGGTCGAGTTCCTCGATCCGGACCACCCGGTGTACGCGTTGCGCCCGGAGAACCCGCTCACCATCGCCTGGGGCTACTACTCGCCGCGCTCCTCGTTCGCGTACCCCGGTGGGCTGACGGTGCTCGGCGAGTTGGAGCCGGGCTACCAGGTGCCGGACCGGCGGGCGCGCAGCGGCCTGCCGTCGGGGTCGTAGACCAGGCGGTACGCGGGCAGCGCCCAGGCCCGGGTCCACCAGGGCAGCCGCCGTGATCGGTGCGGTCGCAACCGGCCGGGTGGGCGCGGTCCCAGCTGTCCGCCGTCGTACCAGCGTTGCAACGCCTCGGCAGCGGCGGTGATCGCGGCGACCGCGTCGTCCGGGTCGATCAGGTCGGCGTCGTCGCCGCCGCCCGGGTCGCGGTCCAGGTGCTCGCGGAGCAGCCGCAGCCGTAGCTCCCGGGCGAACCGCCGCGCCCTGTCGCCCCGGCCGGCCGGATCGAGCGGGTGCCGTTCGTCCGGGGTGTCGTCCAGCACCGCGCAGGACAGTTCGCTGTCGTGGGTCCAGGACCGCCGGTTGAAGTTGTCACTGCCGACACTGGCCCATACGTCGTCGACCACGCACACCTTGGCGTGCACGTAGACCGGGGTGCCGGTCTGGTTCTCCACGTCGAAGACGTGCACCCGCCCCGACGCCGCCCGCTCGCACAGGGCCAGCGCCTGCTCGCGACCGACAGTGTTCGGCGGCAGTGCGAACCGCCCGTCCACGTCGGGATGGCGCGGTACCACCGCGACCAGGTGCAGCTCCGGATTGTCGCGCAGCGCTGCGGCGAAGAGATCCGCGACCTCGGTGGACCAGAGGTACTGGTCCTCCAGGTAGATCAGTCGACGGGCCCGGCGTACCGACTTGGTGTAGCCCCGGGCGACCGTGCGCTCGCCGTCCGGGGCGAACGCGTACCGGGGCCGGACCGCCGGGTAGGTGCGCAGCACCTGAACGTGGTGCGGCCCGCAGGCCGGTGGATCGGCCGGTTGGTCCGGCAACTTCCCGGGCGTGAGGTCGCTGCCGCGGAGCCGGTCGCGCAGATAGGCAAGCGGGTTTTCCGAGTCCAGCGGCATCGGGTCGGTCCAGCGCTCGCGGAACGTGGTGTCCAGCGCGCCCACCACCGGCCCGCGCAGCGCGAGCTGCACGTCGTGCCAGGGCGGGTGGTCACCGTAGGCGGCCGCCATCCGTACCGCCTGCGGGTCGCCGTGGTGCGCGCCGTCGTCGCGACGGCTGTGGCACAGGTCGATGCCGCCGACGAAGGCGATGTCCCTGCCGGGGGCGGCCGGACGGCGCAGCACCACCAGCTTCTGGTGGTGTGATCCACCTCGCCGGACCCGCTGGTCGAGCAGCACCTCACCGCCGGCGGCGGAAACCGCCTCGCTGAGGTTGCGGTTCTCCTGGTGGCTGTAGGACAGCACGTCGAGGTGTGAGCGCCAGATCAGACCCTTGACGACCACGCCGCGCTGGGCGGCGCGGGCGAACAGCTGGGAAACCGTCGGTCCGTCCGGACGTAGGCGCTCGTCCGGGTCGCCCCGCCAGTCGGCGAAGAAAAGGTGGTCGCCGGCACCCAGCTCCTCCACCTCGGAGACGAGACGGTCGAAGTACGCGGCACCGTGAATCAGCGGCTCGGCGAGGTTTCCACTGGTCCAGACGGGTAACTCAGAGACCGGGTTGGCGCGTTCCGGTGCGGTGAGGAACCAGTCCTGCAGCGGCACGCTCCCGCCCTCGGAGAGGTCGTTCACGTCCTCACGATACGAACCCAGGGTCGGGCTCGCACGCCGGTGAGCTGCCGGCTGACAGCGACCGACCCCCACCCCGAGCAGCGAGGAGCCGAAGCATGTCCGGCGAGCCGACGAACTCCGCGACCGACCACCGCGAGCAGGCGGTTGAGGGCGAGCGGGGGGCGCTGTTGACCGTACTGGTGATGGTCCTGCTCGGCGTGGCCGGCATCTTCGCCGTCTCCTGAGCAGGGCGGCCCGGAAACCGGAGCCGCCCTGCACCCAGTGGTTGATCAGGGACGCTCGCCCTGGCCGCCGGTGTGCGGCAGTCGTTCTGCCGGCACCACGCCGAGCCGTCCGGCCTGGAAGTCCTCGAACGCCTGGATGAGCTCGTCGCGGGTGTTCATCACGAACGGCCCGTAGTGCGCCACCGGCTCCCGGATCGGCAGGCCGCCCATGATGTAGAGGTCCAGCGTGGGGTTACGGCCGTCCTGGCGGGCATTGGCCTTGAACCGCAACGCGTCGCCCGGCCCGTGCACGGCGAGCTGCCCGGTCCGTACGCTGCGCCCGTTCGCGCCGACCGTGCCTCGACCGCCGAGCACGTACACCAGCGCGTTGAAGTCGGACCGCCAGGGCAGGTCCACCTGCGCCCCGGGCTCGACCGTCACGTGGGTGACGGTGATCGGGGTGTACGTGGAACCGGGCCCCTGGTGGCCGGCGATCTCACCGGCGATCACCCGGATCAGCGCGCCGCCGTCCGGGGTGGTGAGCAGCGCCGCCTGGTTGCCTCGGATGTCCTGGTACTTCGGTGCGCTCATCTTGGCGGCCCGGGGCAGGTTGACCCACAACTGGGTGCCGTGGAACAGCCCACCGCTGACGACCAGGTGCTCCGGCGGGGCCTCGATGTGCAACAGGCCGCTACCGGCGGTCATCCACTGGGTGTCGCCGTTGGTGATCGTGCCGCCGCCGCCGTGGCTGTCCTGGTGGTCGAAGATCCCGTCGATGATGTAGGTGACGGTCTCGAAGCCCCGGTGCGGGTGCCAGGAGGTTCCCTTCGGCTCGCCGGGGGCGTAGTCCACCTCGCCCATCTGGTCGAGCATGATGAACGGGTCCAGCTCGCTCATCGGCACCCCGGCGAAGGCCTTGCGCACCGGGAAACCCTCGCCCTCGAAGCCGCTGGGCGCGGTGGTGAGCCGGCGAACCGGCCGGAACGCGGTGGACTCGTCGAGCCGGGGCAGCCGGGGCAGGACGAGGACGTTGTCGACGGTGATGGCGGGCATCGGGGCTCCTTCAGTTGTCGCCGGGGGTGGCGTCGTTGCCGTCGGCCCCTCGCAGCCGTCGGCCGAGCCGGGTGAAGATCCTGGTCAGGAAGGCGACCTCGGCGTCGTCGAGGTCGTCCACGAGATGGGTACGCACGGAATGCAGGTGGTGCGGTGCGGCCTCCCGCAGCGCCAGCAGCCCGGCGGCGGTCAGCACCGCCTCGCTGCCCCGCCCGTCCTGCGGGCAGGGTTGCCGGGCGACCAGGCCCCGCCGCTGCATGGAGGAGACCTGATAGGTCAGCCGGCTGGGTGAGAAGACCAGGCGGTCGGCCAGCTCGCCCATCCGCAGTCGTTGCCCTGGAACCTCGGAGAGCAGCACCAGCACGTGGTAGTCGGCGAAGCTGAGCCCGCTGGCGGCGCGTAGGTCGTCCTCCAGCCGGGTGAACAACCGCTGGCTGGCCTCGATGTATGTCCGCCAGGCGGTCAGGCGGTCGCGGTCCAGGCTCTCGGTCACGCCGCCAAGGTAGCACTTATTCAAAATTTGAACAACAAGCTCCCGTCGTGGTGATCGTCGCCGGTGAGGGGAGCCGTCGGGAGCTGTGGTCAAGCTTTGAAGGAAATGGGCCGGTCGGGTCTTCGGGAGGAATCCGGTGCGCGCCCGGTACGGGTGGTGTGAGACTCTGCGGCCGTGGAACTGACCGCTCCTGGCCTGCTGCTGCGTCCCTGGCGGGCGGCGGACGCGCCCGCCGTGCTGGATGCCTGGCAGGATCCGGCGATCGCGCAGTGGAACCCGCAGGGTGACCCGCTCGACCTCGATGCCGCGCTGCGCTGGCTACGGTGGCGGGCCGACTGGTCCGGCGGCGGCCACGTGGCGTTGGCGGCGGTCGACCCGACCGACCCGGAGCGCCTGCTCGGCTCGGTCTCGTTGCACCGCATTCACGCCGGCGACGCCTCGATCGGCTACTGGACCGTGGCCGCCGCTCGTGGCCGCGGGGTCGCCACGGCGGCGGTCGTGCGGCTCAGCCGGTGGGCCTTCACCGACCTCGGGCTGGAGCGGATCGAGCTCTGCCACGCGGTGGCCAACCCCGCGTCCTGCCGGGTCGCCGAGCGTGCCGGCTTTCCGGCCGAGGGCACCCTGCGGCAGTCGCACCGCTACGGCGACGGCCGCCGCTACGACGAGCACCTGCACGCCAGGCTCGCCAGCGACTGACCCCCGCGTCCGCGCCGAGTGGGCGGCCCCACGCGTGGCGGGGCCGCCCTGGGTGCGGTGCCGGCGGGGTCAGCCCGCCGGCTGTGCCGCGCCCACGCAGGTTGAGCCGGGCGGTGCGGTGCCGGCGAGGTCAGCCCGCCGGCTGCGCCGCGCGCCCACCCAGGTTGAGCCGGGCCAGCAGCTGACGGGCCTGGTCGGCCACGTCGGCCTCCACGGTGACCGCGTACCGGTTGGCGCGCAGTGAACTGGCGGAGGTGAAGTCACGCTGCCCGCCCGTCATCCCGTGCGCCACGGCACCGAAGACGGCACCCCAGACCGCACCGATGACCAGACCGGCGAGGATCACCGCCACCCAGTTCCCGACGGTGAAGATGCCGAACAGCAGGCCGATGAACAGACCGAACCAGGCCCCCGTACCGGCCCCGACCAGCGCCGCCCGGGCGGTGGTCATCCGGCCCAGCACGGTCTCCACCAGGGTCAGGTCGGTGCCGACGATGGCGGTGCGTTCCACCGGGAACCGGTTGTCGGCGAGGTGGTCCACCACCCGCTGGGCGGCCGGATAGTCCTCGAACGCGCCGATCGTCACGGTCGGCGGCCCGGTCTGCGGCCCGTGGCCGTCGCGACTGGGAGCGGCGGGACGGCCGCCGGGGCCCGACGGGAGGGTGCCGCCGCCGGTCACACCCGGCTGCCAGGCCGCGGGGTTCGACTGTGTGGTCATTGGTCTCCTCCTTCGTCAACTGTTCGCCTTCCCGCGTCGGCGCGGCGGTAACACCCCGGCGGCGTCCGACTCGCCGCCGCGCGCCGGCCCGGACCGGGCGGCCGGCGACCCGAACGGCTTCAGCGGCACAACGAGCGAGGGGACATCGGGGTGGGCCCCCGGGCACCGCCGGTACGGGCGGTGGCCGAGGGCCCACGGGTCGGTTCGGGCGATCAGGCGCAGGCGGTGCCGTTCAGGCTGTAACCGCTCGGCGCGGGCAGGCTGCTGCCGGTGTAGGTGCCCTGGAAACCGACGCTGAGCGTGCCGCCGCTGGGCAGGCTGCCGTTCCAGGCGGCGTTGCGGACCGTGATCTGGTTGCCGGACTGGCTCCAGTCACCGTTCCAGCCGTTGCTCAGCCGTACCCCGGAGGCGACGTTGAAGGTGAGGTTCCAGCTGCTCAGCGCCGCGCCGCGGTTGGTCACCCGGATCTCGGCGGTGAAGCCACCGGTCCACGTGTTCGGGGTGAACGTCACCGAGCAGCCGCCGCCGGGCGGGTTGGTGGTCGGCGGCGTGGTCGTCGGCGGAGCGGTGGTGGGCGGCGTGGTGGTGGGCGGGGTGGTGGTCGGCGGCGTGGTCGTCGGCGGCGCCGTGGTCGGCACCGGGCCGGCCGCGATCGCCAGGTCGTACGCCCGCTGCGGCACGAACTGACCCGCTGCCGCGATGCAGCCGTCCGCCTCGCCCGGCAGCTTCACCCAGAGGAACGCGTCGATGGCGGAGTCACCGGTGTTTGTGGTGCTCGGGGTGCCGATCGCGCGTCCCGGCGGGTCGCACCACTCGGAGCCGGCCGGACCGTTGCCGTTGCGGCTGGTGTCGACGACCGCCTTCAACCGGGAGTTGCCGGTCGCCGCGATGATCTGCTTGGCGTACGAGACCTCGTCGGCGGTGCGGCGGTAGTTCGACACGTTCACCGAGATGCCGTCGGCGCTGTTGGAGATGTCGGCGGCGTTCAGCCGGGCGGCGGCCTCCCCGGCGGCGAGCCAGCCGCCGTGGCCGATGTCGAAGTAGACCTTCGCCGCCGACGAACCCCGCTTGAGGGCCTTGCCGGCGTACGCCATCGAGGCCCGCACCTCAGCCTGCTGGCTCTCGTTCATGCAGCTGGTCATGATAGGGAGCACGTCGGGCTCCAGGATGATGCTGGCCGGGCGGCCGCCGAGACCCGCGGCGACCTGGTCCACCCACTGCCGGTAGGCCGTGTGGTTCGGCGCACCGCCCGCGCTGTGGTTGCTGCAGTCACGGTTGGGGATGTTGTAGACCACCAGAATCGGGATCTTGCCGGCGGCGGCTGCGGCGCCGACGAAGGAGTCCACCTCGGCGCGTACCGTCGAGGTGTTCGTGGTGGTGTACCAGCGGGGCTGGGGGACGCTGGCGATCCGGTCCCGGATCACGGCGGTCTTGGAGTCGTTCGGGTTGGCCGCCACCCAGCGGGCGGCGCTGGTCTGCGGGTCGACGTAGAAGGCGGAGTCGGCGGCCGCGGCGGGCGCGGGACGCAGCGCGCCCACGCCGACGCTGCCGGCCACGGTCAGTGCCGTCGCCACGACGCCGACCAGAGCGAACGTGCTTCGGGTTCTCATGGTCTGCTCCTCGTACCCATCGAAGAAAGTGCGTGGAAGCGCTCCCACATGTCCGACAAGGTACGGGCCGATTGCCGGCTTGTGAAGACCTTCCGGAAGTATCGAGCGACAGCGGGGGCCGCGACGTCGCCCCGTGGCGGCCGGCCGCTCTACGATCATGGGATGGGTGGTGACCGGTCCGGCGTGGTGGTGATCGGTGCCGGTATCGCCGGTGTGGCCTGCGCTCGGGAGCTGGCGAACGCCGGCATCCCGGTTCAGATCCGGGAGCGGGGCCGGGTGGCCGGCGGTCGGATGGCCAGTCGACGCTTCGACGGCCGCCCCGCCGACCTCGGCGCGGCCTACCTCACCGTGAGCGATCCCGAATTCGCCGAGGTGGTACGCGGCTGGCAGGCCGCCGGCCTGGCCCGGGAATGGACCGACACCTTCGTCGCGTACGACGGTGGGGGCCGCCGCGAGGTACGCGGGCCGATGCGGTGGGCGGCACCGCGCGGACTGCGTTCGCTCGTGGAACACCTCGCCCGGGACCTGCCGGTGGTGGTGAACCGGCTGGTGCTCGGTGTCGGACCGGGACCGACAGTGGACGGCGAGGAGTGTGCGGCGGCGGTGCTGGCGATGCCCGGGCCGCAGGCCGGGCTGCTGCTCGACCCGGAACTCGTCGCGGCCACCGAGGCCGTGGGGCGGCAGCGGTGGTCGCCGACACTGTCGGCGATGCTGCGGTTCCCGAGCCGGCGGTGGACCGACTTCCGGGGCGCGTTCGTCAACGACCATCCACTGCTCAGCCTGGTCTGCGACGACGGCGACCGGCGCGGCGACGGTGCCGCGGTCCTGGTCGCCCACACCACGGACGAGTTCGCCGCCGGGCACCTGGCGCAACCCACCGCAGCCGCGCCGGAGATCGAGGCGGCCGTACGCGACCTGCTCGCCCTGGCCGACCGGGCCGAGCAGGTGCACGTGCACCGGTGGACGTACGCCAAGCCGGCTGACGGTGGTGGCCCGGACACCGGCTTCCACCTCGACGACGACAGCATCGGGCTGGCCGGCGACGCGTTCGGCAAGCCCCGGGTACAGACCGCCTGGCGCTCCGGCCGTGACCTCGGCCGGGCCCTGGCCCGCCGGCTGACCTGACGTACCGAGTGGCCGCCGCCGGTTTGTCGCTCAGGCCGCGACGGCCGTCGAACGGGCATCCGGGGCCGCTGTCCTGGTGCGCTGACCAGCGGCGTCCAGCAGTCGCATGACCGGGGTCGCCGCGATGCCGTGCGTCACCACGGAGACGATCACCACCAGGGCGGTGGTGGCCCAGAGGAGTTCCGCCTGGGGGAAGTCCGCTTTCGTGGTGGCGTAGGCCAGGTAGTAGAAGGAGCCGATGCCCCGGATGCCGAAGGTGGCGATCACCCAGTGCTCCGCTGGCCGTCCGGGCGCGCCGCGCAGAGCCAGCCAGCCGATCAACGGTCGGATCAGGAACACCAGAGCCAGACCGGCAAGTGCGGCGGGCCAGGTCAGCGCAGTCAGCAGCCCACCGATCACCGCACCGCCCAGCAACAGCAGCATCAACACGGTGAGCAGCCGTTCCACCTGCTCGGCGAAGTCGTGCAGCACCGCGTGATACTCATGGCTCCGCTCCGCCGCCCGGATGGCGCGTGCCGCCACGAAGACCGCCAGGAAGCCGTAGCCGCCGGCCACCTCCACCAACCCGTACGCCAGGAAGGTGGCAGCCAGCGCCAGGAACCCCTCCGCGTGCCGGGCCAACCGCAACTCGCTGGGCGCCCGGAAGAAGAGTTTGCCGAGCAGTCAGCCGATCACGAGCCCACCGACGGCCCCCGCCCCGACCTTGTAGAGCAGATCGACGGTGATCCAGCGGACCAGCCAGTCACCGGGGGCGAGACCGCTGCTCGCGATCGCGATCGCCGCGTAGACGAACGGGAACGCCAGACCGTCGTTCAGCCCCGCCTCCGAGGTGAGCGCGAACCGGACCTCGTCCTCGGCATCCGAATCGGCGTTGGGCTCGCCGACCTGGACGTCACTGGCCAGGACCGGATCGGTGGGCGCCAGTGCCGCGCCGAGCAGCAACGCGCTGGCCGGCACCAGGCCGGCCCACCACCACCCGAGCAGTGCGACGGCGACGATGCACAGCGGCATCGCCACGGCCAGCAGCCGCCACGTCGACGACCAGCGCTTCCAACTCAACTGTCGGTCGATCTTCAGCCCGGCGCCCATCAACGCGACGATCACGCAGATCTCGGTCAGATGGGTGGCGAGTTCCCGATGGGCCAGGGGATCGGGCAGGGGCAGGCTGGTGGGCAGCGCGTAGATCAGCATCCCGAGGCCGAGGAATGCCAACGGCATCGACAGCGGCCGCTGCTCCAGCAACCGCGGCAGGATGCCGGCGAGCAGCGCCGCCACACCCAGCACCGCGAACGCAACGTCGAACGTTTCCACCCGACCGCCTCTCGCGCCGCCGCCACTCAAGGACGGGCGGCGCAGAACGTGCCCCCGCTGAGCCTCCGGTAATCCGGGAATTTCTCAGCAGGGTGACGGCGTGCCGGTTCGTGACAACGGAGTGGGCCTTCGGCCGGGTACTCAGGTGGGCGGGAGCAGGATCTCGAACCAGACAGTCGAGCCGCGGACGGTGGGGTCGGTGCCCCAGGCGTCGCTCAGCTCCTCGATCAGACCCAGTCCGCGCCCCCGGCTGCTCAGCGTCTCGGTGCGGGCCCGGGTGACGGTGCCCCGGGAGCCCGAGTCGGCCACCGACACGAGCAGCCGCTCGGGGCTCAGGTCGACCTCGACCCGGGCCGCCGTGCCGGCGTGCAGCAACGCGTTAGTGGTCAGCTCGCTTGTGCACAGCACCGCCGCCCCGATCACCGACTCGGCGACCTCCCACTCGGTGAGCTGGGCGGTCATCCAGTGCCGCACCCGGCTCGGCGCGGTCGGCTCGGCGGGCACCTCCATCCGCGCCGACCGGCTCGGACGCACCGCGTACTCGACGGCGAGCACCGCCACGTCGTCCTCGGTCGCGCCGGGCACAGCCGCGGAAGCCACCGCGCACAGCGACCTCGGGTCGCCGCTGGGCGCCCCGGCCACCGACTCCGCCAGGCGGGCCAGGCCGTCCGACAAACCATGCCGTCGTCGTTCCACCACACCGTCGCTGAACAGCAGCAGCGTGTCGCCGGGGGAGAATGCGACGGTGTGCGTCGCGGCGTGGTAGCCGACCCCCAACGGGGCACCGGAGGGCACGTCGACGTACTCGGCCCTCGGCTCGCCCGACGGTGCACAGCGGCGCACCAGCGGCGCCGGATGCCCGGCGCTGGCCAGGGTCAGTTCCTCCCGGCCGACGTCGATGACGCCGAACGCCACGGTGACGAACAGCTCGAACGTGCCGGCCTCGGCGCCGAGGCTGCCCACCAGGCGGTCGAGCCCGGCGAGCACCCGGTCCGGGCGGGGGTCGTTGAGCGCCAGCGCCCGCAGCGCGGCGCGGACCTGGCCCATCCGGGCGGCGGCCTGCACGTCGTGTCCGGCGACGTCGCCGAGCACCACACCCAATTCGCCGGTGGGCAGCACGAACGCGTCGTAGAAGTCCCCGCCCGCGGCGTTGCCGTCCACGCCCGGGTCGTACCGCGCGGCGATCCGCAGCCGGGGCAGGACCGGCAGATTTTCCGGCAGCATGCTGCGTTGCAGCAACTGGGCGGTGCCGTGCTGGGTCTCGAAGCGGCGGGCCCGCTCGGTGGCCTGCCCGACCAGTTCGGCCGAGGCCGCCAGCAGTGCCCGCTCCGCGGCGGACCACGGGTGCGGGGAGTGGTAGCCGACGGTCAGCCCACCCCTGACCACCGAGGCCCGCAACGGTACCGCCGCCAGGGCGCGGATCTTCTGGTCGTGCCGGTCCGCCGCGATCTCGTGCAGCGGCTGGCCGTCATCGATGAAGGTGGCCTGTCCGCTGCGGGCACTGACCACCGCCGGGGCCGACCAGCCGGCCGGGCCACGCCGCCACAGCGGGGGCAGCCGCTCGTCCGCCTCGTCCACCAACTCGCCCCGGACCCGCCGGACCATCCGCCATCCGGTGCCACCGCCCCCGTCGTCCACCGCGAAGGAGACCCGGTCGGCGTCGAACGAGGTGATCGCGTAGCGCAGCGCGACCCGTGCCACGTCGTCCAGGGTGAGGGTGCCGGAGAGCGCTGCGGCGAAATCGCTGAGGCCCTGCAACTGCCGGGTGGCCGGGCTGGTCTCGGCCACCACGGACAGGACGCCGACGACCCGGCCCTGGCTGTCGCGTACGGGGGAGCAGGCCCGGGTGTAGACGGGCTGTTCGAGTGCGGCCGAGGCACGGTGCAGCGGAAGTGGGATCTCCTTGTCCAGGAGGGGGGTCCCGGTGCGATAGGCGTGCTCGATGACGTCACCGACCCCGGGACGCTGCCAGACCCCGGCGAAAACCTCAGCGGCGGGCCGCCCCATGGCGTTCGGATGCCGGTCGCCGATCAGGTCGGCGTACGCCTCGTTGTAGAGCAGCAGCAACTCCGCGCCCAGGTGCAGGGCCATCGGGGCCGGCGAGGCGAGCACCACCTCGGCGGCCGCCCGGACGGCCGGATCCCACGACTCGTACGGGCCGAGCGCGGTGGCATCCCATCGGGGATGGCCGGCGACAGCCGCCGCGCCCGGCACCGTCGCGCCCGGCAGCGGGCCTGCTGGCGTGGGTACTCGCCCGACCGTTCCTGGCATGAACGCAGCCTAGTCCGCCCGCTCGACCGCCGTTCCCGATCATCAGCCGGGCGCGTCGAGCCGGGACATCAGGGCAGGTCAGAGCCGCTCCGGTGCGATCTGTCCAGAAAAAGGGGCTGATCCGAGCGGCGTGCTGGCCGGGGGAAGGGGTAAGCGCGCGGGGCAATCCATGCGACAGGAGGGACGTCATGCCGGAAACCCTCGCGGCCAGGCAGGTCAACATCGGTGACGCCGCGGCCGACATGTGGAGGTCGGTGCTGCTGTTCGTGCCCCGGGCCATCGCGTTCATCGCGATCCTCGTGGTCGGATGGCTCATCGCCAGAGCCGTGCTCAAGATCGTGGACACGGTCCTGGAACGGGTGGGGTTCGACCGGGCGGTCGAACGGGGCGGTATCAAGCGTGCGCTGGAGCGGACGCGGTACGACGCCAGTGACATCCTGGCGAGGCTGGCGTACTACGCGGTGCTGCTGTTCACCCTTCAGTTCGCCTTCGGCGTCTGGGGACCGAACGCGATCAGCGACCTGATCGCGGGCGTGGTGGCGTGGCTGCCCCGGGCCTTCGTGGCGATCATCATCGTGGTGGTGGCCGCCGCGATCGCCAACGCGGTACGGGATCTCGTCACCGGGGCGCTCGGCGGGCTGTCGTACGGCCGCTTCCTGGCCGACGTGACGGCGATCTTCATCATCGCGCTGGGTGTCATCGCGGCGCTCAACCAGGTGGGTATCGCCACCACAGTCACCCAGCCCGTGCTGATCGCGGTGCTCGCCACGGTGGCGGGCATCCTGATCATCGGCGTCGGTGGTGGTCTGGTGCGGCCGATGCAGAACCGCTGGGAAGGCTGGCTCACCAGAGCGGCCGAGGAGTCGCGGGCGATCCGCGAGCAGCGGCAGGGTGCCGAGGCCGGTCGCGGCGACATGCAGCGGCAGATGGCCGACCGGACCGGAGCCGCCCAGCCGGCCGCCCGGGGATCGGAGTCCTCGATGGCCGGGGGACGGGGCACCTACCAGTCCGGCAACGCCGGCGACGAGACGCAGCAGTTCCGTCCGTGACGGTCGGTCGCGTTGTCAGTCGCTCTGAGACGGGTGTCCGCCGTGAGGCGGGCACCCGTCGCCCTCACAGCGGTGGCAGTTGCGGGCCGGCGTGTCCAGCGCGCCGGTCAGCGCGCAGACCGCGAGCAGGCGCAGCATGACCCAGTCCGCCTCCGCCCAGTCGATCGGGGCGTCGGCCGGCTGCCAGCCGTACTCCTCCGCGGCGGCGCACAACCCGTCGGCATAGCCGGCGAGGGCCGCGGCGGTCAACGGCCGCCGGTCCCCGTGCAGGCTGTCACGCACCGCTGCGGCGTGCTGGTCGACGGCAGCGAGCAACCCCGGCCGGAGGGTGGCCGCGGCGAGTCCGTCGAGTCCCACCGCGTTGGCGAGCGTGACGAGGCTGGACCGCGCCCAGTCGACGGCGGTGGGGGAGGTGACCCGGTTCGACGACACGCGCATGGGGAACGAATGTAGCCAACCCGCAGCGCCGTGACCTCGGCCGCTCGGACGGTCACGGCCTCCCCGGCGGTGCCCGCCGGCTGTCCGAGGGGATCGAGTCGGACGCGGCGGGCGGCGGAAACCGGACGCCGCGGCATGACCGGCACCAGGAGGTACGGATGGACACCGTCGACGGACCCGACGAGCGGCACCGACGCCCGGCCGGCGTGAGCGACGACACGGTGGCCGCCCTCGGCAAGCTGAGCGAGGCCCTGGAGTGCGTGGAACGCGCTCGTGGACATCTCTACTCGCTGCACCAGCTCATCGGGCACGCCGATCTGATGCTCGACGACGCGGTACGGATGTTCCGCGACGCCGGGCACCCCGAGATCGCCGACCGGATCGCCGACGAACTGGTGGGCCGCAACGTCATCGCCGGCCGGTGGACGTTCCAGATCGTCGAGGACTTCGACGACGGCTACCACGCGTTGTTCCGCGACGTGGACCGGTCGGCACGCGAGCAACTGGTCGGTGGTCGACGGCACCTCTACGAGGCGGAGATGAAGGAGCGTCGCCGGACGCACGGGCGTTCAGGCCACGAGGCGCGCCCGACCGGCGAACCGTGACGCCTCGGCTTGGCCGAGGACTTCGAGCGGCCCCTACTCGGTGGAACGCACGTCCGCCGGGCGACGACGCGCGGCGTCGTCGGCGATGATCACGGTCGCCACCATCAGCGCGACGCAGAGGCTGAACAGCCATGAGCTGTCATCGACCAGCCTGGCGGAGACAGGCGCCTGCACGGCGGCGAGCAGGAAGCCGAGCCATGCCAGGCGGCGCTGACGCGTGGAGAGGAAGCCGGAGCCCTGATGCATTCCGAAAGTCTTGCGCGCGACGCGCCCATTGCCGTCAGCCGAACGGCCGATTCTGCCGGAGCTGTCCGAATTCACCGACCGTTCGGCTGAGCTTTTCGGGCTGCCGACGTGGGGCTCCGGGCACGTCGCGGATCGCGGCCAGGACCCCGGAAAGTACCCGGAGATGTTGTCAGAGGGTGTCCGGGCCGGTACGTCCGGTAGTGGAGGGGCGGTAGGCGCGGTCGGGGTCGGTGGGTTCACGGCCGGTGCCCGGCACCTCGCCGCCCCGGTCGGCCGCCTCGGGGCCGTGCCCGAAGGCGGCTTCCTCTCCGGCGTCGTTGCCGGTCACGTCGTCGGCCTGCCCGTCGAGCGTGGACCGGGCGACGGCCCGGTCCAGTTCCTCCAGCGGGAGTCGTTCCTCGTTGCGCCACGCCCTGTCGTCGGTCATGTCTTCGCGGTACCCCGGGCCGTTCGTCGCAAACGACAGGGCCGGCCGCGCACAGGTGGATCCCCGGCGACGGAGCGGACGGCCCGGTACACGGCGACGGCCGCCGGGTGCCACCCGGCGGCCGTCGACAGGATCTCCTCGCGGAGTCAGGGCTGGGGACGGTCGACCTGCCCGCGCCACGCGCCGGTTTCCTGGCCGCGCCGCTCGATGAACGTCTTGAACCGTTGCAGGTCGCCCTTTGCCCGGCGGTCGACCACGCCGAGCTTGTCGCCAGCCTGCTCGATGACGCCGTGCGGGTCGAACTCCAACTGAAGGCTGACCCGGCTGCTGTTCTCGTCCAGTCGGTGGAAGGTGACCACCCCGGCGTGCTGAGTGCCGCCGGTCGACCGCCACGCCACCCGCTCGTCGGGCAGCTGCTCGGTGATCTCGGCGTCGAACTCCCGCTTGACGCCGGCGATCTCGACGGTCCAGTGGGTCATCGTGTCGGAGATCTGGCGGATCTCCTGCACACCCTCCATGAACTGCGGAAACTCCTCGAACTGGGTCCACTGGTCGTACGCCGTCCGCACCGGGACGGCCACGTCGACATGCTCCGTTACGCCACTCATCAGCATCCTCTCCTGCGCTCGGTGGGGCTTGCGGACCGGGCCGGTCCAGCTACCAGCGCGTCGTCTCGTTGGTGTGGCCGAGCGCCGCCCACACCTCGGACACCGTCTGGTACCGGGTGCCCTCGGGTAGGCGCTCCAACGCGGCCACTACGTCGTCGGGGGCCTCGTTCTCACGCGCGTTGGCGAGCAGCGCGGCTCGGTCGCCGGGCAGGGCGCTCATCGTGATGAACCGCCCCAGCCGGCTACGTGCCTCGACGTCCTCGGAGGTCATGCCCTGGGGAGAGCCGCTGCGCAGGTCGCCGGCCGGCGCCGTGGTGGGCTCCGGCTGGTCCTCGCCCGCAGGCTCCGGGACGCGGAACTCGTCGACCCGCGAGCCGCCGGTCCCCGGCCCCTGTACGAGGCCGCTGACCTCCTGGCTCATCTGCTCGTCGACCCTCGGTGAGTGCTTGCTGCTGCCGCGATCCATGTCTTGTGCGCTACCCGACGGGACGGGTGGTAAACCACGGCGAGCGGTCACGTACCAGCCGGTGACCGGGGTGGCAGGACCGGCTCGTCGGCGTCCCCCTGGCCGGACTGGATCATCCGTCCCCGCTGGAGCTCGGCGTTGATCTGGACACCGAGCATCAGTGCGGAATTGGACAGGTAGAGCCAGACCAGGAACGCGATGACCGCGCCGAGGCTGCCGTACGTGGTGCTGTACGAGCCGAAGTTCGCCACGTACAGCCCGAAGCCGAAGGAGCCGAGCGCCCAGGTGGCCAGGGCCACCACCCCGCCCGGGGTGAGCCAGCGGAACCGTGGCTGACGCACATTCGGCGCGACCCAGAACAGCAGCGACATCAGCAGCATCGCGATCAACGCCAGCGCCGGCCATTTGGCCACCGCCCACGCGGTGCGCGCCGCGCCGCCGGCCCCCACCAGGTCACCGACCGCGTCGGCGACCGGGCCGCTGACGATCAGACCGGCGGCCACGGTGGCGAGCAGCACCAGCGACACGGCGGCCAGCCCGATCTGCGTCGGACGTAGCTTCCACACCGGCCGTCCCTCGACCACCCCGTAGATCGCATTCGAGGCCCGGGTGAACGAGGCGATGAAGTTCGAGGCCGACCAGAGCGCGCCGAGCAGACCGAAGCTGAGCAGCACCCCGGCGGAGCTGTTCTGGCTCACCACCTCGCGGACCACACCGACGAAGCTCTCGTTCGCCACCACCGAGCCGGCACCCACGTCGCGAGCCAGGTCGAGCACGGTGTCGACGGTGCGTTCCCCGTCGGAGACCAGACCGACCAGGGCCACCACCACGACCGTGGCGGGGAACAGCGCCAATACCCCGTAGTAGGTGAGAGCCGCGGCCCAGTCCGTGCAGTTGTCCCGCAGGTAGTTGCGTCCGGCCCGGACCAGCACGCCGCGCCAGGTCTGCCAGCGAAGCTGGCGGATCCCCGGCAGCCGGGGCACCTGCGGGTCGGCCGGCGGGGCGTCGGGGTTCGTCGTCGTCATAACTGCTCCCTGGGGCACGCCGGGCACCTACGGCTCGTCGATGGCCCCGCCGGTACCCGGCCCCGTCCGGCGGCAAACGCTTGCGGCGTTTGCCGCCGGGTTCTTCGGGTACGCCAACCCGAATCGCTCGCACACGCAATTCGAATCGCTTGCACACGCAAGGAGGATCGAGATGCCCGGGCGCGAGGTACTGCCCAGCACGCTGCGGCGCTCCCCGGAGAAGGCCCAGCGCACCTGGGAGAAGACACACGATTCCGCGGTCGAGACCTACGGCGAGGGCGAGCGGGCGCACCGCACCGCGTTCGCCGCCGTCAAGCACGAGTTCGAGAAGGTCGGTGACCACTGGGAGCCGAAGGGCCGCAGGGGGCCCAGCGACCAGCAGGCCGCCGGTGGTGGCCCGGCCCGGCGCGCACCGACCGCCGGTGGGGTGGACGCGAACGCCCCCAAGGAGCACCTCATGCGGGTGGCCCGCGAACTGGACGTGCCGGGACGGTCGAGCATGACCAAGCCGGAACTGGTCAAGGCCATCCAGAAGGCCAACGACCGGGAGACCCGCCGGGCCCGCGGCGGCTGATCAGGCCCACCGTCCGACAGGGGCCCGATCGGCGTACCCGCCGGACGGGCCCCTGCGGCTCGCCCCGGCCTCGCCCGGTTCCGCCGGACGCCGGGCCGGAGCGGGTTCACCAGTGGCCGCCGCCGGGCGCCTGGATGTGGACCGCCTTGGTGGCGGTGAACTCGTCGAGCAGCTCCGGCCCGTAGCCGAAACCCTGGCCACTGCTCCGGCGCGGGTGCGCGGCACCGGCCGGCGCGCCACCGAATACCGCGTTCACCTTGACGGTGCCCACCGGCAGCTCCCGCCAGGCCCGCTGGGCGTGACTCATCGACCCGGTCAGCACCGTCGCCGCCAGCCCGTACGGCGAGTCGGCCGCGCACCGCAGCGCCTCGGAGAACGAGTCGACCACCACCACGGCGGCGACCGGACCGAACGTCTCCTCGCGGATCAACGCCAGGTCGTGGCGGCACCTGTCGACCACCGTCGCCGGGTAGAAGGCACCCGGCCCGTCCGGCAGGGTGCCGCCGACGCATAGCCGGGCGCCGTCGGCCACCGCCGCGACGACCTGACCGTGGACCTGATCGCGATGGCGTCTGTCGACAAGCGGGCCGAGCTGGGTGTCCGGGTCCCGTCCCGGTCCGACGCGCAGCGCGGCGGCCCGCTCGACGAGCGCCGCCACGAAGTCCTCGGCGATGTCGCGGTGGGCGTAGATCCGCTCCACCGCGACGCAGATCTGGCCCGCGTTCGCGAAGGCGCCCAGGGCGGCCTCACCGGCGGCCCAGATCGGGTCGACGTCGGCGTCGACGATCAACGGGTCGCTGCCACCGTTCTCCAGCAGCACCTTGGCGCCGGTGCCGGCCGCGGCGGTGGCGATCGCCCGGCCGGTGGCGCTGGACCCGACGTGCGCCACCATGTCCACCTCGGCGGCGGCGAGCGCCGCGCCGGTCGTGGGGTCGCCGCTGAGCAGCGACAGCACCCCGGCCGGCAGGGCGCTGTCGAACGCCCGGGCCAGCAGCCACCCGGTCGCCGGGGTGCGCTCGCTGGGCTTGTGCAGCACCACGTTCCCGGTGACCAGGGCCGCACCGAGCAGCCCGCAGGACACGGCGACCGGGTCGTTCCACGGCGTGACGGCGGCCACCACGCCACGCGGCTGCGGCGTCATGAAGTCGATCGCGGCGGGATCGCCGTGCAGGGTGCGGCCACCCCGGGCCGGCGCGAGTTCGGCGTACTGCCGCAGGGTGGCGATGCCCGCGTCGACGCCGCCCCGGGCGTCCGCGAGAGGCTTGCCCATCTCCGCGGTCGTGGCGTGGGCGAGGTCGTCGGCGGCCTCGGCGACCGCGTCGGCGATCCGGTGCAGTGCCGCGGCCCGCTCCGCCGGGGCCGTCGCGGCCCATTCGGACGCCATTCCCCGTGCCGCCGCCACCGCCTTGTCCACCTCATCGGCCGTGGCGACCGGCGCGCTGGTCACCTGCCGGCCGTCAGCCGGATCGTGCACCACCAACTCGCCGGCCTCCCCGCCGGCACCCCATACCCCACCGATGAGCTGCGTGACCGTGTACATGGCGCGCTGCATGCCCGGGCCCGGCCGCGGCAAACGTTTCGGCCGCACGACTCGGGGTAGCGTCCCCGGATGACTTCGCCAGGTTCCCATGGTGCCGAGCGGGCCGACGCCGTCATCGTCGGTGCCGGACACAACGGCCTGGTCGCCGCCAACCTGCTCGCCGACGCCGGGTGGGACGTGCTGGTGCTGGAGGCGACCGGCGTACCCGGCGGGGCGGTGCGCTCGGCGGAGGTGACCGCGCCCGGGTACCTCAGCGACCTCTTCAGCTCGTTCTACCCGCTCGGCTTCGCCTCACCGGTGCTGCGCGGGCTCGACCTGACCCGGTACGGGCTCACCTGGCGGCACGCCCCCGACGTGCTGGCCCACCTGTTCCCCGACGACCGGGCTGCGGTGCTCAACCGCGATCCCGCCGTCACGGCCGCGTCGTTGGAGACCTTCGCCCCCGGCGACGGCGAGCGCTGGCTGACCGCGTACGAGCAGTGGCAGCAGGTCGCCGACCCGATGATGCAGTTGATCACCACTCCGTTCCCGCCGGTACGCGGCGGCCTCGGCCTGCTGCGCCGGCTACGGGTCGGTGGCTCGCTGCGGCTGGCCCGGCGGCTGGTGCTGCCGGCGAGCCGGCTCGGCGAGGAACTGTTCACCGGTGCCGGCGGGCCGGCGTTGCTGGCCGGGTGCGCCCTGCACACCGACCTGTCCACCGAGGAGGCCGGCTCCGGCGTCTACGGCTGGCTGCTCGCCATGCTCGGGCAGCAGGTCGGCTGGCCGGTCCCGGAGGGCGGTGCGCAGAAGATCACCGACGCGCTGGTGGCCCGGCTGACCGAGCGGGGCGGCCGGATCCTCTACGGCGCCCGGGTCGACCGGGTCCTCGTCGCCCGGGGCCGGGCGGTGGGCGTACGTACGGTCGGCGGCACCAACTGGCGGGCCCGGCGTGCCGTGCTCGCCGACGTGCCCGCGCCCGCGCTGTACCTGGATCTCGTCGGCCCCGCCGTGGTGCCGCCGCGGCTGGTGGCCGACCTGGAACACTTCCGCTGGGACGGTTCCACGCTGAAGGTGGACTGGGCGCTGTCCGCCCCGATGCCCTGGACGAACCGCAGCCTGGCCACCGTCGGCACGGTGCACCTGGGGGCGGACCTCAACGGGCTGACCGGCTACGCCGCCACGCTGGCCCTGGGCGAGCTGCCACCGGATCCGTTCCTGCTGGTGGGGCAGATGTCGGTGGCGGATCCGAGCCACTCGCCGCCGGGCACCGAGTCGCTCTGGTCGTACACTCATCTGCCGTTTCGTCGGCACTGGCGAGCCGACGACATCATGGCCCACGTGGAGCGGATGGAGGCCGTGCTGGAAGCCGCCGCCCCCGGCTTCCGCGGCCTGGTGGTGGGCCGGCATGTGGCCGGCCCGGCCGAGCTGGAGGAGGCCAACCCGAGCCTGGTCGGCGGCGCGCTGGGCGGCGGCACCGCCGCCCCCTACCAGCAGTTGTTCCTGCGGCCGGTACCGGGCCTCGGCCGCGCCGACACCCCGGTGGACCGGCTCTTCCTGGCCAGCGCGTCGGCACACCCCGGCGGCGGGGTGCACGGGGCACCCGGTGCGAACGCCGCCCGGGCCGCCCTGGCCCGCGACCGGGCCCTCACCGGTGGGTGGTACCAACGGGCGATGGCCACGGCGCACCGGGCCGTCTACGCGTGAACGGGCGGCTCCGACCGGTCAGGGCTCGATGTTGCGGTGCCGGGTACGGAGCTTGAACGGCATCAGCGCACTCTCGATCTTGGTGGCGGTGGTCATCTTCGAGGCACCGTCGCGCCGCTCCTCGAACCGGATCGGCACCTCCAGAATGGTGTGCCCCAGCTTGGTGGCCAGGTAGTGCATCTCGACCTGGAAGCTGTAGCCGTTGGACTGCACCCGCTCCAGTCCGATGTCGCGCAGCGCGTCGGCCCGCCAGATCTTGAATCCGGCGGTGAGGTCCCGGATCCGCACCCGCAGCAGCGTGTGCACGTACAGGTTCGCCCAGCCACTGAGCGCCCGTCGGTACAGCGGCCAGTTCTCGTCCAGCTCGCCGCCCGGCACGTAGCGTGACCCGATGACCACGCCGGCCTGAGTGGACAGCAGGGCGCCGAGCATTCCCGGCAACGCCTCCGGCGGGTGGGACAGGTCGGCGTCCATCTGGGCCACGTACTCGGCGCCCCCGTCGAGCGCCCGGCCGATCCCGTCCACGTACGCCCGGCCGAGACCCTCCTTGCCCGGCCGGTGCACGACCTCCACCCGCTCCGGATGCTCTATGGCGAGCTTGTCCGCGACCTCACCGGTGCCGTCGGGGGAGTTGTCGTCGGCGACCAGCACCTTCAGACCGGGCAGTGGCAGCGCGAGGAGACGCTCGACCAGCACCGGCAGGTTGCCCGCCTCGTTGTAGGTCGGGACCACGACGGTCAGGCGCACGTCCCGCCACGGCGAGGGCAACTGGACGGGTTCGATCATGGGGGACATCCTCGGTCTGCGGACAGGGTTCCCCGAGAGCGTAGCTACTTGTCCCTTCCGGGGTGAAATGGCTCCCCCGGCGCAGTGCCACGATCAGTCCGGTGCCTTCTGCCGGCGGGCGATGTCGGAGAGCCGGTCCAGGGTTTCCTCGTTGCGCAGGTGCAGCACCAGATCGTTGATTTTGGTGCGGATCCAGCGCAGTGGACCGGCGGCGAAGTCCTCCGCGAGCAGCACCCGGGTCGCGTCCGTGCCGACGGGCTCCAGGGTGAAGACCACGACCGCCTCCCCGGCCGGCCAGAGCTGGACGCGGAGCATGAGCTTGCGCTCCGGTTCGCAGGCCAGCACGGTCGAACAGTCCTCCAGGGAGAACGGCCAGGGGCCCGCGCGGTGGTACAGCCGGGTACCCACCCGGGGCCAGTCCTCGTCCACGTTGCGCATGTGGGCGGTGCCCACCACCCAGTCGCTGTAGGTCCATCCGTCCGCGAGCACCGCCCACACCTGCCGGGCCGGGGCCTCGATCACTTTCTCCACAACCGCCACCGCCCCTCGGTACCCGGCCCGTGGCCTCGGCTAACGAGGTGGCCGGGTTAGCTTCTCGGCGACCGCGGGTAAGGCCAACCGCGGGCGGCCGTGCGGGTGCCGTCGGTGCGCGGTGTCGTCGGCCGCGTCGCGGGTGACGTTTACTCACCGGGGCGCAGGGAACCCGCCGCCCGTGCGACAGGACCATGGGGAGCCGGATCAGCGCAGGTCAGCTGGGGTGCTGGCCGATGTCGACCGGACCCTGTCCCGCCCGGTCCTGTTCGACGCGGTGTTGCTGGACCGCGACGGCACCCTGGTCGAGGACGTGCCGTACAACTCGGATCCGGACAAGGTGCGCCCGATGCCGGGGGCCCGCGCGGCGCTGGACCGGCTGCGGGCGGCCGGGCTGAAGCTCGCCGTGGTGACCAACCAGTCCGGGTTGGCCCGGGGCCTGTTCACCGAGCGGCAGTTGCACCGGGTGCACCGCCGGATCGAAGCCCTGCTCGGCCCGTTCGACTCCTGGCAGGTGTGCCCCCATGACGACGGGGACGACTGCGGGTGCCGCAAGCCGAGACCGGGTCTGGTGCACGCCGCCGCGCGGGCGCTGGGCACCGTACCCGCCCGCTGCGCCATGATCGGTGACATCGGCCGCGACGTGACGGCGGCGCTGGCCGCCGGCGCGGCCGGCATCCTGGTCCCGACGCCGGTGACCCGCGCCGAGGAGGTGGCGACGGCCCCCTGGGTGGCCGCCGACCTGCCCTCGGCCGTCGCGGAGATCCTGCGACGCCAGGCTTCCCTGCGCCCGGCGGAGCCCGTGGCGGGGGCCGGTGCCACGGGTGCCCGTCGATCTCGCGGGGAACGCCCCGGTGACGGTCGCACGGTGCTTGTGGTGCGGTCGGACTCGGCGGGTGACGTGCTGGTGACCGGACCGGGTGTCCGGGCGGTCGCCGCCGGGGCCGAACGGGTGGTGCTGCTCTGCGGGCCCCGTGGTCGGGCCGCCGCCGACCTGCTGCCCGGCGTCGACGAGATCGTCGAGCACCGGCTGCCCTGGATCGACCCGGACCCCGCGCCGGTCGACGCGCGGGAGATGGCCACCCTGGTGACCCGGCTGGCCTCGGTGGGCGCCGACGAGGCGGTCATCTTCACCTCGTTCCACCAGTCGCCGCTGCCGCTGGCCCTGCTGCTACGGATGGCCGGGGTCGCCCGGATCGCGGCGATCAGTGACGACTACCCCGGCAGCCTGCTGGACGTGCGGCACCGGGTGCCGGCAGGTGTGCCGGAGGCCGAGCGGGCGCTCTCGCTGGCCGCCGCCGCCGGCTACGTGCTCGGCGAGGGCGACGTGCCGCAGCTGCGGCTGCGTCCGGTCCCGCCGCCACCGACGGAGGCCGGCGCACCGGGCTACGTGGTGCTGCATCCCGGCTCGGCGGCACCGGCAAGGGGCTGCCCGCCGGAGCTGGCCGAGCGGATCGCCGACGAACTGAGCGCCGCCGGGCACCGGGTGGTGGTCACCGGCGGTCCCCACGAGCGGGAACTCACCGCGCGGGTCGCCGGACGGCACTGCCGGGACCTCGGTGGCCGCACCGGCCTGGCCGAGCTGGCCGGGGTGGTGGCCGCCGCCGGCGCGGTGGTGGTCGGCAACACCGGGCCGGCGCACCTGGCCGCCGCGTACGGCGTGCCGGTGGTGAGCCTCTTCGCGCCGACCGTCCCCTTCGGGCAGTGGGGGCCGTGGCGGGTGCCGACGGTACGCCTCGGCGACGCCACCGCGGCCTGCCGCGACACCCGGGCCGCACGGTGTCCGGTACCCGGACATCCCTGCCTCAGCGGCGTCGAGCCGGGCGCCGTGCTCGACGCGTTGCGACTGCTCGGTGTCTCGCCGGACCGACCGTCCGCCGGTCCGGCCGGGTCGCGGGCGGTACCCGAGGTGGCAGGCGTCGGTGGTGGGGGTGCCGGATGAACATCCTGCTCTGGCACGTGCACGGTTCCTGGACCACCTCGTTCGTGCACGGCAAGCACCGCTACCTGATTCCGGCCACCCCGGACCGGGGACCGTACGGGCTGGGTCGGGCCCGGACGTACACCTGGCCGGAGAGCGCCGCGGAGGTGAGCCCGGAGCAGTTGCGCACCGCCGAGGTCGACCTGGTGATCCTGCAACGCCCGGAGGAACTGGACCTGGCCGAGGAGTGGCTCGGTCGCCGGCCCGGCCGGGACCTGCCGGCGATCTACGTGGAGCACAACACCCCGAAGGACGGTCAGGTCCCCAACAGCCGCCATCCGATGGCCGACCGGGACGACCTGCTCATCGCCCACGTGACGGCCTTCAACGAGCTGTTCTGGGACACCGGCACGACCCGGACCACAGTCGTCGACCACGGCATCGTGCCGCCGGCCGTCGAGTACACAGGTGAACTCGACAGGCTGGCCGTCGTGATCAACGAGCCGGTCCGCCGCTGGCGGGTCACCGGCACCGACCTGCTGCCCCGGTTCGCCGAGATCGCCCCGCTTGACGTCTTCGGCATGGAGGTGGCCGGGCTGGCCGAGCACCTCGGTCTGCCGGCCGACCGGTTGGTCAGCCACGACGACGTGCCGCAGCACCGGATGCACGCCGAGTTGGCACGCCGCCGGGCGTACCTGCACCTGTGCCGGTGGACGTCGCTGGGGTTGAGCCTGATCGAGGCGATGACGATGGGCATGCCGGTGGTGGCGTTGGCCACCACCGAGGCGGTGATGGCGGTGCCGCCGGGTGCCGGTGCCCTCTCCACCCGGGTCGACACGCTGCTGGAGGCCGCCGGCCGGTTCGTCGCCGAACCGCAGCGGGCACGCCGGGCGGGCGCTGCGGCCCGCGTCGCCGCCCGTGAACGCTACGGCCTCGACCGTTTCCTCACCGACTGGGACCGGCTGCTGGAGGAGGAAGTATGCGGATAGCGATGATCTCGGAGCACGCCAGCCCGCTCGCCATCCTGGGCGGCGAGGACGCCGGTGGCCAGAACACGCACGTCGCGGAGCTCTCCGCAGCGCTCGCCGCCGCCGGACACGACGTGCGGGTCTACACCCGCCGCGACGCGGTGGACCTACCGGTGACCGTACGCAGTCCGGACGGCTACGACGTGGTGCACGTCCCGGCCGGGCCGGCCGAGCCGGTGGCGAAGGACGCGCTGCTGCCGCACATGCGCCCGTTCGGCTCCTGGCTCATCGACAGGTGGCGGGGCGGGGACTGGGCCCCCGACGTGATCCACGCACACTTCTGGATGAGCGGGCTGGCCGCGCTGGAGGCGGGCCGGCGGACCGGGGTGCCGGTGGTGCAGACGTACCACGCGCTGGGCACGGTGAAGCGTCGTCACCAGGGCGTGCAGGACACCAGCCCGGCCCGGCGGATCGGCTACGAGCGCCAGCTGGGGCGCTCGGTGGACCGGGTGATCGCGCAGTGCCGCGACGAGGTCGGCGAGCTGGTCCGGATGGGCGTGCCCCGGTCGGCGATGACAGTCATCCCGTCCGGGGTGAACCTGACCACGTTCGCCCCGCTCGGTCCAGCCACCGAGCGGGAACCCGACCGGCCCCGGATCCTCACCGTGGGACGGCTGGTGGAACGCAAGGGCTTCCAGACGGTGGTCCGGGCGATGGCGCACGTGCCCGAGGCCGAGTGCGTGGTGGTGGGTGGCCCACCGGCCGGCCTGTTGGAGACCGACCCGTACGCCCGGCGGCTGCGGGCGCTCGCCGGCAGCTGCGGCGTCGCCGACCGGGTCCGCCTGGTCGGCGCGGTGCCCCGGGAGGAGATGGGCCGCTGGTACCGCTCGGCGGACATCCTGGTCGCGGCGCCCTGGTACGAGCCGTTCGGGCTGACTCCGCTGGAGGCGATGGCGTGCGGGGTGCCCGTGGTGGCCACCGCCGTCGGCGGTCTGCGCGACACGGTCGTCGACGGCGTGACAGGTGACCTGGTGCCGGCGCGGGATCCGCGTGCGCTGGGGGAGGCGCTGCGCGCGCTGCTCGACGACCGGATCCGCCGGTTCGCGTACGCGGGCGCGGCGCGGGCCCGGGCCCGTCGGCACTACTCGTGGGAGGTCACCGCCCAGCGTCTCGCCGAGGTGTACGACGAGGTGGCCGCCGTGCACCGACCGACCCGGGTGCACGGCATGACCATGAACTCGCTGGTGTCCGGCGGCTGTATCGTCTCGGGCTCGGTGGTGGTGCATTCGGTGCTGTTCCCGCGCGTGCGAGTGAACTCGTTTTGCACCATCGACTCTACCGTATTGTTGCCGGACGTGAACGTCGGCCGTTCCTGCCGCCTGCGGCGCTGCATCATCGACCGCGCCTGCCACATTCCGGAGGGCATGGTGATCGGGGAAAACGCCGATGAGGACAGCAAGCGTTTTTATCGCTCGGAAGGCGGCATCGTGCTGGTGACGCGCGAAATGTTGTCAAAATTGTGAGTTAACGTGGGCGGCAGAACGATAGCCTGCCGCCCGATGAACGGTTCGATGGCTTGCGCAACGCGGCACACATAACAGCGGCAAGCCTGCTTTATTTCTTATCCAGAGGCCTTCGGCCGACTTTCAGGAGTGATAATGCAGGTCTTACACGTATGTTCTGAAATGTTCCCCCTGCTGAAAACGGGCGGACTCGCAGACGTGGTTGGCGCACTGCCGGCGGCGCAAATCGCCGAAGGCGCCGATGTTCGGGTGCTATTGCCCGCTTTCCCTGACGTACGCAACGGCATTCCGGACACCGTGCTGGTGGCGGAAATCGATTCGTTCGCCGGCCGGGTGGGCCTGCGTTACGGCACCTATCATGGCGTGGGCATTTACCTGCTCGATGCGCCCTGGCTGTATGACCGGCCGGGCAGCCCGTACCACGATCAGTCCATGTACGCCTACCCCGACAACCACCGGCGCTTTGCGCTGCTGGGCTGGATGGCCTGCGAGCTGGCCAAGGGGCTGGATCGCTACTGGCGCCCGCAGCTGGTGCACGCCCACGACTGGCACGCCGGTCTCAGCTGCGCCTATCTGGCCGCCAACGGCCACCCGGCGCGTTCGGTGTTCACGGTGCACAACCTGGCCTACCAGGGGCTGTTCTCCGCCCATCACGTGACCGAGCTGTGGCTGCCGGCGTCGTTTTACAGCGTCTATGGCCTGGAGTTCTACGGCCAGATGTCGTTCCTCAAGGCCGGGTTGTTTTATGCCGACCACGTGACCGCCGTCAGCCCGACCTATGCGCGCGAGATCACCCGGCCGGAGTTCGGCTACGGCATGGAGGGGCTGCTGCAGGAGCGGCAGCGGCAGGGCAGGCTGAGCGGCATCCTCAACGGCGTGGACGACAAGATTTGGGATCCGACCCACGACCCGCGGCTGAGCGCCCGCTATGACGCCGACGATCTGAAAAGCAAGGTCAAAAACAAGCTGCATCTGCAAAAGGCCATGGGACTGAAGGTGGACGAATCGCTGCCGGTGTTCGCGGTGGTGAGCCGATTGACCAGCCAGAAAGGCCTCGATCTGGTGCTGCAGGCGTTGCCCGAATTGCTGGCGCAGGGCGGGCAGTTGGCGCTGCTGGGCGCCGGCGACGCGGTGCTGCAGCAGGCGTTTCTGGCCGCCGCCGCCGACTACCCTGAGCAGGTCGGCGTGCAGATCGGTTATCACGAATCCTTCTCCCACCGCATCATCGGCGGCGCCGACGTCATTCTGGTGCCGAGCCGCTTCGAGCCCTGCGGCCTGACGCAGCTCTACGGCCTGAAATACGGCACGCTGCCGCTGGTGCGCCGTACCGGCGGGCTGGCGGACACGGTGGTGGACTGCGCCCTAGAGAACCTGGCCGACGGCACCGCCAGCGGATTTGTGTTCGACGATTGCGACGCCGTTGCGCTGGGCAACGCCATCCGCCGCGCCATGGTGCTGTGGAGCCGGCCGAAACACTGGCGCCACGTTCAGCGTCACGCCATGAGCGTGGACTTCGGCTGGCCGGTGGCGGCGAAAGAGTATTTATCGCTTTATCAACGCTTGTAGCCCGCGTTTCGCGTCTCGGGTTGACGCACGGCGGGCAGCCGTAAGGGTAGATTGTCGGGGCGCGGCGTATCGCGTCCATGTTCAGCGGAGCCCGCTATTCCGCGGCGAATGGCGGGGCTCCCTACAAGGGATTAAAAAGCCATGACTTCACCGTTTAGTTACACCTCACCTACGGTCAGTGTGGAAGCGCTGAAACACTCCATCGCCTATAAGCTGATGTTTATCGTCGGCAAGGATCCGGCTATCGCCAACCGGCACGATTGGCTGAACGCCGTACTGTTCGCGGTGCGCGATCGCATGGTGGAGCGCTGGCTGCGTTCCAACCGCGCCCAGCTGTCTCAAGACGTGCGGCAGGTGTATTACCTGTCGATGGAGTTCCTGATCGGCCGCACTCTGTCTAACGCGCTGCTGTCGATGGGCATCTATCAGGATATCGACAATGCGCTGAATGAGATGGGGCTGAACCTGGCGGAGCTGCTGGAGGAAGAGAACGACCCCGGGCTCGGTAACGGCGGTCTGGGCCGGCTGGCGGCCTGCTTCCTCGACTCGCTGGCCACGCTGGCGCTGCCGGGGCGCGGCTACGGCATTCGCTATGAATACGGCATGTTCAAGCAGAACATCGTCAACGGCCAACAGATGGAATCGCCGGACTACTGGCTGGAGTACGGCAATCCGTGGGAGTTTCCGCGCCATAACACCCGCTACAAGGTGCGCTTCGGCGGCCGCGTGCAGCAGGAGGGCGCCAAGGCGCGTTGGCTGGAGACCGAAGAGGTCGTGGCCATCGCCTACGATCAGGTGATCCCCGGTTTTGACACTGACGCCACCAACACGCTGCGGTTATGGGGCGCGCAGGCCAGTAACGAGATCAACCTCGGCAAGTTCAACCAGGGCGATTACTTCGCGGCGGTGGAAGATAAAAACCATTCGGAGAACGTGTCGCGCGTGCTGTATCCGGACGATTCGACCTCCTCCGGGCGCGAACTGCGGCTGCGGCAGGAGTATTTCCTGGTGTCGGCCACGGTGCAGGATATCCTCAATCGCCATTGGCTGATGCACAAAACCTTCGACAACCTGGCGGACAAAATCGCCATTCACCTCAACGACACCCACCCGGTATTGTCGATTCCCGAGCTGATGCACCGGCTGATCGACGAGCACAAATTCAAGTGGCTCGACGCCTGGGAAGTGGTGGAGCAGGTGTTCTCTTACACCAACCACACGCTGATGAGCGAGGCGCTGGAAACCTGGCCGCTGGACATGATAGGCCGCATCTTGCCGCGCCACCTGCAGCTGATTTTCGAAATCAACGATCACTTCCTCAAGATGGTGCAGGAAGTGGCGCCGGGCGACAACGATCTGCTGGCGCGGGTCTCGATCATCGACGAAACCAACGGCCGCCGGGTGCGCATGGCGTGGCTGGCGGTGGTGGCCAGCCACAAGGTCAACGGCGTTTCCGCTCTGCATTCTGAACTGATGGTGCAGTCGTTGTTCGCCGACTTCGCCCGGCTGTTCCCGACTCGTTTCTGCAACAAAACCAACGGGGTAACGCCGCGTCGTTGGCTGGCGCTGGCCAACCCGCCGCTGGCGGCGGTGCTGGACGACTGCATCGGCCAAACCTGGCGCACCGATCTCAGCCAACTGAGCGAGATCCAGGCCAATATCGACTACCCGAGCTTCCTGCAGGCGGTACAGCGCGCCAAGCGGCAGAACAAGGAGCGGCTGGCGCTGTATATCGCCAAAACGCTCAACGTGGTGGTTAACCCGGATGCGTTGTTCGACGTGCAGATCAAGCGCATCCACGAGTACAAACGGCAGCTGCTCAACGTGCTGCACGTCATCACGCTGTATAACCGTTTGCTGGACGATCCGGAGATCGAGCGCGTGCCGCGGGTGGTGATCTTCGCCGGCAAGGCGGCCTCGGCCTACTATGCCGCCAAGCAGATCATCCGCTTGATCAACGACGTGGCCAAAGTGATCAACAACGATCCGCGCGTGCATACCCAACTGAAGGTGGTGTTCATTCCGAACTACGGCGTCAGCCTGGCGCAGATCATTATCCCGGCGGCGGATCTGTCGGAGCAGATCTCGCTGGCGGGCACCGAGGCCTCGGGCACCAGCAATATGAAGTTCGCGCTGAACGGCGCGCTGACCATCGGCACGCTGGACGGCGCCAACGTCGAGATGCGCGAGCACGTGGGGGAGGAGAACATCTTTATCTTCGGCAATACCGCCGAGCAGGTCGAGGAGCTGCGCCGCAACGGTTACAACCCGCGCCAGTACTATGAGCAAGACCCGGAGCTGCATCAGGCGCTGACGCAGATCGCTACCGGCGTGTTCAGCCCGGAAGAGCCGAAACGCTATGGCAATCTGTTCGACTCGCTGGTCAACCTCGGCGACCACTATCAGCTGTTGGCGGATTACCGCAGCTATGTGGACACGCAGGACAAGGTGGACGAGGTCTATCTCAATCAGGACGAATGGACGCGGCGTGCGGTGCTGAACATCGCCAACATGGGCTACTTCTCCTCCGATCGCACCATTCAGGAATACGCGGACGAAATCTGGCACATTCAGCCGGTGAAGCTGTAAAGCGGGGCAGGAAAAAAGCAAAGGGCCGGATAATCGGCCCTTTTTCGTTTTTTCGTTACGCTGCGGCTCAGGAAGCCAGAGACAGCGCTTTCGTTTTCGCGTGTTCTGCCAGCCAGGCTTTCACTCGCGCCTGCTGCGCCTCGTCCAGCCACATACCCAGCTTGGTACGGCGCCAGATGGCGTCGGCCAGCTCTACGACCCACTCTTTCTCGGTCAGGTAGCGCAGCTCGGCTTCATACAGACCGTGGCCGAAATCTTCGCCCAGATCGGCGAGGCCGTTGGCGCCGGCCAGGATCAGCTCGCTCTGGCTGCCGTAGGTGCGGGCATAGCGGCGCGCGAGAGCTTCCGGCAACCAGCCGTGCGCACGGCGCAGTTTGGCCGCGTAGCCGTCGCGGTCGCCGTCGATGTCACCGCCCGGCAGCGTGGCGTTTTTGGTCCACGCCGGGCCGCAGCCTGGGTAGTAGTGGGCCAGTTTTTCCATCGCATGCTCGGCCAGCTTGCGGTAGGTGGTCAGCTTGCCGCCGAAGACCGACAGCAGCGGCGCTTTGCCCTGCTCATCGTGCACGTCCAGCGTGTAATCGCGGGTGATCGCCTGCGGTGAATCGGACTCGTCGTCGCACAGCGGACGCACGCCGGAGTAAGTCCAGACGATGTCGTCGCGGCCCAGCTGCTTCTTGAAGTGATCGTTGTACACTTTCAGCAGATAAGCGATTTCGTTCTCGTCGATCTTCACGTCTTTCGGATCGCCTTTGTACTCCACGTCGGTGGTGCCGATGATGGAGAACTCGTCATTCCACGGGATCACGAACACGATGCGGTGGTCTTCGTTCTGCAGAATGTAAGACTGCGGCTGATCGTGCACGCGCGGCACCACGATGTGGCTGCCTTTGATCAGACGGATGCCGTAAGGCGATTTCAGCTTCAGGCCGTCGTCGAAGAAGTTTTTCACCCACGGGCCGGTGGCGTTCACCAGGCCTTTGGCGCGCCAGGTGAAGGTTTTGCCGCTGTCGATATCGACCGCTTCCACCATCCACAGGTCGTTTTCACGCCATGCGCGGGTCACTTTGGTGCGGGTGCGCACTTCGCCGCCGCGTTTTTCCACTTCCTGCGCGTTCAGCACCACCAGGCGAGCATCGTCGACCCAGCAGTCGGAATATTCGAAACCGCGCTTCAGTTCAGGCTTCAGCACTGACTCTGGTCCAAAGCGCAACCCCTTGCTGCCCGGCAGGCTGGTGCGTTTGCCCAAGTGATCGTACAGGAACAGGCCGATACGGATCATCCAGGCCGGACGCAGGTGCGGCTGGTGCGGCAGGCGGAAACGCATCGGGAACGCGATGTGCGGTGCCAGCTTCAGCAGCACTTCACGCTCGGCCAGCGCTTCGCTCACCAGACGGAATTCGTAGTGTTCCAGGT
>NZ_JBFAML010000028.1:0-84559 GCF_040660295.1 Micromonospora sp. NPDC049891
GGCGAACCGGGGAGAGATCGCCCGCCGGGTCTTCGCCACCTGCCGGGCACTCGGGATCGAGACGGTCGCCGTGCACTCCGACGCGGACGCCGACGCGCCCTTCGTCGCCGAGGCGGACCAGGCCGTCCGGCTGCCCGGCAACGCGCCCGCCGATACGTACCTGCGCATCGATCTCATCCTGGACGCGGCCCGCCGGTGCGGTGCCGACGCCGTCCATCCCGGCTACGGCTTCCTCGCCGAGAACGCCGAGTTCGCCGCGGCGGTGACGGACGCCGGGCTGACCTGGGTCGGCCCGGCGGCCAAGGCGATCGCCGCCATGGGCGACAAGATGGCCGCCAAGGCGCTGCTCGCCGAGGCCGGCGTGCCGATGCTGCCCACCTGGACCGACCCGGCACAGGTGACGACCTTCCCGGTGCTGGTGAAGGCGTCCGCCGGGGGCGGCGGGCGCGGCATGCGGGTGGTCCGCGACGCCGACGGGCTGGTCGAGGCCGTCGCCGGTGCGCGCCGCGAGGCGGCAGCGGCGTTCGGCGACGGCACGGTCTTCATCGAGCGGTACGTCGAACGTGGCCGGCACGTCGAGGTGCAGATCTTCGGCGACAGGTACGGCACGGTGGTGGCGCTGGGTGTGCGGGACTGCTCGATCCAGCGCCGGCACCAGAAGATCGTCGAGGAGGCGCCCGGCGTCCTGGCCGACGAGGTGCGCGAGCGGCTGCACGAGGCGGCGGTGGCCGCCGGACGGGCTGTCGACTACGTCGGGGCCGGCACTGTCGAGTTCCTGCTCGCCTCCGACGGGGAGATCCACTTCCTGGAGATGAACACCCGCCTCCAGGTGGAGCATCCGGTCACCGAGCTGACCACCGGGCTGGACCTGGTCCGGCTGCAACTGCTTGTCGCCGAGGGTGCGCCGCTGCCGCTGGTCACGACACCACAGGTCACCGGACACGCGATCGAGGTCCGCCTCTGCGCCGAGGATCCCGCGCACGGGTACCGGCCGGCCACCGGCACCCTGCACCGGTTCGCCCTGCCCGGCGTGGCGGCCGAGTTCGGACCACTGGCCGCGCCCGGCCTGCGGCTGGACTCCGGCGTGGTTGACGGGTCGGCGGTGAGCGTCCACTACGACTCGATGCTCGCCAAGGTGATCGCCTGGGCGCCCACCCGCGCGGAGGCGACCCGCGCGCTGGCCGGTGCGCTGTCCCGTGCCGAGCTGCACGGCGTGGCCACCAACCGGGACCTGCTGGTCCGTGTCCTGCGCAGCACGGAGTTCACCGCCGTCGACATCGACACCGGCTTCCTGGACCGGCACGCCGAAGTCTTCGAGCCGATCCTGCCCGCCGCGGAGGTTCCCCTGGTCGCGCTGGCCGCCGCGCTGGCGTCTGCCGCCGCTCGCCGGACGTCGGCGCCGGTGCTGGCCAGCCTGCCCTCGGGCTGGCGCAACGTACCCGCCGTCCCGCAGGTCACCCGGTTCACCGGCCCGGACGGCGACGAGATCGAGATCCGCTACCGGCTGGACCGCTCGGGCAGCCTCGCCGAGTGGTCGGTGGCCCCCACCCCGACAGCCGAGGGCGACACCGACCCGGCGACACCGGCCGTCGCGCTTGTCGAGGCGTACCCGGAGCGGGTCGTGCTCGACGTCGACGGGGTGCGGCGGGCGTACCGCGTACACCGGGTGGGGTCGGAGGTCTTCGTGGACGGCCCGGCCGGGGCGACGGGCCTGACCGAGCTGCCGCGTTTCCCGCTGCCCACCGCGGAGCTGGCCGCCGGGTCGCTGCTCGCGCCGCTGCCCGGCGCGGTGGCCCGGGTGCACGTCGAGGTCGGTGACCGGGTCGCCACCGGTGACCTGCTGCTGACCCTGGAAGCGATGAAGCTGGAACACCCCGTGCTCGCCCCCACCGACGGCCTGGTCACCGAGCTGCCGGTGCCGGCCGGCGGTCAGGTCGACACGGGCGCCGTGCTGGCCGTGGTCACCCCCGATGAGGAGTCGCCGTCATGAACTTCGACCTCACCCCCGAGCAGGATCAGCTCCGCGACGCCGTGCGCGCGCTGGGCAGGCGGTACGGCCACGAGTACTTCGTGGCGAAGGCCAAGGCCGGCGAGCACACCACCGAGCTGTGGCAGGAGGCCGGCCGGCTCGGCTACCTGGGCGTCAACATCCCCACCGAGTACGGCGGTGGCGGCGGCGGCATCACCGACCTGGCCATCGTCTGCGAGGAACTGGCCGCCACCGGCTGCCCGCTGCTGCTGCTCGTGGTCTCCCCCGCCATCGCCGCCACCGTCATCAACCGGCACGGCACCGAGGAACAGCGCAAACGCCACCTGCCGGGGCTGGCCGACGGCTCCCAGAAGATCGTCTTCGCGATCACCGAGCCGGACGCCGGTTCGAACTTCCACCGTCTCACCACGATGGCCCGCCGCGACGGCGACGACTGGGTGCTGTCCGGCCGTAAGTGCTACATCTCCGGCGTGGACGAGGCCGGGCACGTCCTGGTGGTGGCCCGCGTCGCCGACGGCAGTGCCGGCTCAGCGGACGCGGCACCGCAGAGACTCAAGCCGGCGTTGTTCATCGTGCCGACCGACGCGGCCGGGCTGACCTGGTCCAAGCTCGACATGGAGATCGTGTCCCCGGAGAACCAGTTCCTGCTCTACCTGGACGACGTACGGCTGCCCGCCGACGCGCTGGTCGGCGAGTCGTTGGACGCCGGCCTGCCGGCGCTCTTCGCCGGGCTGAACCCGGAACGCATCACTGTCGCCGCGATGGGCGCCGGCACCGGCCGGTACGCCATCGAGCGCGCCGCCGAGTACACCGCGACCCGTTCCGTCTGGGGTGGGCGGACGATCGGCTCCCACCAGGGGGTGTCGCACCCCCTCGCGCACGCGTCAGTCCAGGTCGAACTGGCCCGGCTGATGATTCAGAAGGCGGCGACGCTGTACGACGCCGGCCGTGACCTGGAGGCCGGCGTCTCGGCCAACATGGCCAAGTACGCGGCCGGCGAGGCTGCCGCGCTGGCGGTGGACACGGCCGTGCAGGCGCTCGGCGGCGCCGGTATGACCACCGAGTACGGCGTGGCCACCCTGCTCGGGGCGGTACGGGCGGGCCGGATCGCTCCGGTCAGCCGGGAAATGATCCTCAACTTCGTCGCCCAGCACCTCCTCGGTCAGGAGAAGTCGTACTGAGGGAGGTCACGTGGATGATCGTCGCGAGTTGCGGCATGTCGCGCGTTCGCCCCGGTGGGAAGGGGCGACATGCCGCAACCTGCGGCACGGACACGGGTGTGCACGGCTCAGCGGCAGGCGGCGTCGACCCGGTGGACGGGGCGTACCCGACGGCCAAGCCCTTCCAACAGCGAGTCCTCGATGTGGAAGTCGTGGATGCGCAGCCGGTACCGGGGCAGTTCCTCCTCCGACGGGCAGAGCACCTGCCCCCGTACCTGGTCGACCGGCACGTAGCGCACCCCGCCGCGCTCCTGGAGGATCACCATGTTGACGTCGTCGGTGGTCACCACGTGCCCACGGATCTCCTCGGCGGCACCGGCAGCGGTGGCACCGGGCTCGCCCACAGTGGTCACCGTCATCGGCAGTACCGGCGTGCTGATCACCGGCAGCGCGGCCCAGACCAGCACCACAAGCACGGCGAGCTGGGTCACCGGGGCGAGCAACCGGATGACGATCCCGGGCAGCGGCCCGGCGACGAAGAGAGCCAGCAACGGCGGTAGGACCAGCAGCACGATCGGCAGCGGCTCGCCCTGCCCACCGGCGTGACGCAGCGTCGGCACGAGCAGCCAGAGGTAGCCGGCGTACGCCGCGACGACGATCAGGGCGCGTACGGCGGGGCGTTCGTGCAGGCGTTCCGGTCGGAACTGGAAGGCCGCCGCGAAGGTGGGCAGCAGCAACGGGAGATACAGCAGCGGCCAGGTCACCAGGGCCATCAGGAAGCTCGCCGCGACGAGCCAGCTCGGGGTGATCTCCGCCCACCTGGCGAAGAGCGGCCGACGGGTCATCCGGTGCCCGCTGGCGGCGAGGACCCCGCCGAGCGCGAAGACCGCGACAAGCACTGTGGAGAGCAGGCGGGCCGCCGTGGTGAGGAAGCCGGCGAGCAGGTTGACCGGACCCACGTTGGCCACCAGCAGCAACGTGGTCTGCAGTTCGCCGCCGGCCTCGATGCCGAGCCGCAGCACCGAGAAGATCGCCGGTACGCCGACCACCGCCGTCCAAAACGACTGGCTGGCTCGCGCCCGGCGCTCGGCCGGGTCCCAGCCGCCGTCACCACTCGTCGGTGAGGTGGCGGCGGCCGGCGTGACCTGCTCTGCCGGTGCCGTCGACTTCGTTGACAGCGCTGGGGGCGGCGAGGCGGACGGTGGCACGGGATTCCGCGGTACGGGCGGCGGGCGGCCGGCGTCCGGATCGTCCGAGGTGGTGGCGGGTGCGGTACTCATCGCTGTGGCGCCTTGTCGTCGAAGTCGACGAGCTTCGGCACGTCCAACGGCTGTGGTTGTCGCTTCTCGACCCGTAGCCACGGCCCCAGCGTCCGGTTGTACGCGGTCTGCCACGGGCTGGCCTCCCCGTTGCGTTCCTGTTGGTAACTCTTGTCGAGGAAGTACGCGACCAGGTCGCGCAGCGCCGGATCACCGATCGGCACGCCGACGCCGAGCAGTTCGCTGGTGCCGAACGGCATGTCGACGATCTCGAACTCGGTCGGGTAGCGGGCCAGGAAGCCGGCGAGGATCGTCTCGTCCGAGCTGACCGCGTCGTACTTGCCGGCCCGGATGCCCTTGACGCAGTCCCAGACGTCCTTCACCACCAGCGTGGGAACCTGGTGTTTCTCCAGCTCCGCCTCGGTGGTGGAGCCGCCGCTGGTACAGATCTTGTAGTCCGGGTTCCGCAGGTCCTCGATGGTACGGATAGCGCTGCGGTGCCGGGTCGGCACCAGCACCTCCTGTTTCGTGACGAAGTACGGCCCGGCGAAGCTGACCTGCTTCTTCCGGTCCTCGGTGATGGAGAAGCTGGAGACGACGAGGTCGACGTCGCCGCCCTGGAGGGCGGGGATCCGGTCCTCGGTGGACACGTTGACGAACTCGACGCGGTGTGCCCCCTCGTAGCCGAGGGAGGCCGCGATGTACCGGGCGATCTCGACGTCGAACCCGATGTTGACGCCGTCGCGTACCTCGCCCATCAGCGGCTCGTCGTCGGCCACCCCGATCCGCAGGACGGGCTGGCCCCAGATCTGCGACTCGCGGAGCTTCTCCTGCACGGACGGCAGTTCCGGCTCCCGCTGGCTGTCGCAGCCGGCCGCCGCACCGAGCAGCAGCGTCAGGGCGACCGCCGCGGTGGTGGCCACCGAGCGCCACCGGGAGTTGGAAAGGCTTACACCCATCGCCCACCTCGCTACTTTTCGGATTTCGCGTGGCACTGAGAGTAGCCGCGGCTGTCGAGGTGCGGTCCTCCGACCGCCAGCTCCGGTGCAGCTCAGCGAGCGGTGAGGCTGAAAAGTGACAGTAGGTGGGCGACCAGGGTGACAGGGACGCCGAAGGCCGGGACGAGGCTCATCGGCAGGGTGGACATGAGTCCGGTGTCGACGTCGGCGAGCAGGAGGCCGGCCGGGCTGGCCGAGTAGAGGACGCCGAGAGCGACGGCGAGGACGAGATCGGCGATGCCCAGGGCCGTCCAGACGACGAACAGCCGGCGGGCGCGATCGACCACGAAGGCCGCCACCAGCGGCGCGGTCAGCCCGATGGCCACATCGCCGAGACCGGCCGGCAACGCGAAGCCGGCCGGCAGCGCGTCGACGGCGACGAGCGCCAGGAACGCCAGTCCCGCGACCCGCCAGGTCTGCAACAGGGTGAGGAACCGCAGATCTAGGCGGCGGGCCCAGGCGCGGAATCGCGGCGACCGGACGGCGAGGACGAGCACGGTGAGTGGCGGGACACCGGCGGCGAGCGCGAGGGCCACCGGCGGGTCACCCGGTGGGGTACGGAAGGCACCCAGGGCGCTCGCGGCGAGCACGGCACAGAACCAGCCGACGGCGATGAGCGCGGGTGGGATCGACAACCAGGCCGACCGGGTACGCACGGACGCAGTCACAACCCCTCCAGTTACTTGTGTTTTGCAAGTGACTCTAGGGAGGTAACTTGTATCTTGCAAGTGACTGGGAGGTACGGATGACATCGGCTCGGAACGCGGTTTCCCGCTCGGACTGCGCGATCGCCGGCACGTTGGATCTCGTCGGCGACAGATGGTCCCTGCTGATCGTGCGTGACCTGATGTTCCGCGGCGAGCTTCGGTTCGCGGACCTGGCCGCCTCGGCCGAGGGGATGCCGACGAACACGCTCACGGACCGGCTACGCCGGCTGGAGGAGTGCGGGATCCTCGTACGCCGCCCCTACAGCGAGCGCCCCCGGCGGTACGAGTACCGACTGACCGAACGCGGGCGGGACCTCGCCCCGGTGCTCGACAGCATCGCCACCTGGGGAACCACCCACCTGCCCGGCACCCGACGGCTCGGGGCCGGCTGACCGTGCCGCCGCCGGCCGCCCGCGCGGCCAGCGTCTCGACCGGTACCCACCACCCGACAAACGGGCCGGGGTACGGCGGGCGACCCGAACGCCCGCCGTACCCCGGCGTAGTGGAGCGGAACCTCAGCGGACCGTCAGGCTGCCCACGGCCGGCAACGGCGCGACGACCGGCGGAAGCTGCTTGGGTTCACCACGACCCGGCGCGCCCTGAGCGGCCAGGTCGCCCTTGGAGGTGTCCGCGCGTAGCGCCGCATCGGGCTCCGGCAGCTCCTCGAACGGCTGGATGTCGCCGTGGCAGACCTTGCCCTTCTTCGGCAACGTCAACCGCAGCAGGTACGCGTCGACGGCACCGTCCACACAGGCCGACGTCCCGTACGCGGTGTGCCCCCAGCTGTCGCTGGCGAGCAGCCGACTGTTCGGCAGCAGCCGGGCCGCGGCGACCGCGCCGTTGTAGTTCGTCGCCGGATCCCAGTAGTTGCCGACCACCAGCACCGGGCTGTACGTGCGTCGGTTGAACGGACCGGTGAAGCGGTCCTCGTCGCGCACCGTCCAGGTGTCGCGGGCACAGGGCGAGGTGGCCCAGGCCCAGATCCGCCCGAAGTGCGGGTCACGCTGGTCCGCCCTGGCCGCCAGCGCCGGCCAGGAGGCGGCGTCTCTGGGGTGGTTCGCGTCGGTGCAGTCGACGCCGAGGAAGGTCTCCAGGCCGTTGTTGTACGGGAAGTCGTAGGCACGAGCCTGCTCGCGGGCCGTGACGGCTCGTTTGAGCACCGAGACCCGGGCCTGTTCGCGGGTCACCCGGGACGCCGACGGGTCCGTCAGCACCAGCAGTTCATGGGTGAGGTAGGCGACGTCCAGGTAGCCGTACGGCCCGTACAGCCCACCGAGGATGGCACCGATGAAGTCGGCGTAGGTGAAGGTGAACTCGCCGAAGTCCGGGTCCTCCAGCACCAGCGGGTTCGCCTTCAACCGCTTGGTCACCGTCTCGAACAGGGCGACCGGGTCACCGGAGGCCAGCGGGCAGGCGTCCACCCCGGCTGTCCGGCACCGCTTGAGGATCTCGCGCAGCGCCTTGTGGGCGCCCTGCGCGCTGCGCATCCGCTCCTCTTGGAGGACGTCGCCCGCCTTGCCGGCGCCGAACCACGCCGTGGCGTCCAGCACGCCGTCGATGACCAGCGCGCGTACCCGGTCCGGGAACATGTTGGCGTAGTACTGACCGAGGATGCTGCCGTAGCTGAAGCCCAGGTAGGTGAGT
Organism: Micromonospora sp. NPDC049891; assembly: GCF_040660295.1. Taxonomy (NCBI): domain Bacteria; kingdom Bacillati; phylum Actinomycetota; class Actinomycetes; order Micromonosporales; family Micromonosporaceae; genus Micromonospora; species Micromonospora sp. NPDC049891. The sequence goes on from NZ_JBFAML010000028.1 coordinate 7,759, forward strand.
CGCTTGTCGCCGACCGCGCGGCGCAGCACGTCCATGTCGCGGGCGACCTCGGCGGTGGACATCGCACCGCTGATCGGCTTGCCGGTGGTCGAGCAGGCCTTGCCGACCGCGATCGAGGAGGCGACGTACGCCTTCTCCTCGTCCCGCGTGTACGGGAAGGCGACGTTCAGGCCCTCGTACGCCCTGGTCTGCTCCTTCACCGACGTGAAGCACCTGACCTGGTCGCTGGCGCCGACGCCGCGCGGGTCCACCCCGACGATGTCGAACCGGTCGAGCACGTCGTCACCGAGGAAGTACGGCGCGGCGAGCGCGATGCTGGTGCCCGAGCCGCCCGGGCCGCCCGGATTGAGGAAGAGGCTGCCGATCTTGCGCTTCTGGTCCCGCGCCTTGACCCGCAGCACCGCGATCTCGGTGGTCGCCCCCTTCGGCTGGTCATAGTCCAGCGGCAACCGGACGGTCGCGCACTCGGCGTAGTCGTAGCAGCGGTACCAGTCCAGTTTGGGCGTCGGCACCCGGTCCACCCGCAGCCGTTCGGCGATGCTGGTGCGGTGCGAGACGATCGCGGTGCCACCGCCGATCGTGGTGGACGCGGCGGCGGGTGTGACCGCAGCGCCGGCGAGAAGCACGCCGACGAGCCCTGCTGCGGCCAGGCTCCGGATTGGTCGTGGCATGTGGACGCCTTCCGGTGGGAGACGGGACACGTCGAACCGAGGCTCGACCACCGCCACTCTAGAGATGTCCGGCAATGTGTGGCGTCCGAACAGAAGGCGCATTTCCGACTCGACACGCACTGTCGCAGCGACCACTTCATCCGGCAAGCTGTTGTTTGTCAGGTGTTACGCCTGGTGAAGCCGGTTGCTGTTGACAGATCGGCAATCTCCGACATTCTGGACGGGTGAGACGGTTCCCAGGATCCGATGCACGGACCGTGGCAGTGGTCGCGGCCCTGGCGGCGTTCTGGCTGCTGGCGGCACTGGTCGTGGGGCGCCGGCAGGATCTGCTGGGAGTGGCGGGGGCGCTGCTCTGCGTCCTGCTCGCCACGGTCGCCGGGGTGGCCGTCACCGCTGCCCGGCAGCGCGACGCGGATGTTCGACCCGATTGGGGGCCGACGTCCGGAGGGCCGGGGATCGAGCCGGCCGGCCTCGACGCCGACACACTGGAGACTCTGGGTGATCGGGACGCGGTCCGGGCGATGCGGGACCGACATCGCCGTGATCGGCAGGGACGCTGACATCCGCGACCCCTCTGGTGACTCAGCCGCTGGTGAGTGTGGGCGAGGCCAGCCCGTTCAAGCCCCGCCCGGCCAGGCAACGGTAGGTGAGATCGGTGTCCGCGTCGGCCGGCGGTAGCACCTCAAGGTTCCATCCACCCGTCTCGCGCAGCCCGCTCACCAGGCGGAACGTCCCCTCGTTGCAGACCTGGCGTACCTGGGGATCCGCGACGATCTCGTCGTGGCCGGCATCGACCAACGCGGCCGGCAACTGTCCCTGGGCGTAGCTCTCCCAGGTGTGCCGGGTGTCGCAGGGCATTCGGCTGGCCTCGGCCCGCTGGCCACGCACCTGCACCGGCCCGAAGCACTCCAGTTCCGGCGCGCACTGTGCACCGGCGGGAAGCGCCTCCGGGTGAGTGGCGCAGCCCGGGCGGAGCACCCCGGTTGCCGCCGGACGGGCCGGAATGCTGGCCTGCGGCGACGGCACACCACCTGCCGCCCAGGCGCCGACGCCCGCCGAGGCAGCGAGGGCGACCACCCCGGCGGCCCCCAGGAACCAGCGTCGGCGGCGGCTGCGCTCGGTGGCACCACCGCCGGCCGACGGGGCGGGGCGGCCGGCGTCGTGGACTCCGGCGGCAGCACCGCCGATCGGTGTCACCGGAGTGCTCGACGCTCCTGAGCCGTCCAGCGTCAGGTTGGTCAGCAGGTCGCGTAGTTCCGCGGCGGACGGGCGGTCGCCGGGATCGTTGGCCATGCCGGCACGCAGGACGTCGACCAGGTCCTCCGGGATGCCGGGCAGGCCGGGGATCGGCTGGTGGAACATCTCCAGCACGGTGACCAGGCTCGGGTTGCGCTCGCTCTGCCAGCGCGGCGGCCTGCCGTGCATCACCGCGTAGAGCGTCGCGCAGAGCGCGTACACGTCGACGGCCGGCGACGGCGGACTGTGGCTGAACATCTCCGGCGGCGCGTAGGCCGGCGTGAGCACCTCCAGCGCGACGGAGGCGTCCCGCATCTCGGCGACCACGGCGAGCCCGAAGTCGGCGAGCACCGCCGAGTTGAAGTGCGAGTGGAGGATGTTTGCCGGCTTGACGTCCCGGTGCAGCACACCGGCGGCGTGCGAGTGGGCGATGGCGTCCGCGATCTTGATGCCGAGATCGCGGGCCTCGACGGCGCCCAGCGGTGAGTTGCGCATCCGCTCGGCGTACGACCCGTCGCAGAGTTCCATGATCAGGTAAGGGTGCTGGTCGATGGTGACCCCGACGTCGAACAGGTCGACCACGTGCGGGTGGGACGACATCCGACCGGCGGCACGCGCCTCGCGCAGGAAGCGGGCCTGGTCCCGGTCGCTGACCAGGGTCCGGTTCTCCACCTTGACCGCGACCTCGCGACCGACCGAGATCTGCGTCGCCCGGTAGACGGTGGCGTAACCACCTCGGGCAAACACCTGCAAATCAGTCAGACCAGGCACGATGGGCGTCGGCAGAGCGCCGGGCGGGGTGTCGGTCACAATCTCGAAAATACCGAACTGTGCCGGCTGCTCAGTGAACCGCATCGGTGGCCGGCCCCACACCCGACGTTCCGGCACCGCGCCGGTCGCCGTCCGGCACCGGTTCGCCGGGAATCGATCCGCTCCCGCCCGCCGTGGCCGTGACCCCCGGGGCACCGGTCGTACCCGAGCCCGGAGACCGGCGCGCGTCCCACCAGAGTCCGCCGGCGGTGGCCAACGCGCCCAGCCCTTCCCAGGCCGCCACCCCGAAGAACCGCCCCGGCGCGATGTCGGCGAGCACCGCGATGGTGAAGACCGTGAACGTGACAAGCCGGAACACCACCGTGAAGCGGTAGAACGCGCGCCACTCGGTGGCCGTGGCGAGCAGGTAGTAGACCCCCATGTTGAACGAGGCCATCGAGGAAGCCGTCACGAAGACACCCGTGTAGTCGCCAGGTGCACGGGTCTGCGGAATCTCGAAGCCGAGCATCCGCAGCAGCGCCTCCGGCCAGAGCAGGCCGACCGTCCCCATCACCAGCGCCAGCACGCCGAACACCGCGATCGTCCACCCCGCGACCGAACGCGGCAGCCTCATCTTCGTCCTCCCCCTCGACGGCACGACCGACGACATCGACGGCCACATGCACCCGTCACGCTAGCGGCCCGTCCCGACCCGCCACATCCCCGAAACCGTCAGATCCGTACCGGCCGCCGAACGACGGGACGAATCGGGCCGGGATACCCGCGCGGCCCGCCGGACGTTTCCGGCCAGGAGCGCGGCCCTCGGCAACGCCCTGGGGCGGGGCACGTCGGCGTCGCGGGCGGCTGCGGTCAGCCGGGGGTACGCAGGCGCGTGAGCAGCGCCTCCGCGGCGGCCCGTTCGCTGCGCTGCTCGGTGGCGTACGACAACCGGACCGCGTCCTCGGCGCTGGCCTTCGCCTCCGCCGGCCGCCCGCACGCGGCCAGCGCCTCGGCCAGTACGCTCGCCGCGATCACCTGGCTGCGGGCGTCCTCGGCCGGTGCGCGCACCGCCCGACGGGCCCAGTCCAGCGCCTGTTCGCGCTGGCCGTGGGCGAGCAGGGCCGAGGCGTAGCGGGCCATCGACTGCCGCCGGGAGAAGAGCAGGGACGGGGTGGTGGCCGCCATCGTGGCGACCGGGGCGAGCAGGCCGACCGCCGTGCCGGAGTCACCGGCCGCCAACCGGGCGGTGGCCAGCAGCACCCGGGGAGCCACCTGTGCCGGTGCCTGCGGATTGTGCGGTTCCACCGTGGTGAGCACCGCGCGGGCGTCCCGTTCGGCACCGGCCACGTCGCCCATCTCCAGCGCGACGAAGCCACGCAGCGTGCCGGCCATGCCGGTGAGCAGCGGGTGAGCGGTCCGGCGGCCGTACGCGAGCGCGTCGGTCAGCAGGTCCGCGGCGTGCTCCGGCTCGCCCAGCCCTCGGGCGACCACGCCCCGGACCACGAGCGCGAAGCCCTGCCCCCAGTCGTCCGAGGCGGCGGCGAAGTCGCGGTACGCCCGACGGGCCTCCCGGTCGGCGTCGACCAGCTCGCCCAGCTCGGCGTTGGCGTACGCGTCGACCGCCCGCAGGGTGCCCACCGCCCACGCTTCGCCGACCCGCTCACCGAACGGCAGGAAGACCCGGGCCAGTCGGCGCGCCTCCCGCAACCGCCCGGCGAGCAGCCGGGCGAAGGCGGTGGTGCCGCGCAGCCACGCCCGTCCGTACGGATCCTTCAGCTCGGCGAAGAGCCGGGCGGCCCGGCCGAGCACCGCGTCCGTGCCGGCGAAGTCACCCCGGGTGGTGGTCACCCAGGCCAGGTTCTGCAACGACCACGCCTGTCCTCGGCGGTCCCCCACGGCCAAACTGACCTGGTACGCGGCCGCGAGTCGACTGCTGGCCTGGCCCAGCCGGCCGACCAGGAAGTCGGTCATGCCCAGCCGGCGCATCGCCGACGCGCGCAGGGTGGGCAGGTCGGCGTCGCCGGCCACCTGCAACGCCTCCCGCCAGCAGGACTCGGCCCGCCGGAGATCACCCATCGCCTGCTGGGCCTGCCCGGCGAGCAGCAGGGCACTGACCCGCGTCGCCGGGTCTCCCGCGTTCGCGGCGATCTTCTCGGCCGAGGCCAGGGCGTCGGCGGCCCTACCGACCTGGAGCAGTGCCCGGGCGTGCGCCACCCGGTCGACCGCGGGTATCCCGTCGCGGGCAAGTTCGGTGGCGCGTTCGGCGTACTCGACGGCCAGCGCCGGCTCCCCGGCGTGCAGCGCCCGGCGGGTGGCCCGGCCGAGCGCCGCCACACCCAGCGACGCGACCGCCCGGGCCGGCGCGTCCGGACGCAGCGTGACCGCGTCGGCCAGCGCGGTGGCCCGCTCGACGTGCTCGGCCACGAAGTCGTCCCGGGCCGACTCCGAGAAACCGCCCGGACCGGTCCCGGTGCTGCTCGCTCCGGTCGCCTCGGTCACCGGAGCCGCCCAGCGGGCCAGCGCGGCGTGCCGTTCCGCCAGTTCCGCCTTGCTGATCCCGGAGTACGCGGCCTCCCGCATCAGCGGGGTGGCGAAGGCGTACCCGCTGCGGGTGCGGTGCAGCATCCGGCGTTGCAGCAACTCCTCCACGGCCCGTTCCAGCTCGACGGCGGCGACCGCGGCCGGACGGCCGTCCCGACCGGTGCGCTGCTCCCGCAACGCCTCCAGCGCACCGTCCGGCACCGTGTCGCCGACCACCGCGGCGTCGCGCAACGCCGAGCGGGCCTCGGCCGGCAGCGCGTCGATCCGGGCGGCGAGCACCGCCGCGAGGTCCCGGGAGAGCAGCCGGCTGCCCAGCGAGCCGGGTGCCAGCCGCCAGCTGTTGCGCGTCCCGGCGGTGAGCGCGCCACGCTCCATCAGCAGGGTGACCAGCTCCGCCAGGTAGAAGGCGTTGCCCTGGGCGGTGGCGAGCAACCGGTCGGCGTCGGCCTGGGGCAGCCGTCCACCGCCGAGGTAACTGGTCAGCAGCCGGGCCGCGTCGGCACCCCGCAGCGGCGGCAGTGGCTGCACCTCGGCGTCGGAGACCCGGGCCAGGGTGCCGGCGGCACGCACCAGCTCCGGTCGGCCGAGCAGCAGCACCAGCACCGGCCCGCTGAGCCGGGACAGCGTGACCTCCAGTGCGCCGATGGTCTCCGCGGTGGCGTCGTGCAGATCGTCCACGATCACCACCAGCGGCGCCTCCTCGGCGAGCGCGCTGAGCAGGTCGGCGACCGCGTTCGGTACCGCGTCGGCGTCGGTCGGCGGCTGGGCGGTGCCCCACTCGCCCTGGTCCGTCGGGCCGCCGGCGGGCAGTTCCGCGTACCCGAGCAGGGCCAGTAGTTGATCGATGGCGACCGGGGCCGGCTCGGTCCGGGTACGGCTGAGCCGTTGCCCGAGCCGGCGCAACCGCTCCTCCACGGCCGCGCGGGTGACCGCGGTCGCGGCGTCGTTGGGCAGCCCCGTCGCGGCGCGCACCAGGTCGGCGAGGGGAGCCAGCCGGCGACGCTCGCCGAACGCCGCGCAACGCACCGAGAGGACCCGGGCACCGGTGTGCGCGGCGTACCGGCCGGCACCGACGTCGTAGCCGGCGGCGAGGCGTTCCACCTCGGCGGCGAACCGGGACTTCCCGATGCCCGCCTCGGCGGTCATCAGCAGCACCCGGGGCTCGGTACGGTCGATCACCTCGGCGAGCCGGCCGGCCACCCGGCCGATCTCGGTCTCCCGGCCCACGAACGGCGCCTCGTCGCCCAGACCGGAGCGGGTGCCGGGCGCGTCCAGCAGGCCGAGCAGTTCGTAGGCCTCGACCGGCTCGCGCTTGCCCTTGAGCCGCAGCGGCCGCAGCGCCCGCCAGCTCGCCACGTGCCGGGTCGCCGCGGCGGTACGCCCACCGGCGTAGACCGCGCCCACGGCAGCGGCGTCGGCCAGCCGGGCGGCGGTGTTCACGGTGTCGCCGATGACCGTGTACTCGATGGCGGCCTGGATACCGGCGATCACGTCACCCGTGTTGAGCCCGACCCGTAGTCCCAGCGGCGCGCCGCCGCCCCGCTCGTCGTCGAGCACCCGGCGGACCGCCCGCTGCATGGACAACGCGGCGCGTACCGCCCGCTCGGCGTCGTCCTCGTGCGCCACGGGCGCACCGAAGACCGCCATGATCCCGTCGCCGGTCAGCTTGTCGACGTGCCCGCCGAAGGTCTTGACCGCCCCGGCCAGCGCGGCCAGCACCCGGTCGGTGACCGCGCCGACGCGTTCCGGATCGAGATCCTCCGACCAGGAGGTGAAGTCCGACAGGTCGCCGAAGAGCACCGTCACCACCCGGCGCTCGGCCGCGGGCAGAGTCGCGGCGGCCGGCAGCGCGGCGCCGCAGTTGTGGCAGAACCGGGCGCCGGGCACTGCGACGGTTCCGCACACCGGGCAGGTCACGCTGGATCCAACCTCGCGTCACCGGCGTCGGATTCCCGGCCCAGGTATTCGAGTTGGGCGCGTACCGACCATTCCGCCGCCCACCACAACGACCTGTCGACGTCCGCGTAGACCGCGGCGACCACCTCGGCCGCGGTCCGCGCGCCCGCGTCCAGCGCCGTGCGGACCTGGTCGAGGCGGGCGCGACGGTGGGCGAGGTAGAACTCGGCGGCGGCACCGCAGTCGGCGAGTGCCGGGCCGTGTCCGGGCAGCGCCGGGATCCCCCGGTACGTCGAGAGCAGCTCCAGGCTGGTCAGGTAGTCCCCGAGGTGCCCGTCCGGATGCGCCACGACCGTGGTGCCTCGGCCCAGGATCGTGTCACCGGTGAGGATCACCCGCTGACCGTCCCGCCCGGCGAGGAAGCAGACCGAGTCGGCGGTGTGCCCGGGGGTGCTGAGCAGGCGGATCTCCAGGCCGAAGCAATCAAGATCCTCGACCGGCCCGGTCAGCGGCTCACCGCCGATGGTGTGGGCCGGGTCGGCGGCACGCACGTGCGCCCCACCGAGCAGGTCGTGCAGGCGCGCCGAGCCCTCGGTGTGGTCCGGGTGCCCGTGCGTGATCAGCACCAGCCCGACCGGCCCCTGCGCGACGATCGCCGCGAGGTGCGCCTCGTCGGCCGGCCCCGGATCGACCACCAGAGCCGGCTCGCCGGGCGCGGCCCGCAGCAGCCAGGTGTTGGTGCCGTCAAGCGTCATCGCCCCCGGGTTGGGTGCCCGCAACAACGTCACCCAGTCCGGCAGTTCGCTGGCGAGGGCGGTCACCGCCCCCGTCACATGCCCTCCCATGGCTGCGATCGTACGACTCCGCGAACGCACCCCCGCGATCTTGCAGTTCCGGTCCCCGATTCGCCCTCGTTAGGGGCCTTCGTCCCAACCAGAAGTGCAAGATCGCGGGGTAGGGGCGGTGGGGTCAGGAGACCTCGACGATGACCTCGACCTCGACCGGGGCGTCCAGGGGTAGCTCCGCGACGCCGACGGCTGAGCGGGCGTGGCGGCCCGCCTCGCCGAAGACGGTGCCGAAGAGGTCCGACGCGCCGTTGATGACACCGGGCTGGCCGGTGAAGCCGGGGGCGCTGGCGACGAAGCCGGTCAGCTTCACGACCTTCACGACGTTCTCCAGACCGACAAGCGAGTCGATCGCGGCGAGCGCGTTGAGGGCGCAGCGCTGGGCGAGCTGCTTGGCCTGCTCGGCCGAGACGCCGGCGCCGACCTTGCCGGTGGCCAGCAGCTTGCCCTCGGCCATCGGCAACTGGCCGGAGACGTACACGTGCTGCCCGGACTGCACCGCCGGCAGGTAGCTGGCCACCGGCGGCACCACCTCCGGCAGCTCCAACCCGAGTTCCGCCAGCCTGGCGTGAGGTCCGTTGGTCACGACACTCATGCCTTCGGACGCTTCAGGTAGGCGACAAGTTGCTCCGGGTTCGGTCCGGGAACGACGGAGACGAGTTCCCAGCCGTCCTCACCCCAGTTGTCGAGGATCTGCTTGGTCGCGTGGACCAGCAGCGGGACCGTGGCGTATTCCCACTTCTGCATCGGTGGAGGACTCCCTCGGTGGCATGGACACTTCGGGGCACAGCCTACGGTCCGCCGGCCGGCCGGGACGCGGGACGCTGTTCAGCGTCGGGCCACTGCTCGGGGGCGGTCCGCTGCTCGGGCGCTGGCGGCAGCTCCCCGCACGGGCCGGCATGCTCGTAGGGCTGGGGGCAGCGCGTGCGGTCCGGCAGCAGCAGGTCGCAGAAGACCCGGTGCCGATTGTTCTGGTCGTCGGCGGTCGACACCTCGGTCTCGCCGGCGTCCAGCTCCAGCAGGAAGTTCAGCGAGGTGGCCACCCGACCGGCCAGCGCGGTCGCGGCGGCCAGGTCGGTGACCCGGATCGGCAGGTGGATGACGTAGCCGGGGCCGTCCTCCTCCCGCCCGCCGGCCGGCTCGACACTCGTGACCGGGTCGACAGGACGCCGGTACGACCGCTCGTTCACCGGCAGCCGGCCGGAGGAGTCTCCGCCAGCCGTCCGGCTGCCCCGCAGCGGCCCGGCGGGGAACTGGGCTCGGGGGGTGTTGTCCGTGTCGCGCATGCACTGCCTCCGGGCGTCGTACCTGGTCACGGCGCCGCCCACCGGTCCGGGACCCATCCGCCCGGCCCGAACCGGGGCGTGCCGGAGCGACCGTAGGACCGGGACACCGGTCCCATCAACAGGACGCGCGCGCCCGATCGCGTTCGGTCACATTTGCGACACCCGACCAGCGGAAAGTTGATCGCGATCTCCGTACCGGGTACACCGGGCCCTCCGCAGCGGGACCGCGGACCGCTACCCTTCCCGTCTGGACGGGCGCCCGGCCCGGCCACCCGATCCCACGCTCACCGCCTTTACGCGGTGCTGCGCCGCACCCGGGGGGACCGATGACCCAGCCACCCGCCGGGGGCCCGACCGGCCCCACCGACCTCCCGCCGGCCGGTTCACCGGCCCAGTCCTCGCCGCCAGCCACCGGGCCCGGTGCCCCGCCGCCCGAGTCCGGATATCCGCCGTACCAGTCGCCGCCCGCACCGCCGCGTAAGCGGGGGGCACTGCTGGCCTCGCTCGCGCTTGTCGTGGTGCTGCTGCTCTGCGCCGGAGGCGGCGTGGCCGCGTTCCTCACCCTGCGCAACACCGAGGCGGGCGAGGGCGCACCGGATCCGTCGGTGGCGGTGGACGACTTCCTGACCGCGGTCTACCAGGACCGGGACGCGGCCAAGGCGGCAGGTCTGGTCTGCACCGCCGCCCGCGACCAGGACAAGATCCGGGCCAAGGTGGCCGAGGTCGAGGAGTACGTCTCGACCTACCAGAACCCCCGGTTCCGCTGGGACACCCCGACTGTGGACAACGAGACCGGCGACCGGGCCACCGTCACCACCACGGTGACCGTGACCACCGCCGACGAGAAGATCGCCGACCAGGATCTGCGCTTCACGGTGATCCGTAAGACCGGCTGGTGGGTCTGCGAGGTCGCCTGAGCACACCGGATGGATAGGCTCGACGGGTGGGAGCAGCGCAGCGACCGACTGAGCGGGCCGTCATCGACTGGCCCGCCCGCCTGCACGTGGTGACCGGCAAGGGGGGCACGGGCAAGACCAGCGTGGCCGCCGCGCTGGCCCTTGGCCTGGCCGCCGGTGGTCGACGCACCCTGCTGGTGGAGGTGGAGGGGCGGCAGGGCATCGCCCAGCTCTTCGGCACCGAACCGCTGCCGTACGCCGAACGACACCTGGCCGACGCCCCCGGTGGGGGCGAGGTGTCGGCACTCGCGGTGGACGCCGAGGAGGCGCTGCTCGAATACCTCGACATGTTCTACAAGCTCGGTGCGGCCGGCCGGGCGCTACGCAAGTTCGGAGCTATCGACTTCGCCACCACCATCGCTCCCGGCCTGCGCGACGTGCTGCTCACCGGCAAGGTCAAGGAGGCCACCACCCGCACCGTCGACAAGCGGCGGGTGTACGACGCGGTGGTGCTTGACGCGCCGCCCACCGGCCGGATCGGGCGGTTCCTGAACGTCACCGCCGAGACCGCCCGGTTGGCCAAGGTGGGGCCGATCAAGACGCAGAGCGAGGGAGTCTCCGCACTGCTGCGCTCACCGATGACGGCCGTGCACGTGGTGACCCTGCTGGAGGAGATGCCGGTACAGGAGACCGTCGACGCGATCGCCGAGCTGACCTCGCTGGGTTTCGGGGTGGGCCGGGTGATCGTCAACGGGACCCGGGCACCGCTGCCGACCGGACGGCTGGTCACCGAGGCGGAGTTGGCGCGTGGCCTGCGGGCGGCGGGGCTGCCGACCGGCGAGCGGATCGTCGCCGGGCTGCACGACGAGGCGCGCGACCTGATGATCCGCCGGGAGTTGGAGGACTCGCTCCGCACCGATCTGGTGGAACTCGGCGTGCCCCTTGTCGAACTGCCGCTGCTGCCCGACGGGGTGAACCGCGCCGGCCTGGAGGTGCTCGCCGCCGCGCTCATTCAGGGCGATTGACTCACACCTCACCTCGGCCTGGCGCGCGGAGCCGGTCAGCCCGATACGCTCGCTTGGTGCCTTCCGACAACGCCGCGCCGCCGCTGGATGTCGACCGGATCCTGGCTGACCCGGGAGTACGGATCGTGGTCTGCTGCGGTGCGGGCGGGGTGGGCAAGACGACCACGGCCGCCGCGCTCGCGCTGCGCGCCGCCGAGCGGCACGGCCGGCGCACGGTGGTGCTCACCATCGACCCGGCGCGGCGGCTCGCCCAGTCCCTCGGCCTGACCGAGCTGGACAACACACCCCGGCAGGTCAAGGGGATCGACGTCGAGGACAGCGGCGGCGAATTGCACGCCATGATGCTCGACATGAAGCGCACCTTCGACGACGTGGTGCTGGCGCACACCGATCCGGCGAAGGCGGCGGAGATCTTCGCCAACCCCTTCTACCAGGCCATGAGTTCCACCTTCGCCGGCACACAGGAGTACATGGCGATGGAGAAGCTCGGCCAGTTGCACGCGCGGGGTGAGTGGGACCTGATCGTGGTGGACACTCCTCCGTCGCGCTCGGCGCTCGATTTCCTCGACGCGCCGGCCCGGCTGTCCCGGTTCCTCGACGGGCGGATGCTCCGGCTGCTGCTGGCTCCGGCACGAACCGGTGGTCGCAGCATGTTCAGCCTGGTCACTGCCTCCTTCGGGATGTTCTCCCGGGTGGTGCAGAAGGTGATCGGCACCCAGTTGCTCACCGACCTGTCCGGCTTCGTCGCCGCGCTCGACTCGATGTTCGGCGGGTTCCGGCAGCGCGCCGAGCAGACGTACCGCATCCTCCAGGCGCGGGAGACGGCCTTCCTGCTGGTCGCGGCGCCGGAGCCGGACGCGGTCCGGGAGGCCGCCTATTTCGCCGGCCGACTCGGCGCGGAGAAGATGCCGCTCGCCGGCCTGGTACTCAACCGGGTGCACCAGCCGACGGTGGCCGAGCTGGGCGCGGCGGAGAGTCGCGCCGCCGCTGACCGGCTGGCTACGGCCGGAGGCCACGAGGGCACCGTCGAGGTGCTGCGGGCACACGCGGCCCTGGCCGAGCAGGCGATCCGTGAGCAGCAGGTGGCAGCGCGGTTCACCGAGGCGTTTCCGCAGGTGCCGGCCGTCTCGGTGACGGCGCAGCCCGCCGACGTGCATGACGTCGACGGGCTACGGACGATCGCAGCGGCGATCAGCCGCTCCTGACCGACGGTCGGTGCGGCGGGGAGCCGCGACCGACCGTGCCGGTTGTTCAGTTGCCGGCCGCGGCCAGGATCTTGTCCTTGCCGGCCTTGTCCTTGGCGTTCTTCTTCATCGCCGCCTCGAACATCTTGCGCCAGCTGGTGACCTGGGGGTGGCGACGCAGCAGCGCGCGACGTTCCCGTTCGGTCATGCCACCCCACACGCCGAACTCGATCCGGTTGTCCAGCGCGTCGGCCAGGCACTCGTACCGGACTGGGCAGCTCCGGCAGATCCGCTTGGCCACGTTCTGTTCGGCGCCCTGTACGAACAACGCGTCCGGGTCCCCGTTCTGACACGCCGCCAACGACGGCCAGTCAGTGATCATGCCCATCTGTACACGTCCCCCCTTGCAGTACTACCGACGCCGTCGCGGGCCAGCCGGCAATCCCCCCGGATCGTCCGGCACGCCTTACCCCAAGGCGGCACAGACGACATGTGGCGCTGTCGCCGCCTACATCATGCTCTGTAGTCGCACGATTACGCAACGTTGTCGGCGAAATCCATCATTCCGGACACTCCCGGCTTCTCGGGCTCGGGACCGCCGCTTACCCCACCGAGGTCCGCGAAAACGCTGCGGGCCACCTCCGCGAGGAGGAAACTCGGCTCGGATCCACGCAACCGGACATCCGGTGCCACGCGTCTAGCACAACGAGGACGGCGCGCGCAGGAAATGGGGAAAAGACGCCCCAGCGCCCCTCGTTACCTGTTCGCGTACCCTGTCGAGGTGACCTGGATGCGGAAACGTGACCACAACGTCCTGACCAACGCCGCATCGCTGCTCATCTGTGGGCTGTTGGCCGGTGTGGTGGTTGCCGCTGCGGCTTTCCCCGCGGTGGCGATGTCGGGCCTGGCCGCGAAGGCCGGCGCGGAGACCTTCGGCGCGCTGCCGAAGGAACTCACAGTGGCCCGCGCACCCCAGATCAGTTATCTGCTCGCCTCCGACGGCAAGACACCGCTGGCCACCATGTACGACGAGAACCGGCGCGACGTGAAGTTCGCCGACATCTCGGAGAACATGCGCGACGCCATCATCGCCGCCGAGGACCACGACTTCTACAACCACAACGGGGTCGACCTCAACGGCGTGGCCCGGGCCTTCGTCAACAACAGCCAGACCGGTGCCGACCGGCAGGGCGCCTCGACGCTGACCATGCAGTACGTCCGGATGGGCATCGCGTACTCGGCCACCCATCCGGCCGACGTTATCGCCGCGACCGAGGACACCAGCGCCCGCAAGTTGCGCGAGATGCGGTACGCGATCCAGCTCGACAAGGAGATGTCGAAGGACGAGATCCTGGAGCGCTACCTCAACCTCGCCGCCTTCGGCAACGGCGCGTACGGCATCTACGCCGCCAGCCAGGTCTACTTCAACAAGCCGCCGAAGGACCTGAAGATCGAAGAGGCGGCCATGCTGGCCGGCCTGGTGAAGGCGCCCACCTCGTTCGACCCGACCACCAAGGACGGTTACCCGCACGCGGTGGCTCGGCGCGACTACGTCATCGACAACATGGTCAAGACCGGGGCCATCACCCAGCAGCAGGCCGAGGAGGCCAAGGCCGTCAAGCTGGTGGTCAAGGGCAAGCGCGCGCCGAACGGCTGCGTCGCCACCAACAAGAACGCCTGGGGCTTCTTCTGCGACTACTTCTACCGCTGGTGGATGTCGCAGGAGACGTTCGGCTCCACCACGTACGACCGGGAGCGGCGACTCAAGAGCGGCGGCTACACCATCATCACGACGCTGGACAAGCAGGCCCAGACCGGCGCCGACAAGGCGGTCCGCGACGCCAAGCCGGTGACCGCCAAGGAGGCCGCGATGGTCGCGGTGATCGAGCCCGGCACCGGCCGGGTCCGGGCGCTGTCGGTCAACCGGAACTTCAAGCTCGACAACCCCGACAAGCCGAAGAACAAGCCGCACAGCGACCCTGAGCAACGCAAGAACGGCAAGCGGGGCAACTACCCGAACACGGTCAACCCGCTGCTGACCGGTGGGGACGGCATCACCGGGTACCAGGCCGGCTCGGTCTTCAAGATGTACACGATCGTGGCCGCGCTGGAGAAGGGCATCCCGCTCAGCTACACCTTCAACGCGCCGCAGCAGTTCAAGTCGGAATACATCATCGACCGGGGCAACCCCGCCGCCTGCGAGGGCACGCACTTCTACTGCCCGACCAACTCCGGCCTGAAGGCCGGCGGCGTGCAGAACATGTGGAGCGCCTTCTCCGCCTCGATCAACACGTACTTCGTCCCGTTGCAGCAGCAGGTCGGCGCGGAGAACGTGGTGGACGTGGCCAAGCGCCTCGGCATCCAGTTCCGGCAGAGCAAGGACGCGGAGTTCGCCAACAGCAAGGAGGCCGCGCACCAGTGGGGCGCGTTCACCCTGGGCGTCTCGCAGGTCACCCCGTTGGAGCTGGCCAACTCGTACGCCACGCTTGCCGCCGACGGCAAGTACTGCGAACCGATCCCGGTGCAGGAGATCCGGGACCTGGACGGCAACAAGCTGGACGTGGCCAACCCGCGCTGCGAGAAGCGGTTCAGCACCGAGGTGGCCCGCGCCGCCGTGGACGCAGCCCGCTGCCCGGTCGGTGACAACTCCTCCACCAGCAAGTGCGGTGGCAGCCGCACCGCCGCCGAGGTGAAGTGGAACGTCGGCAAGCCGGTGGCCGGCAAGTCCGGCACCACCGACTCCGAGAAGACCGCTTCGCTCGTCGCGATGACCAAGCAGTACGCGGTGGCCGGCATCCTGGCTGACCCGGACTGGCCGCAGACAAACGTCAAGATGAAGCACAAGACGTCGGACGGCATCAACCCGCCGGTCTGGCAGACGTTGAAGGCCGCCATGAAGGGCAAGAAGGGGATCGACTTCGACCCGCCCGGCAAGAAGATCTCCCTGGGCGATCAGCGCACCATCCCGGGCGTCTCCTGCCTGGACGTCGATCGGGCCAAGTCCCGCCTCTCCGGTGCCGGGTTCGAACCGATCGTCTCCAGCACCCGGGTCACCTCCGACTGCCCCGCCGGCACCGCCGCCGGCACCAGCCCCAGCGGCCGCACCATCAAGGGCGGCATCGTGACGATCGTGATCAGCGCCGGTAAGGCCAGCAACGACGACGGTGGCGGCAACGGCCGGCCGGGCAACGGTCCGTCCTCCGGTCCGCCCAGCAGCCCCGGCCGTCCACCGGACCGACCCGGCGGCTGACCGGCCTCAGCGACGCCAGAACGGGCGGGCACCCCGATGAAGGGGTGCCCGCCCGTTCATGTTCCGGTCAACGCCCCAGAGGGCGTACGCGGCGGTATGCGGCAGGGCGATTCAGAGGCCCAGTTGACGGCGTACCTCGGCGGCCACCCGGCCTCCCTCGGCCTGGCCGGCCACCGCGGCCTGGGCCGCCTTCATCGCCGGGCCCATCTGGGCCTTACCGGTGAAGCCGCCCGCGGCGAGCGCCTGCGTGACCAGCTCGGTCAGCTCGGCGTCGGAGAGCTGTTTCGGCAGGTAGCGGTCCAACACCTCACCCTCGGCGGCCTCCTTGGCGGCCTGCTCGGTGCGGCCCGCGTCGGCGAAGGCGGTGGCGGCCTCCCGGCGCTTCTTGGCCTCCTTGGTCAGCACGGCCACCACCTCGTCGTCGCTGAGTTCCCGCTTGGCCTTGCCGGAGACCTCGGCAGTGCCCACGGCGGCCAGCGCCATGCGCAGGGTGGAGGTGGTCAGCTCGTCGCGGGCCTTGAGGGCGGCGCGCATGTCGGCGGTGAGGCGGTCCTTCAGCGTGCTCATGGACGGTCAAACTACCCTGATCGGCATGCGAAAGCGCACACTATTCCGGCTCGCGACCGCGACCGTCGCGACGGGTGCCGCCGCCCTGGCGTACGCCTCCCTTGTCGAGCGCAACATGTTCACCCTCCGCCGCTTCGACGTGCCGGTGCTGCCGACCGGCACCGAGCCGCTGCGCGTGCTGCACCTGTCTGACCTGCACATGACCCCCAACCAGGTACGCAAGCAGCAGTGGGTCGCCTCGCTGGCCGCTGTGGACCCCGACCTGGTGGTGGTGACCGGAGACAACATGGCGCATCCGGGCGCGGTGCCGGGGGTGCTACGGGCGCTGCAACCCCTGCTCGACTACCCGGGCGCGTTCGTGTTCGGGTCGAACGACTACACCGGGCCGGTCTGGAAGAACCCGTTCAGCTACTTCCTGCCCGACCGGGAGTACACCGAGGGGGTCGAACTGCCCTCCGAGGAACTGCGGGAGGTGCTCACCGGGGCCGGTTGGGTCGACCTGAACAATCGGCGGACCACGGTCAAGGCCGGTGGCCGGGCGATCGACATGGTTGGCGTGGACGACCCCCACGTCGAGCGGGACGACTACGCCTCGGTCGCCGGTCCGATCTCCTCCGCCGCCGACCTCTCCATCGCGCTCACCCACTCTCCCGAGCCGGCGCTGCTCGACGAGATGGCCGCCGACGGCTTCGGGCTGCTGCTCGCCGGGCACACCCACGGTGGCCAGGTGTGCGTACCGGGAGTGGGGGCGTTGGTGACCAACTGCGGGCTGCCCCGGTCAATGGCGAAGGGTCTGCACCGCTGGCCCGGATCGGATTCCTGGCTGCACGTCTCCGCCGGGCTCGGCACCCATCCGACCGCCCCGGTCCGGTTCGCCTGCCCGCCGGAGGCCAGCCTGCTCACCCTGATCCCGCGCTGACCGCCCGCACCCGGGTACCGAGTTTGAGCCCCGGGACGGGTGGGCTACTATTTGTCGGCACGCCTCGGGGTGTGGCGCAGCTTGGTAGCGCGCTTCGTTCGGGACGAAGAGGTCGTCGGTTCGAATCCGGCCACCCCGACCAGGTGAGGGGCACATCCAGTGACTGGATGTGCCCCTCGTCGTTTCCGGTTGTCCGGCGGTGCCCATCGACCCCCCTGATGGATCGGTGGCGGTGAGTCGCCGGAGGCCCGTGACGCGGCCAGGTTTTGTCGGTGGACCGGCGGGGATGCCCGCTCATGCGCATCGACGTGGACGAGCCGAACGCCCGCGAACGGTTCTGGGAAGGCATGCGGGATGTTGCCTACGCCGCCGCACGCTACCAGGATGAGGGCCTCTACCAGGCAATTGTCAAGATCGGCAGAGCGGCTCTGGCCCAGGGCATCGAGGTGGTGTCGTCGGGCGGGTTGTTTCTGCGATGCCCCGTCTGCGAGGCCCTGCCGGGCCAACGCTGCACCAACGTGGCCGGCCACCCGCTCGGAGATGACACCTGCCACCCTGAGCGCATCGAGTTGGCGGCGAAGACGTTGAGCGGAGAAACGCCCCTGCCACCTCCGCTGGATTGACGGCCCTGGTTCGACCTGTCGACGCTGAGGCTCGCGCCTCAGCCCACCCGGCGGTGATGCTCCCGGCGCAGCCGAGCTGTCTGTACGGCGGCGACACCGAGGAGCACCAGGAGCACCGGGCCACCGGCGAGGACGACCAGACCGGCGCCGATGTTCGCGCCTATCGCTCCGGCGGTCACGATCCGCCAGGCGAGACCGGTCAGCATGCCGGCGAGCACCAGCGGCACCAGCACGAACCACCAGCGGGGATCGACCTTGCGGGTGACGGTGGCGCGGATCAACAGCACCAGCGACACCACCATGAGCGTGCTGGCCACGACCACCAGCACCCGGTCGCCGACCGCGCCCAGGCTGACCGGCTCCACCGCGTAGTCCAGCGACTCTCCCTCGGCGGCGAGCCGCCGGGCCGCATCACCGGTCAGGTCGCCGACGAGCCATCCGGTCACCACCGGCGTACTCAGCAGCAGGGCCACCATCAGCACCGCAAGACCGCGCCTCAACACGACAACCCCTCTGTCCTGCCGGGCTGTCGAGTCGGACGGCCCGGAGCGACCACCGGCAACCTCAGCGGACCAACGATAGTGATCCGCGTCGTTCCTCGTCGCCCCGGGCCCTCCCTCGGTCAGCAGGTCGTGTAGCCCTTGCCCTTCTTCGTCCAGGCGCACTTGTCGATCTGCTTGCCGCTGGCGTTGCGCAGGTACGCGGTGTCGCCGGTGTTGTTCCAGATGTAGTTGCCCGAGCCCCAGTAGCGGGTACCGGCCGTGTTCTTACCCTTGCCGGTACGGATGACGACGCTCTTGCCCTTGCCGAGCTTGAAGTCGCCGCTGAACTTGTAGACGTGGTTGGCCTTGTCGCGCAGGGTCCAGTTCTTCAGGTTGATGGTGCGGGCCCGCCGGTTGGTCAGCTTCACGTACTCGGCGTTCAAGCTGGAGTTCGAACGGTTGTCGGCGCCCGGCGAGTCGTAGTAGACCTTCGTGATCTCGATGGCCGGGGTGGCGGCCTGCGCCGGAGCGGCGAGGGTGAGCGAACCGCCCACCGCCACGGCGAACGCGGCCACGAGCCCGATGAGCCTTCTCGTCATGCGTGTTACCCCCACGGAACGGCGCCAGAGTTTCGGCGCGGATGTGTCACGCCGACGCGTGACGGAGCGAGGCTAACGACGCGCCACGCCACAGTGAACACTCAGCCACGACCTGCCACCGATTAGGGCTGACCGGCGGCTGCGGGGCATCCGGCCGGAGGCCGCGGCACGTCCGGCCGGCGTTTCCGCCGCACCCGCCGGCTCGCCGGAGTCGTCCGGTCCGATCAATCGGACTCGCCCCACGACCATGATCAGCCGCCCGAACCGGTGCCCAGGATCACGCTTTCGTCGTCCACTTCGGACCATTGGGCACGGGCTGTCGCCCGCTCCTGCGCGGACCATCTGCCGCCCCGGGGGAGCCGGTCAGAAGCCGCAGGTCATCCCGGCGGTGTGGCTCACCTGAACGGTGTGCGTGACGCAGCCCGAACCTGACACCACGTGCAGCAGCAGGGCGGTCGGCTCGGCGACCCACCCGATCCGCTCATCGTCGCTCATGGTCAGCGTCGTCTGCCGCCAGGTGCTCGGGGCGACCGACAGCACCGTGCCGGCGAAGGTCGCGGTCACCGGACGGTGCAGGTGGCCCGCGGCGACGCGTACCACGTGCGGGTGTCGGAGCAGCACCTCGGCGAACTCGTCGCCGTCGGCGAGCCGGATCGAGTCGGCGATCGGGATGCCGACCTCGACCGGCGGGTGATGCAGGCAGACCACGGCCGGCACGTCGGGGCGTGCCCCCAGCGCCTCGTCCAACCAGGCGAGCTGCTCCTCGCCGAGCCGCCCTCCGTCCGAGCCGGGGACGAGGGAGTCGAGCACGACCACTGTCGCCCCGGGGTGGTCGACCTGGTAGTGCGCGGAGAACCCGCCGCCCAGCCAGGGTGTGCCGCCGAAGGCGTCGAGCAGCGACTCCCGGTCGTCGTGGTTGCCGGTGACCAGGTGCACCGGCAACGGAAACCGCCCGAGCACCTCGCGCAGCACGGCGTACTCGTCGGGGCGACCGTGATCGGCCAGGTCTCCGGTGATGACCACGCAGTCGGGCCGGGGGTTCAGCGCCAGCACCCGGCCGAGCGCCCGGTGCAGGCCGGCAGCCGGCTCGGCACCGAGGACGCCGGTGGTCAGGTGCGGATCGCTGAGGTGGGCGATGAGCATCGGGCCTCCACTCGACGGGAGATTCCAACGCTATCGTCGCCGCGCGCCGCGCGTGGCCCCACAGGCCGCGTCCACACCCTGTGGATAGCACATGTGTACGACCACAGCCGGCTCCCCGCTCCGCGTGAGTACGCTTGATCCGCGACCCGGCGCCACCGGGAACGGATCCGACCTGGAACGACGTGCGAGTGGATCACCAGAAAGTCATCCGTGACGTCACGGTCCGCCTGCCCATGGCGTCGACCGTCGCCGAGGTCTGCGAAGCGGCAGTCGACGCCCTCGCCCGGTACACCCCCGCCACCATCGCCGTCCTGCTGCACGTGCACGGCCGGCTCCGCTGCGTCGCCGCCACCGGATCCTGGCAGGTCTTCGCCACCGTCGCGCCGGACGCCGGAATCGTCGGGCGGGTCTACTCCGGTGGCCGTTCCGCAGTCGTCCCGGACGTCGCCGCCGACACCGCGCACATCCCGGTACGCCCCGACGTCACCGCCGAGCTGTGCGTACCGGTGCTGAATCCGGCGGGCCGGGCCATCGGCGTGCTCGACCTGCAATGGACCGGTCCGGCCGACCTCGCCTCGTGGCGGGCGGTCGCCGAACGCGTCGCCGCCCGCCTCGGTGCCCGGATCTCGGCGCTCGGTGGGCCGACGGAGAGCCGCAGCGAGAAGCTGCTCCGGCACGCCTCGGCGATGACCGCCGCCACCACCGAGTGGGACCTCATGACGGCCGCCATCGCGGCGGCCCGGGACGTGTCGACCCTCGCCGCGGCCGTTCTGCTGCTCGGCGGCCGGGGTGGCCCCCGACTCGGCGCTCCGACGGTCGCCCCGGGTGACCTGGAGACCCGGATGCGGGCCGAGCTGGCCGAGCTGGCTGCCCCGGCACTCGCACGCATCATCGACCGGGCGCATCGCTACGGGGCCGGCTACACCCTCGGCGAGTCCGGCCATCCACCGACAGACGAACACCAGCCACTGGTCCGGGCCGGCGTACGCACCCTGGTGGCGGTGCCGTTCGGGCCGCCGGAGCGCGGCGGGGTGCTGCTGGTCGCCGACGAGCGGCTGCTGCGGCCGGACCCGACCACCGTCAACCTGCTGGAACTGCTCGCCGGGCAGGCGTGGAGCTGCCTGGACCGGCTACGCACCCTGGATCGGCTACGCGAGCAGGCCAGCTCCGACCCGCTGACCGGGCTGCGACACACCGGCCCGTTCGGGCAGCGGATCGCCACCGTGACCCCCGGCCGCACCGCCCTGCTGGCGATCGACGTGGACGGTTTCAAGACCGTCAACGACACGTACGGCCACCAGGCGGGCGATCAGGTGCTGATCGGGCTCGCCCGGGCGTTGGAGGATGCGCTGCGCCAGGGCGACGAGTTGTACCGGATCGGCGGCGACGAGTTCGTCGCAGTGATCGAGGTGAGCCGCCCCGAGGAGGCGGTACGCGTCGCGGAACGGCTCACCGAGGCGGCTCGCCGGGTGGGCCGCACGATCAGCGTCGGAGTGGCCCTCCCCCGCCCCGGCGAGTCACCCGAACTCGCCCTGCGTCGCGCCGATCAGGCCCTCTACGCGGTCAAACGACAGGGCCGCGACGGCGTCCACCTCTCCGCCGCCTAACCCCACCCCGCCCCGCCCGCGCCCCGCCCCACCCCGGCTGCGCCCCGGCGGCGCCCCGCCCCAGCTGCGCCCCGGCGATCAAGAAGTTTGGGTCGTGGAGAACGCTCTCGGCCGACGAAAACTTCTTGATCAACGCGGGCGGGCGCGGGGGCGGGCGGGGGTGGGCGGGGTGGGCGGGGGTGGGTGGGGGCGGGTGGGTGGGGGCGGGTGGGTGGGCGGTGGGTGGGTCAGGGGTGGGTGAGGTCTTTGGCGAGGAGTTCGGCGATCTGGGCGGTGTTGAGGGCGGCGCCCTTGCGGAGGTTGTCGCCGGTGACGAAGAAGTCCAGGGCCCGAGGGTCGTCGACGGCGCGGCGGATCCGCCCGACCCAGGAGGGGTCGGTGCCCACCGCGTCGATCGGCATCGGGAACTCGCCGGCCGCCGGATCGTCGACCACGATCACTCCGGGCGCGTTGCGCAGCACGCCACGGGCCCCCTCGGCGTCGATCTCGGTGGCGAAGACGGCGTGCACCGCGACCGAGTGGCCGGTCACCACGGGTACCCGTACGCAGGTGGCGGAGACCTTTAGGTCACGCAACCCGAGGATCTTGCGCGACTCGTTGCGCATCTTCATCTCCTCGGACGACCAACCCCCGTCGGCCAGCGAGCCCGCCCAGGGGACCACGTTGAGCGCCAGCGGGGCGGGGAACGGACCGAGGTCGTCGCCGACCGCCTGCCGCACGTCGCCGGTACGCGAACCGAGCAGCCGGTCACCGGCCACCTTGGTCAACTGGTCGTGCAGTGCGTCCGCGCCGCCCTGACCGGCTCCGGAGACCGCCTGGTACGACGCCAGCACCAGTTCCCGCAGGCCGTACTCGCGGTGCAGCGGGGCGACCGCGACGATCATCGCGAGGGTGGTGCAGTTCGCGTTGGCGACGATGCCCCGGGGCCGGTTACGCAACTGCTCCGGATTGATCTCGGGCACCACCAGCGGCACGTCGGGATCCATCCGGAAGGCACCCGAGTTGTCCACCACGATGGCGCCCCGACCGACCGCGACGGGTGCCCAGTGGGCGGCGACCTCGTCCGGTACGTCGAACATCGCCACGTCGACGCCGTCGAGCGCCTCCTCGGTGAGGACCTGGACGGTCAGTTCCTCGCCCCGGCAGCGGACCTTGCGGCCGGCGGACCGTTCGGAGGCCAGCAGCCGGATCTCGCCCCAGACGTTGCGCCGCCCGGTGAGCAGCTCACACATCACGGTGCCGACGGCCCCCGTCGCCCCGACCACGGCCAGGGTGGGCAGCCCGGCCACCCGCGCTACCGCCCCGTCCCCGCGTACACCACGGCTTCGGTGTCGCCGCCAAGGTCGAAGGCCTCGTGGATGGCACGGACCGCCGCGTCGAGGTCGGTGTCCCGGCAGACCACCGAAACGCGGATCTCCGAGGTGGAGATCATCTCGATGTTCACACCGGCCTGGCCCAGCGCGGCGAAGAAGCCGGCGGCCACCCCGGGGTGCGACCGCATCCCCGCACCGATCAGGGAGACCTTGCCGACGTGGTCGTCGTAGAGCAGGCCCTTGAAGTTCACCGTCTCCTGGATCTTGCTCAGGGCGGCCATCGCGGTCGGACCGTCGGTCTTCGGCAGCGTGAAGGAGATGTCCGTACGGCCGGTGCCCTCGGTGGAGACGTTCTGCACGATCATGTCGATGTTGATCTCGGCACCCGCGACGGTGTCGAAGATGCTCGCGGCGGCACCCGGCTCGTCGGGCACCCCGACAATGGTGATCTTGGCCTCGCTGCGGTCGTGGGCGACCCCGGTGATCAGTGCCTGCTCCACAGAGAGCTCCTCCATCGATCCGGTGACCATGGTGCCGGTGTTTGTCGAGTATGACGAACGGACATGGATCGGCAGCCCGGCCCGCCGGGCGTACTCCACGCTACGCAGGTGCAGGACCTTGGCGCCGCAGGCGGCCAGCTCCAGCATCTCCTCGTAGGTGATCTGCCTGATGTGCCGGGCGTTCGGCACGATCCGCGGATCGGCGGTGAACACCCCGTCCACGTCGGTGTAGATCTCGCAGACGTCCGCGCGCAGCGCCGCCGCCAGCGCCACCGCTGTGGTGTCCGAACCACCCCGCCCGAGGGTGGTGACGTCCTTGGTGTCCTGCGACACGCCCTGGAAGCCGGCGACGATGACCACCGCGCCCTCGTCGAGTGCGCCCTTGAGGCGCCCCGGGGTCACGTCGATGATCCGCGCCCGGCCGTGCACCGACGTGGTGATCACGCCGGCCTGGGAGCCGGTGAACGAGCGGGCTTCGTATCCCAGGTTGTGGATCGCCATGGCGAGCAGCGCCATGGAGATCCGTTCGCCGGCGGTGAGGAGCATGTCCAGCTCCCGCCCGGGCGGCAACGGGCTCACCTGGTTTGCCAGGTCGAGCAGTTCGTCGGTGGTGTCGCCCATCGCCGAGACCACCACGACCACGTCGTCGCCGGCCTTGCGGGCCGCGACGATGCGCTCCGCCACCCGCTTGATCCGCTCGGCGTTGGCGACGGAGGACCCGCCGTACTTCTGCACCACGAGTGCCACGACGGCGCACTCCCTCCCGGTTGCCCTGAGCGTGCCGACGCCGCCGGCACCGGGGCCGGCGGCGCGGGTCGGACGACCTCAGGGTATCGGGCGGCTCTGACCGCCGGGTCAGGTGATCCCACGATCCGGCCCCCGGGCACGGTGCCAGTGGCCTGCGACACGCCGGAAACGCCAGCCTTTCCGGGGCTGTCCCGAACCCTGCCCAACACCCAGAATGACCGGGTGCCCGCCGCCCATCACCCGATCCGCCGCCTGACCGTCGCGCTCGCCGTGCCCGCCCTGCTCGCCGCCTGCTCGACCGACCCGCCCACCGACCCTTCGCCACCCCCGACCGCCGCGCCACGCCCGGCCGGTCCGGACGCGGCCCGGGACGAGCTGGCGGCCCTCGCGGCCGCCGCTCAGGACCGACACCTGGTCGCCCGGTACACCTTGCGGGTGGACGGGGCCGCCGACCGCCTGATCGTCTTCACCAGCGCGAACGACGGCAGCTGGCGGGTGGACGTGCCGGGCGGCGCGCTCGGCGGCACCACCGACATCACCCTGGCCGCCATTCCGGACGGGTTGTTCCAGTGCGGGCTGCCGTCGGCCAGCAGACCGGAGCCGGCGAGCTGCGTCCGCCTCGGTGAGCGGGACGACACGCTGCCGCGCCGACTGGATCCCCGGGTACAGCACCCGTTCACCGACTGGCTGGACGTGCTGACCGACCGGCGCGCCCCACTGTCGGTGTCGCCGGCCATGGCACCTGCCGAGGCGACCGGCAGCTGTTACTCGGTGGAGACCACCGCAGCGTCGATAAACCCGCCACTGGACGTCGGCATCTACTGCTTCGACGCCGACGGCACTCCGACCGCGGTACGGACGGCGATCGGCACGCTGACGTTGGCCGCCCCACCTGAGCCGGCTCCGGGCACTGTGCAACTGCCCGGTCCGGTGGTCGACGGGGAACCGTTGGGCCTGGAAGCGCCGCCCTCCGTGGACCCGTCCACGCCCACCGGCCCGGATTCGGCGGGTGCCGGCACGGACCCGGCCGGTACGGATGAGCACGCGGGAACGCCCTGAGGGTTGATCCCGTTACGGGTGTCCTTGACCACATTTGTCCGACCCGGTCGGTCGGTCAAAACGCCCATACGGGACGCTCTGCGCATGACCGACCTCACTCCGCTGCTCGCCTTCCGCTGGAGTCCCCGCTCCTTCGACCCGATCGCGGAGTTGACCCCGACCGAGGTGACGACCCTGCTGGAGGCGGCCCGGTGGGCACCCTCGGTCGACAACCGGCAGCCCTGGCGGTTCGCCGTCGGGCACCGCGACGACGAGACCTTCAAACGGATCCTGGTCAACCTGCCGACCACCGAGCAGCGGTGGGCCGGGAGGGCGAGCGTCCTGCTGCTCGCCGCCTCCCACGCCACCGGCAACCCGTTCGCGGCGTACGACCTGGGCCAGGCGGTGGCCCACCTGACCGTGCAGGCCACCGCGCTGGGGCTGCACGTGCGCCAGGTGACCGATCTCGACCACCCCGGCCTGGTCGCCGACCTCGACCTGCCCGCCGACGTGCGACCGTGCGTGGTGGCGGCGGTCGGCCAACTCGGTGATCCGTTCAGCCTCCCGGCCGACCTGCTGGTCCGCGAGACCTCGCTGCGCCGCCGCCAGCCACTTGCCGAACTGGTCCTGAGCTGCTCGAACCACGCGGTCTGAGGACGCCCCTGCGAGTCTCATCCCAAATTCCGGACGAGCCTTCCCAGAACCGACTCCCATCACGTAGGGTCACTCTGTCATGTGGCAGGCGCACCTTCTCCTTGGTTGCCGCGACGAGGCCTGACGGCCGGCACCTCGTCGCGGAGTCGAACCGCGCCGCCAGCATTTCCCGGATTCTTCTCGGCCTCGCTGCCGACCTCCACTGCTGACGTCACATGACCACGGGAGAACTCCGCCATGGCTCACCCAGCCGGCACCACCGACATTGACTCCGATCCGATCGCGCGGCAGCGCCCGAGCCGGATGCCGTACACCCGGTACCAGCCGTACCGGCAGCAGTTCCGGATCGACCTGCCGGACCGCGCCTGGCCGACCCGACACGTCGAGACCGCCCCGCGCTGGTGCGCGGTCGACCTGCGGGACGGCAACCAGGCTCTGATCGACCCGATGTCGCCCGAGCGCAAGCGCCGGATGTTCCAGCTCCTGGTGCAGATGGGTTACAAGGAGATCGAGGTCGGCTTCCCGTCGGCCAGCCAGACCGACTACGACTTCGTCCGACAGCTGATCGAGCAGGACCTGATCCCCGAGGACGTCACCATCCAGGTGCTGACCCAGTGCCGGGAGCACCTGATCGACCGCACCTTCGAGTCACTGCGCGGGGCGCGCCGGGCGATCGTGCACTTCTACAACTCGACCTCCACCCTGCAACGCCGGGTGGTGTTCGGGCTGGACCGCGACGGCATCACCGACATCGCCACCAGCGGCGCCCGGCTCTGCCAGAAGTACGCCGAGATCCACACCCCGGACACCGAGATCTTCTACGAGTACTCGCCGGAGTCCTACACCGGCACCGAGCTGGAGTACGCGCTGGAGGTCTGCGCGAAGGTCATCGAGGTGATCGACCCCACCCCGGACCGCAAGCTGATCATCAACCTGCCGGCCACCGTCGAGATGGCCATGCCGAACGTGTACGCCGACTCGATCGAGTGGATGCACCGGCACCTGCCGCGCCGCGACAGCCTGGTGCTGAGCCTGCACCCGCACAACGACCGGGGCACCGGGGTGGCCGCCGCCGAGCTGGGCCTGCTGGCCGGCGCCGACCGGATCGAGGGCTGCCTGTTCGGCAACGGGGAGCGCACCGGCAACGTCGACCTGGTGACGCTGGGGCTGAACCTGTTCTCCCAGGGCATCGACCCGATGATCGACTTCTCCGACATCGACGAGATCAAACGGGCCGTCGAGTACTGCAACCAGCTGCCCGTCCACGAGCGTCACCCGTACGCCGGCGACCTGGTCTACACCGCCTTCTCCGGCTCCCACCAGGACGCCATCAACAAGGGGTTCACCGCGCTGGAGGCCGACGCGGCGACGGCCGGGGTGCCGGTCGACGAGTTCACCTGGGCGGTGCCGTACCTGCCGATCGACCCGAAGGACCTGGGCCGCAGCTACGAGGCGGTGATCCGGGTCAACTCGCAGTCCGGCAAGGGTGGCGTCGCGTACATCATGAAGACCGAGCATCAGCTCGATCTGCCCCGCCGGCTCCAGATCGAGTTCTCCGGCGTGGTGCAGCAGGTGACCGACCACGACGGCGGCGAGGTCGACCCGACCACCATGTGGCAGATCTTCGCCGGGCAGTACCTGCTCGACCACCAGCGCGACCCCTCGGTGGCCCTGTCCGAGTACGCGATCGGCACCGCCGACGGCAAGGTCGAGATCACCGCGCATGTCCACACCGACGGAGAGTCCCGCTCGATCACCGCGATCGGCAACGGTCCGATCGACGCGTACGTCAACGCGCTCGGCTCGGCCGGCGTGAGCGTACGCGTGCTCGACTACCACGAGCACGCGCTCTCCTCCGGTGGGGACGCGCAGGCCGCCGCGTACGTCGAGTGCGAGGTGCAGGGGCGCACCGTCTGGGGTGTCGGGATGGACGCCAACATCGTCACCGCCTCCATCAAGGCGGTCACCAGCGCCGTCAACCGCGCCCAGGGCTGAGACGACAGGCAGGGCCCCGCACCGGCGGGGCCCTGCCTCATCTCGGTGTGGAGACCGGCAGCGAGTGGCAGGGCTGAGCCGGTGGCGGCCGACGCGCCGGACGGTGCACCAGCAGGGCGGCGATCACTGCGCCGGCCAGCAGCAGGCCGGCGCACCAGAGCAGCGCGCCCCGGTACGCAGCGGTGAGTTCGGCCGGTTGTTCGTACCCGGTGCCGGTGAGCCCGACCAACAACGGCAGGGCCGCCACCGCGAGCAACCCACCGACCCGCGAAGCGGCGTTGTTGAAGCCGCTCGCCACTCCCGCGAAGCGGTCGCTGACCGCGGCCAGCACCGAGGCGGTCAGCGGCGCCACGACCAGGGTCAGCCCGGCCCCAAAGATCGCCACCCCGGGCAGCACCTGCCGCCAGTACGACGCCCCCGGCTCGACCTCGCGCAGCATCAGCAGCCCGACGGCGGCCAGCACCGGTCCGACGGTCAGCGGCAACCGGGGCCCGATCCTCGTCGACAGCGCACCGGTGAGCGGCGAGCCGACCAGCAGCAGCAGGGTCATCGGCAGCAACGCGAGGCCGGTGAGCAGGGCCGACCAGCCGACCACGTTCTGCAGGTACACGGCGATGAAGAAGGTGAACCCGCCGAGGGCGGCGTAGACCAGCACGGTGAAGAGGTTCAGCACCGAGAACAACCGGCTGCGGAACAGGCCGGTGGGCAGCATCGCGGTCTCCCCACGACGCCGCTCCAGGAACACGAACGCCACCGCGGCGACCACCCCGGCCAGAGCCGCCGCCAGCACCGCCGGCGAGTGCAGCCCCCGACCGGGCGCGTCGACCAGGGCGTACGTGACACCTGCCAGGGCGAGTGCGCCGAGCAGCGCGCCGGCCACGTCGAACTGGCGGGTTCCCTGTTTCCGGGACGCGTTCTCGTCCCGGCTCTCCGGTACCCAGCGGAGCGTCGCCAGCACGACGAGCACCGCCAGCGGCACGTTCAGGAAGAAGATCCACCGCCAGGAGAGCGCGTCGATCAGCCAACCGCCGATGAACGGCCCGAGCGCGGTGGACACGCCGGACAGTCCCGACCACGCTCCGATCGTCTTCGCCCGGTCGTCGGGATGGAAGCTTGCCTGGAGCAACGCCAGCGAACCGGGGGTGAGCAGCGCTCCCCCGGCACCCTGGAGGAACCGTGCGGCCACCAGCCAGTCGGTTCGCAGGGCCAGCCCGCAGAGTACGGAGGCGGCGGTGAACCAGACGATGCCGAGCAGAAATATCCGTCGACGTCCGAAGCGGTCCCCGAGCGCCCCACCGAGCAGGACGAACGCGGCGAGCGTCAACAGGTAGCCGTTGATGGTCCACTGGAGACCTGCCACCGACGCGTCGAGTTCGGCACCGAGGCGGGGCAGCGCCACGTTGACCACGGTGCTGTCCAGGAAGACCATGCCGGAGGCCAGCACGGCGGCAGCCAGGGTGCCCCGGCCGGCGCTGCTGCGCAGGCGGAGGGCGGACGAGGGTTCGGGCATGGTTACCAATCTGCCGTGCGCCATCCGCCAGACACCACGAAACGCCGAAACCCTAGCCGGGTACTGTGCGGGATCGCCGGAAGCCCGCAAGCTGGAGAGGTGTCGTCTGTGCGTACCAGATCAGGATCGCGCGCCCTGGGGGCGCTCGCGCTCGCCGCGGCGCTGACCCTCGGCGCGGCCGGCTGCGTCCCGCTCGAGGAGGAGCCGGTCACGCCGCCGAGCGGCGGCGGCAACATCAACCAGATGCTCTCCGAGCTGACCGTCGCCGAGGCGGGCTCGATGCGCGGCTACAGCCGCAACCGCTTCCCGCACTGGCGCAAGACCGGCCAGAACTGCGACGTCCGGGACACCGTGCTGGAGCGCGACGGCAAGAACATCGAGCACTCCGGCTGCAACGTGGTCGGTGGGCGGTGGGAGAGCGTCTACGACGGACGCACCTTCACCGACCCGTCCGACGTGGACATCGACCACATGGTCCCGCTGGCCAACGCCTGGCGCTCCGGCGCCGACGAATGGGACGACTCGAAGCGTGGCGACTTCGCCAACGACCTCGACCGTCCGCAGCTCTTCGCGGTTTCCGCGTCCTCCAACCGGGCAAAGGGTGACCAGGACCCGTCCCAGTGGAAGCCATCAAACCGGTCATACTGGTGTCAATACGCCGGTGACTGGGTGGCGGTGAAGCACCACTGGCAGCTGACGGTTACCAGTGCCGAGCAGGCCGAGCTGGCCGACATGTTGGAGGGCTGCACATGGGAGAGCAAGCCGTAACCGGCGCCGACGGTGCCCCGGCGCCCGAGCGCGCGCCGGACCCGGGCGGTGAGGACGCGGCGGCCGCCACCGGCAGCCCGCCGCCCGGCCCGGCCACGGCCGGCATGACCGCCGACGGTGCCGCCGCGGGCGAGGTGGAGGTGCCGGGCGCCGGGATGACCGCCGACGCCGGCGGGGCCACCGGCCCGCAGAGTCGCAGCGCCGACATCGTGCCGGGACCGGGCGGGGTGATGACCGATGAGGTCGGCGTGGTGACCGGCGAGTTGACCCTGCGTACCGACTTCGCCGACGGGCGGGTCAGCCTGCACGTGCAGTACAAGGACGCCGACGAGTGGTACGCGGTCACCGGCGGCGGCGCCCCGCTGGCCGACGCCGCCGGCCTGGACGCGGTGCACAGCATCGCCGTCGGCCTGCTGCACCGCCCGGAAGGCTGATCGCGCGGCCGAAGACCTGGTCCGGGCCCCGCATCGCGGGGCCCGGACTCAGACGAAGGAGCCGGGCTCGGTGGGTGCGGAGACGACTGACGGTTCCTCGCCCTCGCCCTCCGGCCGGACGATCTCCACGCTGACCTTGTGCGGACGAAGCTCCCCGCTGGCGATCTGCTCGGCCCAGTGGCAGGCGACCCGGCTACCGCCGATCTCCCGCAGTTCCGGCCGCTCGTCGGCGCAGCGGGTCGGCTGCGCCCACGGGCACCTGGTGTGGAAGCGACAGCCCGACGGCGGGTTGGCCGGCGACGGCAGGTCGCCGGCGAGCAGGATCCGCTCCCGGCGGTCCTCCACGTCGGGGTCCGGCACCGGCACCGCCGACATCAGCGCCCGGGTGTACGGGTGCAGCGGTTCGGTGTAGAGCCGGTCGCTCGGTGCCTCTTCGACAAGCGCACCCAGGTACATCACGCCGACGGTGTCGGAGATGTGCCGGACCACCGCCAGGTCGTGCGCGATCACCAGGTAGGTCAGGCCGAGGTCGTCCTGGAGTTCGTCGAGCAGGTTCACCACCTGGGCCTGGATCGACACGTCCAGCGCGGAGACCGGCTCGTCCGCGACGATCAGTTCCGGCCCGAGCACCAGCGCCCGGGCGATCCCGATGCGCTGACGTTGGCCACCGGAGAACTCGTGCGGGTAGCGGGAGAGCGCCCAGCGCGGCAGCCCGACCTTGTCCAGCGTCTCGGCGATGATCTTCCGCCGGCCGTCCCGGTCGCCGCCGATGCCGTGCGTCTGGAGACCCTCGGTGAGGATCGACTCGACGTTCTGCCGGGGATCGAGGCTGGACATCGGGTCCTGGAAGATCATTTGCATCCGCCGCCGCATCGTGCGCAGCTTGCCGGACGCCAACGTGGTCAGCTCGACCCCGTCGAAGCTGACCTCCCCCGAGGTCGGCGGGGTGAGCTGGAGCAGCGCCCGCCCGAGCGTGGACTTGCCGCAGCCCGACTCGCCGACCAGGCCGTACGTCTTGCCGCGCGCGATGCGCAGGTCGACGCCGTCGACCGCCTTGACGTGGCCGATCGTCCGGTCGAACAGCACGCCCCGTTTGATCGGGAAGTGCACCTTCAGATCCCGTACCTCGACGAGGATGTCCTCTCCGGTCACGGCGTCTCCTCCTCGCTGGGTGCGGCGGCCAGGCCCGGCACGGCCGGCGGGTCGGCCGGCACCGCCTGCGCGGGCACCGAGCCCGGCGTGGCCTGCCCCGGTACCACCTCCCGAACCTCCTCGCCCGGCGTCAGACCTGGCACCGGGGCCGGGTTGACGCACCGGTAACTGCGACCGTCGTGGGTCAGCACCAGCTCCGGCGGCTCGCCGACGCAGGCGTCCACCCGCCGGGCGCAGCGCGGGGCGAAGGCGCAGCCGTCCGGCCAGGGCAGCAGGTCACGCACCGAGCCGGGGATGGGGTTCAGCCGCTCCCCACGCCCCGCGTCCAGGCGCGGCACCGAGCCGAGCAACCCCACGGTGTACGGATGCCGGGGCTGACGGAACAGCGGACGCCGCCGTGCGGTCTCCACCACCCGGCCGCCGTAGAGCACGTTGATGGTGTCGCACATGCCGGCCACCACCCCCAGGTCATGCGTGATCATCACCAGCGCGGTGCCGGAGTCCCGGACCAGTTCCTTCAGCAGTTCCAGGATCTGCGCCTGGATGGTGACGTCCAGCGCGGTCGTCGGCTCGTCGGCGATGAGCAGCCGAGGCTGGCAGGCCACCGCCATGGCGATCAGGGCGCGCTGGCGCATCCCACCGGAGAGCTGGTGCGGGTACTCCTTCAGCCGCCGCTTCGGGTCGGGGATGCCGACCCGGTCCAGCAACTGCGCCGCCTCCTTCGCCGCCGTCTCCCCCCGCATCCCGCGGTGCCGGGTCAGCACCTCGGTCACCTGGATACCGATCGGCACGACCGGATTCAGTGAGGACAGCGGATCCTGGAAGATCATCGCGACGTCCCGACCTCGGATGTCCCGCCGCGACCGATCGTCGAGCTGGAGCAGGTCGGTGCCGTCGAAGACGGCCTTGCCGGCCACCTGGAGGCCGGGCTGCTTGGGCAGCAGGCCCATGATCGCCAGTGAGGTCACCGACTTGCCGCAGCCGGACTCGCCGACCAGGCCGACCACCTCGCCCGCGTCGACGGAGAAGGACACCCCGTCGACGGCCCGTACGGTCCGCTGACCGCGCCGGGCGAAGGTGACGGACAGCTCTTCGACATCAAGCAGTGCCATGCCGCACCGCCCTTTCGTTCACGGCCACGGAAGTCGCGTACGCACTGTTCATGCTCGGCACACCTACTTCCGCAGCTTCGGGTCGAGGGCCTCACGCATCGCCTCACCGAGCAGGGTGAACCCCAGCGCGGTGATGATGATGGCGACCGCCGGGTAGATGGCCAGCGCGGGCCGGATACCGATCCACTGCTGCGCGTCGGCAAGCATCACGCCCCACTCGGGAGTGGCCGAGTCCGGGTTGCCGAGTCCGAGGAAGGACAGCGCGGCGGCCTCGATGATCGCGGTGGCCAGGGTCAGGGTGGCCTGCACGATGACCGGGGCGAGCGAGTTCGGCAGCACGTGAGCCAGCGCGATCTTCGACTTGCGGACGCCGAGCGAGGTGGCCGCCAGCACGTAGTCGCTGTTGGACTGGGCGATCATCGAGCCGCGCAGCAGCCGGGCGAAGACCGGCACCGAGACCATACCCACCGCGATCATCACGGTGGTCAGGCTCGGCCCGAGCAGCGCGGCGATGCTCACCGCGAGCAGCAGGCTGGGCATCGCCAGCAGCATGTCGATGAAGCGCATCAGGACGGTGTCCACCCAGCGGCCCCACCGGCCGCCGAGGCCGGCGGCGGCACCGGCGACGCCACCGATCAACGCGCCGATGGCCAGACCGATCAGGGTGGCGACCACGCCGACCAGCAGGGTCTGCCGGGCCCCGACGATCATCCGGCTGAAGACGTCCCGACCCTGGTGGTCGTAGCCGAGCCAGTGCTCGGCCGAGTGCCCGGGGATCAGGCCCTGGCCCACCCGGACCACGCCCTCGCGGATGCCGATGGTGTCCGTCGGGCCGTACGGCACGAAGAACGGGCCGACGACCGCGACCAGTACGAAGATGGCCAGGATGACCGCGCCGACGATGGCCGCCGGGTTGCGGCGCAGCCGGCGGAAGGCGTCCTGCCAGAGGCTGACTCCTCGCTCCTCCTCGCGGGCGGCGAGTTCGGCGAGGCGGTCGATCTTCTCGCGTTTCTTCCCGCTGATGATCGTCATCGGACCCTCACCCTCGGGTCGATCAGGCTGTAGGAGAGGTCCACTATCAGGTTCACCAGCACGTAGACCACCGCGATGATCATGATGAAGCCCATCAGGACCGGATAGTCGCGCTGGTTGATGGCATCGGCGAGGAAGGCACCGATGCCGCTGAACGCGAAGACGGTCTCGGTGAGCACCGCGCCGGAGAGCAGGCCGCCGGTGAGCAGGCCGATCGAGGTAGCCACCGGAAGCATCGCGTTGCGCAGCACGTGCCGGCGACGGACCACGTTCTCGGTAAGGCCCTTCGCCTCGGCGGTGCGGACGAAGTCCTCGTTGAGCACCTCCAGCACGCTGGCCCGGGTGATCCGGACGATGATCGCCAGCGGGATGCTGGCCAGCGCCAGGCCGGGCAGCACGAGATGCATGAGCGCGTCGGCGGCGGCGTCCCACTCCCGGGTCATCAGCCCGTCGAGCACGAAGAAGTTGGTGATCCGGGTGGCGCCGATCGTCGGGTCCTGCCGGCCGCTGGACGGGAACCAGCCCAGGTTCTCCGAGAAGATCGCCTTGAGGATGTACGCCAGGAAGAAGACCGGAGTGCAGATGCCGATCAGTGAGCCGCCGACGGAGGCGTGGTCGAGGAACCGGCCGCGCCGACGGGCGGCCAGGTAGCCCAGCGGGATGCCGATGCCGATCGCGATCACCATCGCGGTGATCGTCAGCTCGACGGTGCCCGGGAAGCGTTGCAGGAACTCCGTCGTCACCTCGCGCTTGGTCGAGATGGAGGTGCCCAGGTCCAGACGGATCATCCGCCGGACGAACCGGCCGTACTGGATCAGGGTCGGCTCATCGAGACCGAGATTACGGCGGATCGCGGCTCGCATCTCGGGTGTGCCCCGCTCGCCGAGAATGGCGGTCTCGGGGCCTCCGGGCAGCCGCCGGAGCCAGATGAACAACAGGATGGAGAGCCCGAACAGCGTGGGTATCAGCTGAAGCAGGCGTCTGACGATGAACCGGAACACGGCGGCCTCGAAAGGGGGGCAGGGATCACGGGCGGGCGCTGTGGGTCACAGCGCCCGCCCGCGGTCAGTGCGTCAGATCAGGACTTGAACTCAGCGGTGGCGAACCGCTCGTCGGTGAGCGGGCTCGCCTTGACCCCGGTCACGTCCTTGCCGAACACGATTGCCGGCGGGGAGTGCGAGATCGGCACACCCGGCAGGAAGTTCATGATGTCGGCGTTCAGTTCCTTGTAGAGCGCCACCTTGGCCGCCTGGTCCGGGGTGGTGTCCGCCTGCCGGAACTTGTCGAACAGGGCCTTGTTGTCGAAGCCCCACTCGTCCTTCTGGCGGTCGAAGAACGTACCGATGAAGTTGTAGCCGTCGCCGTAGTCACCGGTCCACCCGAGGAAGTGCAGGTCGTGCGCGCTACCCGAGGTGGTGGCGTTGAGGTAGTCCGGGCTCCACTTCAGCGGGATCGGCTCGACCTTGATGCCGGCCGCCTGGAGGTCCGCCGAGACCAGCTCGAACAGGTCCTTCGGGTTCGGCATGTAGGGCCGGGTGACCTCGGTCGGGTAGTGGAACCGCAGGGTCAGGTTCGACGCGCCGGCCTCGGCCAGCAGCGACTTCGCCTTCTCGACGTCGTACTCGTACTTGGTGACGTCACCGTTCCAGCCCTCGACCGTGTCGGGGAAGAAGTTCACCGCGACCTGGGCGCCCGGGGGCAGCTTCGAGTCGACGAGGGCCTGACGGTTGATCGCGTGGGCGAGCGCCTGCCGGACCTTCAGGTCGGCCAGCTTCGGGTTCCCCTTCTGGTTGATGGCCAGGTAGAGGATGTTGAAGGCCGGGCGGGTCAGGACGTTGAAGCCCTCACCCTTGAGCGGCTCGACGTCGGCCGGGCCGACCAGGTCGTAGCCCTGGATGCCGCCGGAACGCAGCTCCTGCTTACGCGCGTTCTCGTCCGAGATGGTCTTGAAGATCAGGCTCTTGAGCTTGGCCTTGTCACCCCAGTAGTCCTCGTTCCGCTCCAGGGTCACCGTCTTGTTCGGGACGTCCCAGGCCTTGAACTTGAACGGGCCGGTACCGGTCGGGTGCTCGGTGGCGTAGGCCGGGTACTTGATGTCGTCGAGGCTGCCCGAGACGTTGCTGGCGTCGTAGTCCTGGAGCGCCTTCGGGCTGTGCATGGAGAAGGACGGCAGCATCAGGGCGGCCGGAATCTTGCTGGAGACCCGGCTGAAGGTCAACGCGACGGTGGTGGGGTCGGTCGCGGAGCAGGACTTGAAGAGGCTCTCACCCAGTTTCTCGTCCTCGTTGGCGGCGTAGCCACCCATGATGTCCTGCCAGTACGCGGTCACGTCCGGGCTCTGCATGAGGCCCTTGGCGTTGTACCAGCGGTTGAAGTTGACGCAGACGGCCTCCGCGTTGAAGTCGGTGCCGTCGTGGAACTTCACGCCGGACCGCAGCTTGAACGTCCACGTGGTGCCCGCGGCGTCCGGCTCCCAGGACTCGGCAAGGCCGGGGCTGACCTTGGTGCCACCCTCCTCCGGGCGGACCAGCGTCTCGAACACCTGGCGGGCCACGCGCAGCGACTCACCGTCGCTGGCGAAGCTGGGGTCGAGCACCTTCGGGTCTCCGGCGACGCCGAAGACCAGGGTGTCCTTGCTGCTACTACCGCTGGAACCTTCGCGGTCGCTC
This sequence comes from Micromonospora sp. NPDC049891, assembly GCF_040660295.1. Taxonomy (NCBI): domain Bacteria; kingdom Bacillati; phylum Actinomycetota; class Actinomycetes; order Micromonosporales; family Micromonosporaceae; genus Micromonospora; species Micromonospora sp. NPDC049891. The sequence goes on from NZ_JBFAML010000028.1 coordinate 44,203, forward strand.
TCGGCACAGCCTGCTACCGCGAGGGCCGCGGCCGCCACGGCCGCGATAGCGACCTTCGGCCTGGATGCACGCATGGTGCTTCACCTCGTCCTTGGGGGTACGGACAACGTGGTGACAGGGTCACCGATGGGCGTGACCTTAGCTCCCGTTCGGACCGGCGGGAAACGGCGCGGGAAGCTCTTGGTACCGGATCGTGTCCTTACTGCCTGGCCCAGGTGAGACAGGCCAGCAGGGCCACGGACATAACCCCTCAATAGCCTCATACAATCGATATCATTCTGTTACATCAACCGGGTGATCCCTAACGCCGGTGTCATACCGTCGGCCGGTACCTCTCACGGTGTGGGTGGCGTCGGGCAGGAGGGCAGACGCACCAGATCAAAGCCGGCGTCAGGGGCACCCAGCGCCCGGAAGTCGAGTCGGTGGCACAGCTGCAACAATCCGTCCGGCCATGGACCGTAGGCCTCGGTCGACTCGACGACCAGCGACAGTTCCGGCTCCCGGCGGATCTCCCGGACATCCACCCCCTGCTCGGCGGCCAGGCTGCGCAACCGGTTGTCGGACGCCCTGGCCCCGGCGGCGACCACCGCCTCGGCGTAGCTGCCAGCCCGTCGGTCGAGTTCCGCCGCAGCCGCCGTCTCACCGCGGTCGCTCGCCTCTCGGAGTTGACGCGCCTTTCCCGCCACGCACCACCAACCAGCCAGCACGGCAAACACCAGCAGGGCAGCCAGCACCGACGGCGCCAAGGGCCGGTTGTCCCGTTCCTGCCGCACCTCGATCTCCCTCATGCCGCGGGCAACCGGTGGGGCCGGCCACTGACGACCGACCCCACCAGACCCGTTCAGTTGTAGCCGACGGCGGGCAGTCGAGCGGTCACCGCATTGGCATACGTCACGTTGCCGGTGTCCTTCGGATGGAACGAGGCGCGGCTGATGCAGACTTGCAGGCCGACCGTGATCCAGCCGACACAGGGGGCCTCAGGATCACCCGCGACCAACCGGAAGTCCCCCCTGCCCTCCGGCCCGGCCACCACCCCGTTGATGTCGTCGGGCACCAGGATGTCGTGGGTGGTGTCGTACTTGCGGCAGGTGCCGTGGTCGAGCAGCCCCTCGACCATATCGGTGAACTGGACCTTGAAGCCTGCCGAACGGGCCTGTTCGACCATGGTTCGTTGGCCGTCGCGCAGGTGCACAGCGAGCCGGTTCAGCATGCTCATCTCACCCGTGGTCAGCCGGCCAAAGACGCACTGGTCCTGGTGGTAGTCAGCGAACAAGCGCGGATAGCCGACAAGCATGATCGTGGCGTTCGGTGCCCGGGCAGCGATCGCCTCGATCAACGTGCGTACCTGCTGATGCGAGCTGTTGATTCGTTGCTGCACCGTGGACTCGTAGCTCGGGGTGTCGCAGGACTCCTGCGCACAGTGCTCCATCGTGCGGGGGAATTCAGCGTCGTTGCCACCAGCCGAGAGCAGCACCAGGGTGGTGTTGCCGTCCAGCGCACCCGACTCGACCTGAGACATCTCCCGGAACTGCCCCTCGGCCTGCATCCGGTAGCGACCGAACGTGTCCGGCGGGCTCTGCCAGTGGCTCGGCGTCGCCGTACCACGCATCTTCGCGGCCGTGGCACCCGAACAGCTGACGAACTGGAAGTCGACACCTGGGTCGTGCGCCGCCACCCGGTCCTTTATCGAGCTGGACGATCCGGGGAGCCGGGTCAGCATCTGCCAGGACCTGCTGGTACGCCGGCACGCGTTCCAGGACTCGCTGCCGTAGTTGTTGTCCGTCTCGCCGTAGTAGCCACCGGCGCCCTCACCCGAGCCGTAGGAGTCACCCATCGCCACCACGAAGTGCCGGGGCTTGGCGGCCAACGGTACGAACGCCACCGCGTCCCAGGCCACGTCCTCCACGCCCTTGCCGTCCTCGGTGATGTTCGTCAACTCGACGTACTGCGCCGCCTGGTTGGAGAACTGATAGGTGCCCAACTTCACCCACCGGTGCTGCTCGGTCCGGGTCGGGATGTAGCGGGTCTTCATCCCCTGCCCCGTGTTGATCGTGTACTTCGCCTGTTGGGTGTGTGCCCCGTGATCCGGTAGGTGCACCATCACGGTGGCCCAGCCGTTCAGCCGGTTCGTTGGCGTCCAGCGCCCGGTGACCTTGTGCGGAGAGTTCTCGGACGCCTGGCTGTGCGCGAACCAGAAGTGGCCGCCGAAGCCGCCACCGATCTGGTGGGTGTCCACCTTGCCGGGGTAGATGGTCGTCCCGTTCGGTCCTGGTCGCCCCTGGTAGGTGAAGGAGAACTTGCCGACCCGGGTGTGGTTGCGGGCGCAGCCCTGCGGACCGAGTGCGCTGGCACTGTCGATGTCGTCGATGACCAGGGCATTGTCCGGCAGGCCGGCCCGGCCGCATTGTGAGTCGTAGATGGCTGTCGCGTACGGGCGTGGCTCGACTGTTGTGTACCGCCTGGTCTCCAGGCCACAGTTGATGGCGCAGTCCGTCCAGGTCACCGGTCCGTTCCACCAGCACTTGAGGTCGTCCCGGGTGCACGGACCCGCTGGCTCACCCGGGTGGCCACCCGGCACCTGGGAGGTGGCCGGGTCGCAGGCGTTGCGCGCGGGGACGCAGAAGGTGAACCGGGTCGGCTGTGCCACGAACTTGTTGCGCTCCAGGGCGGTGGAGTACGTCGGGGAGTAGTTGCCGGTCGAGTAGTTGTAGCGACGCAGCGAGGTGTACGCGAAGCCCATCACCCGCTCCGGGTACGACCAGTGGTTGGGGTGCTTGGCGTTGTCGTACCCGATGTCGTCGTCGATCGGCGGGTTGGCGGTCGGCACGTCGAGCGGCGCGGTGAGAAACATCTGCCGATCCGGCGGGAAGTTCGGGTTGCTCGGATTGTTCGCCCAGCCCACGCCCCACGGCTGCGACCCGTCCTGCGGATAGAAGCCGGTGTTGTACGCCCAGATGGCGAACCACCAGTTCTCGATGTACTGCGGGTCGCCGTTGTTGGCGATCAGGCCGGCGTTGCGGGTGGTGTTCCACTTGTCCTGAAGGATGCGCAACCCGGCGGCGGCGTTCGTGGCGTAGTCCAAGGCCACGGCCCGCTGCTTGGTGTAGTCCCACTGGACACCGGTGATCCACTGGTCGGTGTCGGACCGCTTCATCCCGGTGGTCACCTGACCGACGCCGTAGCCACAGTCGGTGTGCGCCCAGTTGATCTTCGTGACGTCGGGGCTCATCAGGTCCAGTCCGTAGAAGCCAAGACTGGTCAGGGGGTTACCGGCGAGCCCGTCCACGGCGTGCCAGCTGGCCTGGAGCAGATTCGACTCCTGCGCCAGAATGCCGAGAAAGACCTGAGCCGGCACGAAACCACCACCGGACAGGGGTAGCGAGGGGAACATTCCCTGCGGCGCGTACGCCGGCAGCCCGTTGTTGGACCAGTTGGCCGGCCGCTGGAAGGTCAGCTGACCGCGAACAGCGAGGTTGGCGGCCCACTCCATCTGCTCCCGGCTGGGCTGGTAGACCTGGATGGTCTCGTCGTTGCGTGGCACGGCGCAGGACCGGTCCGGATCCCAGGGCACCGTCGCCGGATCGGGATCGGCCGCCGAGGTCCGGGCGGCCGTGCCTCCATCGGAACTGCCATCGGCGCCGCCGACCGCAGCCGTTCGCTCCCGACCCTGCCGGTGGACCGTCGGTGCCACGGTGAACGCCACATCCGACCCGTCGGCGAGTTGCGCCGAGATCGCCACCCGGTCCGGTCGGCCGTCACCAGCCCCGCCGCCCTGCCCGGCCGCCTCGGTGCCCGTACGTACCCGCGTGACCACCAGGTCGCCGCTACGCGACACGTCACTGTCCGGCGACGCGTCGACAGAACGCCACCGGGTAGGCAGCGACCGGCCAGCGAGCCGGGCACCGCTGCGACCACCGACCACGAACACCCGACCGTCCGCGCCAGGCCGCAGCTTGACCGTGCCTAGCGGCACCGAGGCCACCGTCGTCAGCTCGCCTCCGGCGTAGCGGACCAGGTCGGTGGTGTCGGCCCGAGCCACCTGGAATGCGACGTCGTCGGCTCCGTCGGGCAGAAGCCGGAAGGGAGTTCCGGCAGTACGGGCACGGGTGGTCAGCCGGCCCTGCCGGTCGATGCTCACCAGTTCGTCGCCCTTGGCGGCGACGATCGTCCGCCCCACCGGGATGGCGGAGGTGACCTGGCCGGGCGTGATCACCTGACGGCCGCCGCCGATCCGACGGGTGTCCAGCGTGGTCAGCACCGTCCTCGCGGCCGTGCCCGCCTGGGGGGTGGCCGGTAGCTCCAGTCGGGTCAGCACCACACTTTCCCCGCTGCCGCAGCCTGGATTGTGGTATGCGAGCGAGTAGCGTTCGGGCAACTTGCTGACCCGGCCTGTCTCCAGGTTCACCACGGCCGCGAACGCCCCCGCGTTGGAGAGCGTCTCCCGGTTGGTGAACTGCCTGGGCGCGTAGACCGCCACCGCCGTACGGCCCGAACCGGTGAGGCAGGCCTGGCCCACCCACTGGTCCGTCGCCACGCCCGGCTCCGCCAATGTCGTCACGGTCCGCCACTGGTATGCCGTATCGGCGTCCGCTACCAGGATGTGCAATCCGGTCTCGTCCGCCGAGGTGGTCATTGCGCGGTCGGCCGACTGCCGCCAGGACTTCCCGAGCCGGCGGTCCGGATCCAGCACCCTGTCCGGTGCGAGTGGTGCCGCCTGCGGTGGTCGAGGTGGCTCGGGATCAGGATCCGGGGTGGACGGCGCGGCTGACGCCGCGCTGCTGGATGGTGCCAGCGGAACAAGCACCGCCAACGCCAGTAACGAGATGAGGGCACGACGCACGGCGACCTCCATGAATCCGAACGTGGGGCGTTCAGATTCACGGACGTCGTCATCGACACGTCACCATCGGCCCACCAGCGACCGACATCGGCCGTCCGGTGGCGGATCCGTCAGACGGCGCGGCGGCCCTCGAAGGCCCGGCCCAGGGTGATCTCGTCGGCGTACTCCAGGTCGCCGCCGACCGGCAGCCCGCTGGCCAGCCGGGTCACCGCGATCCCCATCGGCTTCACCATCAGGGCGAGATAGGTGGCGGTCGCCTCGCCCTCGGTGTTCGGATCGGTGGCCAGGATCAACTCGCGGATCGCACCGCCGCCGAGACGGGTCATCAGCTCGCGGATACGTAGATTGTCCGGCCCGATGCCCTCCAGCGGATTGATCGCCCCGCCGAGTACGTGGTACCGACCGCGGAACTCACCGGTCCGCTCGATCGCCACCACGTCCTTCGGCTCCTCGACCACGCAGATCACCTCGTCGGTGCGGCGCGGGTCGCGGCAGATCCGGCACGTGTCGGACTCGGCGACGTTGTAGCAGCTGGTGCAGAACCGCACCAGCTCCTTGACCTTGCGTAGCGCGCCGGCCAGCCGGTTGACATCGGCCGGGTCGGCGGACAACACGTGAAAGGCGATCCGCTGGGCGCTCTTGGGGCCCACGCCCGGCAGCCGCCCCAACTCGTCGATCAGATCCTGGATGGCACCCTCGTACATCTGCGGGCTCAGAACCCGGGCAGGCCGAGGCCGCCCATCCCGCCCGCGACCGGGCCCATCTTCTGCTCGGTCAGCTCGCGGGCCGCTTCGGTGGCGTTGTGCAGTGCGGCGACGACCAGATCCTCAAGGGTCTCCACGTCGTCCGGGTCGACGGCCTTCGGGTCGATCTTGATGCTCTTGATCTCGCCGGAGCCGGCGACGACGGCGGTGACCAGCCCACCGCCGGCGGTCCCGGTCACCTCGGCCTCGGCCAGCTCGGCCTGCGCCTTGGCGATCTGCTGCTGCATCTTCTGCGCCTGCTTCAGCATCTGCTGCATGTTCGGCTGTCCACCAGGCCGCACGATGACTCCCTCAACTCGCCCACTCTGCCGGGCCCACCCTAACGCCCCCCACCGACCTACCCCGCGCGCCGCACCCCACCCCCACACCCGCCCCGTCGATCTTGCACTTCTGGTCGCCCCAATGTCAGTTTCGAGAGCATTTGCGGGGACGAAAAGTGCAAGATCGCGGCGAACGGGGGTGGGGGTCAGTCGCTGAGTTTTTCGACGGTGCCGAAGGCGTCGCGGAGCAGGCGGACAGCCTGCTCCTCGCTCGACTCGCGGGCGGTCTTCTCGTCGATGATCTCGTCGAGTGGCTCGTCGCCCGGGTCGAAGCCCTCGTAGGTGGGGGTGGCGGCCGGTTGAGCGCCGCCGGAACGTCCCGCGCCACCGCGCACCGGGCCGTCGAAATCCGGGTCGTACGGCGGTTCACCGGCGAACTCCACGTCCGCGGTCTGCCGGGTCGCCTTGGCAGTACGCGCACCCCGCCCGGCTGCTGCCGCCCGAGCCGCCGCTATCGCGCTGCTCACCGGCGCACCGCCGGAGCTGCCGTTTCCGTTTGGCGCTCCCGCCTGACGCGGCGCGGCACTCGACCCGTGGCCGCCCGACCCGCCGTTCGCCCGAGCCGTACCCGACCCGGCGGCCGTCCGCGCGGCACCCGGTCCGCCGCTCGCCCCGGCCCGGTCCGAGCCGGGGGGCGTCCGTGTCCCGTCCGGGCCGCCGGCCGGGCCGGTTCCGTCCGAGCCGGCGGCCGTCCGCACTCCGCCCGGCCTGCCGCCCGCCGCTACCCGGCCTGACGTGGCGTACGTCCCCGCGCCGCCCAGACCGGCGGCCGGTGAGCCGTCACCCGGGGTCGTGCCACCGTCCGCCGGCACGCCCGGCGCAGCCGGGTCCACCGAGGTGTGCGGCGCAGCCGCCCGAGGGTCACCGGACGGGTCCGCCGCCGCATCGGCGGATCCCCCGCCGAGCCGGGCCGCCTCCGGCCAGTCGTCGTCGGCACTGCCGCCGGCTGCGTCCGGGGCGCTGCCACCCGGGCGGGCCGGCTCGGGCCAGTCGTCGTCGCCGTCGTCGGCGGTGGTGCTGGCCGGCTCACCCGACCGATGAGGCCCTGCGGCACCGCCGGAACGGGCTCGCTCAGCTCGCCCTGCGGGCACGCCCGGACTGGCGGCGACCGGCGCGGAAGCCGAGCCGCCACCGGCGGCCGGACCGGGAGCGGATGTGCCGCGGTGCGAACCGGGCGACACTCCACCCCGCTCGCCGGCCACCTCGCAGCGGATCTGCCAACGCCCGCCCAACTCCTCATATAGCGCGTCGGTGAGGACCTGCGCGTGGTCGGACATCATCCGGGCCAGCACGCCCGACTTCACGGTCAGCACGAGGGTGTCCCCGTCGAGGTCACGGACGACCGCGTCCCGCATCAGGGCGGCGATCCGCTTGTTGCTCCGGTTGACCTTGCCGACCACCTCCGGCCAGACCCGGCGCACCGCGACCGCGTCCAGCACGCCGGGGCTCACCGCGCCGGGGCGGGGCGGCTCCGGGGTCGCCGGATCGGGCATGACGGCCGACGGTGGCACGGGTCGCCGGGGCGTGGCCGCGCCGTTCGTCACACCGTCCTGGGTGACACCCGGCCGGGCCGGACGGCCGTCACCGGGTCCGCCGGCCGGACCGGCAGCGGTCCCGCTCATGCCGGCGCGGTGACCGTCGGCCCCGCCACCTGCGGTACCGCCCGCCCCACGCCCGGCGGTCGAGGTCACTCCGTCACGACCGGCGGTCGACGTCACCCCGTCACGACCGGGGTTCTCGGTCGGGTCGTCACGACCGGCTGCCGGGTTCGTGCCGCCACGACCGGCGTTCCGCGCCGCGCCGTCGGAACCAGCCGACGACGACCCGTCACCTCCGGCCGCCTGGGTCGCGCCGTCAGGACCGGCCGACCCGTCGCCATGACCGGCCGACGCCGCGTCGCCACGAGAGGAGTAGGGGTGGCCGCCGGCGCGATCGGCTGACGGGGATGCGCTGTCGCGGCTGATGGACGAGGTGGCGCCCGCACTGAGTGCTGACGAGGTGGCGGTAGCCGGCGCGGCAGCGCCGGTCCCGGCCCGGTTCGCGGCGGCAGCCGCGGGCGCGGCGGGAGGCTGGGTGCGTACCGCCGAGGGGTTTGTGGCGGGCGCGGAGCCGGCGGTGGCCGGCGGCGCGTCCGTGCCGGCGAGGGTGAGCCGTCGCTCCATCCGTTCGAGGCGCTGGAGCAGGCCGCCGGTGGCGTCGTCGACGCCCGGTAGCAGCATCCGGGCGCAGATCAACTCCAGCAGCAGCCGGGGCGCTGTGGTGCCGCGCATCTCCACCAGGCCGTCGTGCACGATGTCGGCGCAGCGGGACAGGGTGCCCGGACCGAGCTGCTGGGCCTGGGCGGCCATCCGCTCGATCTGGTCGTCCGGACCGTCGATGAGCCCCTTGGCCACCGCGTCGGGGACCTGCTGGAGCACGATCAGATCGCGGAGGCGTTCCAGCAGGTCGGAGGCGAACCGGCGGGGGTCGTGCCCGGCCTCGGCGACCCGGTCGACTGTGGCGTACGCGGCGGCACCGTCCCCGGCGGCGAGGGCGTCGCACATCTCGTCGATGAGCGCGGCGTCGGTCACCCCGAGCAACGCGGCGGCCCGGGCGTAGGTCACCCCGTCGGGGCCGGCACCGGCGATGAGCTGGTCGAGTACGGAGAGGCTGTCCCGGGCGCTGCCGCCACCGGCGCGCACCACGAGCGGGAAGACCGCCGGCTCGACCTGGACACCTTCGGCCTCGCAGAGCTGCTCAAGATAGGGCCGGAGCAGCTTCGGCGGGATCAGCCGGAACGGGTAGTGGTGGGTCCGCGACTTGATCGTGCCGAGGACCTTCTCCGGCTCGGTGGTGGCGAAGATGAACTTGACGTACTCCGGTGGCTCCTCGACCAGCTTGAGCAGGGCGTTGAAGCCGGCCGACGAGACCATGTGCGCCTCGTCGATGACGTAGATCTTGAAACGGCTGTTGGCCGGCGCGAAGAACGCCTTCTCCCGCAGCTCACGGGCGTCGTCCACACCACCGTGGCTGGCCGCGTCGATCTCAATGACGTCGATCGAGCCGGCCCCGTCGCCGCTCAGCGACCGGCACGAGTCGCAGGTGCCGCAGGGCTCCGGCGTGGGGCCGTGTTCGCAGTTGAGCGAGCGGGCCAGGATGCGGGCGCTTGAGGTCTTGCCACAGCCACGCGGGCCGGAGAAGAGGTACGCGTGGTTGAGCCGCCCGCTGCGCAGCGCCTGCGACAACGGCTCGGTGACGTGCTCCTGCCCGATGACCTCGGCGAAGGTACGCGGCCGGTACTTGCGGTAGAGCGCCAGTGCCACGGCGTCCCGCCTCCTCTCGACCGAGCCATTCTGCGCCGACCTGCCTCGCCTGACCACCCACCCCGCCGGGCCAGCACCGCGCGGCCCGCCCGCGTTGCGGCATGTCGCGCCGGTGGGTGATCCACTCGGGCATGCCACGCCGCTGACTGATCCACTCGGCGTGCGGGCCGGTGGGGTGACCCAATCGAGCCCGCCACATCGCTGGCTGGCCCACTCGGCGTGCAGGCCGCAGGTGATCCACTCCGGTTACGGCGTCTTGCGGTCTCCACCGGCCGGGAAACCCCCAGATGCCGCAACTGGAGAACGCCGGGGCGCGCCGGAGACAGAAAGGCCTCCCGTGCACCCGGCAGAGCTCGCTTATCCTTGCTGCCTTCCGGCCCTGGGGAGGTTCACGAGATACCGCCGCACGGGAGGTACGCCCAGCCTACCCGACCGACCGTGGATCTTCAGGGGGTGGTGGGGTGGGAAGCCCGGCGCGGACCTGTATCCTGGCTCGCGGAGGATTCGCCTAGAGGCCTAGGGCGCACGCTTGGAAAGCGTGTTGGGTTTACACCCTCACGAGTTCGAATCTCGTATCCTCCGCTCACCTGAGCAGCACGAACGACAGGGCCGGCCCCGAACGGGACCGGCCCTGAGTCGTCTCGACAGGCATGGTCGACGTCACCTGTCGCAATGCGACCTGCTCCGTCGGAGCAACGACGAGGCCGACAGGCGGAAATCAGTCGATCCGCAGCACCAAGGCGACGACCACTGCGGAGGCGATGACGGCCAGCAGGATCCGCGCCATCCGCAGGCCTCGCCACCACGGCAGCACCAACTGCAACAGCCAGAGCGCGGCGAACGACAGAACATGCCCGGCCACGATGCTGAGAACGCGTTCCTCGCATCCGTTGACGGCCCGCACCGGGTCGCACACCGATGGGTACGCCTGACCGTCGTCGGCCAGCAACGCCGTGCAGCAGGCCACCAACGGGGCCGCCGCGAGCGTGTACAGCGGCGTCAGGACGTAACCCGCCAGATCACGGTGGCGGTCCAACCGACCGTGGCGCTGCGGCTCGGTGCTTTCAGCCTCAGACATGGCGGGAACGATAGAGCGACAGACGGTGATGCGTTGCCCCACGGCGCCCGGGACGCGCATCAAGAGCACACGGGCCACCATGAACGGTAGACGTTATATGCCGGTCACCGTACTATCGCTCTCATGCAGGAACCTACCTTTCTGATCCTCACCGCGTTGGCCGCGCAGCCGTTGCACGGCTATGGCGTCATCCGGTCGGTCGACGAGCTGTCGGCGGGCGAGGTCAAGCTGCGGCCGGGCACCCTCTACGGCGCCCTGGACCGGCTGGCCGAGCAAGGGCTGGTCACCGTCGACCGGGAAGAGGCCGTCGAGGGCCGGCTGCGCCGCTACTACCGGCTCAGCGACGCCGGGGCCGCCGCGTTGCAGGCACAGGTCGAGCGACTACGCCGGCACGCCACCGCCGCAGAGGTCCAACTCGGCAAGCGCTTCGGCGGCGCGCTGAGCTTCGGCCTGGTGCGCGCCCAGGCAGCAGGCGAGGTGACCGGATGACCGCCGCGTGGCCGGTCCACGACCCCGGCACCCCGAGCCCGAGCACCGCCGCGTGGCCGACCGCCGACAACCGCCTGGAGCGTGGGTACCGCACGCTGCTGCTCGCCTACCCGCGCCGGCACCGGCGGCGGCACGGCACCGAGGTGGTGACCACGCTGCTGGAGATGGCGGCACCGGGTCAGCGCCGCCCCCGGGTCGGCGAGGCCCTGCACCTGATCGGCAGCGGCCTGCGACTGCGGTTCCGGCTGCCGGCCGGTCGGCCGTTCATGGCGATCGCGGCGGTGCTCACCGCGTTGACGATTGGCGGCTTCGGTGCCGCCGCCGGCTCGTGGCTGGGTGCCCAGACCTTCGCCGACCTGCCCGACGAGGCCGGCATGGCCAGACTCACCCAGCAGGCCGGCGGAGACGGCAACATTCACTTCCTTTACTCGTCGTCATCGTGGACCGCCGACACGGCCCATTCGTCCAGTCAGGCCGACGGCACCTGGGATGCCGACCAGGTCCGGGAGCGGTTCGCCGCCGATGGCTGGTCGGTATCCGGCTTCACCCCGCTCACCGGCATGTCGGGCACCGTCGACGACAGTGGCTCGCCCATCGAGGTTCCGCTGCACGGCAAGCGTTTCACCGCCGAGTCCGGCGGCCTGATCGTCAACCTGATGGGCTGGAACCCGGCGGAGAACAGCGCCGTCGATCTTCCCAGTCACGTCTCGTTCTACGTGATGCCGAAGCAGACCACAGTGTTCCTGCCGCTTGTCGTCGTCGGCACCGCCGCCGGGCTGCTCACCGGTTGGCTGGTCGCGGCGGCCGTCGCGTACCGGATGGCGGCCGCACCGCCCGCACGCCGCCGCGCCGCCGCGGCGCTCTGGGGTGCGGCCCTGGTGGCACTGGCGCTGCCGACTGTCGCGCTCTACGGCAACGTCATGCGGGTGTTCCGGGACGGCAGTGTCCACGACGGTCCTCCGCTGACCGTGCACAGTGCCTTCACGCCCGGCGAGTACTACCCGTTCGGCCCGCAGTGGCTGGTGCTCGGGCTCACCGTCGCCGGGCTCGTGGTCGCCGTCGCCGCGATCCTCACCGCCCGTCCCGGCGAGCAACCACCACAGCCCAGCGTCGTACCGGGCTGACGCGCGACAACGGGGGCAGGGGCCGCTCCGACCGGGAGCGGCCCCTGGTCATGCGCCGGGCCCGCCCCGGTCCGACACCCGCGGCGGTACGCGGACAGCATCCTCATCCCCGTACACGCGCCCAGGACACGAAGCGGTCGAACAACCCGACCATCGGCGTGGTGTCACCGAGTTCCGCACTGGCCTGCGCGTACAGCGTCGCGAGGTGCACAAGCAACGCTGTCCGATCCTCCCGGTACTCGCCGAGCAGCCGGAGCTTCGCCGCGCTGCACGGCCACCTGACGCCGCAGCTCCGGCACCGCCACGTCGGGCGGGACGGCACGTGTTCCGAGCGACGGCGACTCATCGACGGAGCGCCCGAGCCGAGCGGCCCGACCGGGCGCGGAAGTCCACCGGCTTGTCGCCGCTCCGGATGAGTCCGGCCGGCATCACGAACAGTTCGCGGCGTGCGAGCGCGTCGCCTCGGGCGTCGAGCTGGTAGCACTCGATCCAGGTCCATCCGTCGTAGGTGGTCAGATCGGTGCGGTGCCGGATAACCCGGACCATGATCGGGCGGACGAACTGCGGAGACGCCGCGCGGGTCAGCAGGAACAGTTCCCCCGGGCGCGGCCCCTGGCCGGCGGTTTGCTGCGGCACTGGTCGTCCCCGATCCCATTCGTAGTAGCGCTGACCGGCACAGGTCGCCCGGTCCCGCGTCGCCAGCCGGATGAGTCGTCTGTGCTCTCAGCTCGACAGCGTGCGTCGAGTAGTGGATGGGGGCCGCCGTGGTTGCTCGCCCGGCGGCGGCCCCCCGATGTCACGACCGCCGGGTCAAGGGGGATGAACCTCCGCCGGCCGCGCCATCGATACCCCAACTTCCCGTAGGTGACGGGACAACTACATGGCGTGTGGGTATGGTCGGCGGATATTCGAGACGTCCGATGGGAGGCGGCCATGAACGACGCGCTGCGGGTGGCGCTGCGGGACACCGGGCACACGATCGAGTCGCTCGCGGAACGCGTCGGCGTCGACCCGAAAACGGTGAGCCGGTGGTTGCTCGAAGATCGGATTCCGCATGCCCGGCACCGGCTCACGGCGGCAGACACGCTCCAGAAGAATGTCTCGGACATTTGGCCGGACATTTCGAGACGTCGGGCGCTGGTCTGGTTCCGCCCCTGGCAGGAGATCGAGCGCGAGGCGACCACGCTGCGTTCATACCAACCGCTGGTAGTACCCGGCCTGCTCCAGACCGAGGCGTACGCCCGCGCGGTGCTCACCGGCGGCGGCCTGATCCCGCGCAGCGAGGTGGCGCGGCTTGTCGACCACCGGATGTCCCGCCAGTTGATCCTGCACCGCGAGGAGCCGCCGTTGCTCACCGCAGTGCTGGACGAGGCGGTGCTGCGCCGGCCGGTCGGCGGCCGGGCCACCATGCGCGAGCAACTGCTGGCGCTTGCCGAGGCATCCACCCAACCGCACATCCGGATACACGTGGTGCCGTCCACAGTGGGCGAATACGCTGGGGTGAACGGTCCGTTCGTGCTGGCTACCGCGCCCGATCACCGCATCGCCGGCTACCTCGACAACCAGTTGCAGGGGCAGGTGGTCAGCGAGCAGGCCGAGATCGCGGCGATACTTGCCGCGTGGGAGAACGTGCGCGGCGAGACGCTCTCGCACTGGCAGTCGGTCGACCTGATCAGGGAGGTGGCGGAGTCATGGCAGTGAACGACATCCCGGCGCTGTCCGGTGCCCGGTGGCACAAGAGCAGCCGCAGCAGCGGCAACGGCGGCGACTGCGTCGAGGTCGCCGGCAACCTGCCCGACGTGGTGGGCGTACGCGACTCGAAGGACCCGACCGGCCCGGCCCTCGTCTTCAGCCCGGCCGCCTGGCGCGCCTTCGTCGCCACCGTCGACAAGACCTGACCCCCGTCGTACACATGTTCTATCCACAGGCTGTGGACGCCTGATGAGTTACCAGCTCAGCGCGGTCGTCGCGGACGCGGAACTGCTGCGCGAGGAGACCCGCGAGCTGGATCATGCCGTCCTGGGCGAGCTGCGGCAGGACTTCGCGTTGCTGCCGGTCACGCCGCAGCTCGTGCTGGAGCTGACCGGCACGCCTCCCGACTACACCACCGACGAGCCCGGTCCGGAGCAGCCGTTCCTGCTGATCATCTCCCCCACGCTCACCGAGATCCTGGGCCGCTGGTCGCTGCGCGGTCCGGTGGCGTACGTCGAGGCGGAGTTTGCCGGTGGGGCCGGGCACCAGGCCGCGGCGGTCTGGCTGGACGGCACCCTCGCCTGGGGGCCGCGCTTCGACGCGACGTTCGACGGGCCGCGGCCGGACTGGCCGATAAACGCGGCGCTTGTCGAGCTGGGTGTGGAGCCGGGCCGGTGGATCGACCCCTTCGCTGAGCTGGGGTTACACGTCGAGCGGAGCACCGAGGGATGGCTCGCGCACGGCCGGCGAGGGCTCAGCGCCGACTACTGGGACGAATTGGCAGACGAATGGGAGTCCCGGCAATAACCTCAGCGCCCCCGTCACGTTGGGGACTGGGGGATTCTGATGAAATTGCGACAATTCGGCTTCATCGCCGCACTGCTTCTGGCTGCCTCGGCATCGGGTAGCGGAGTCATGCCACCTGACACCATCGCCGTCCGCGAACCCGTCGCGTCGGTGAGCGTCGTCGATCTCGACGGGGTGGCCGATGTGGACTTCGGCGACTCGGAGAGCGAGCTGGCCCGGCGTGGCATTCTGCGTACCGACGTCGACGCCTGCGGCCCGACGCTGGCCGGGCACGACGAGATCAGCCCGATCTTCATCGACGATCGGCTGGTGCTGCTCTGGGCCGGCGACCCGGTCCGCACCCCGGAGGGCATCGCGGCCGGGTCGCCCGTCGCCGAGGTCCGGGCGAGCTATCCGACGGTACGCGAACTACACGCTCCACAGGGGACATACCGCTTCGACGGGCTGCTCGCCCGCGACGGCGACCGCGCGTACCTGTTCCTGCACGACGGCGAGACCGTCCGCAAGATCATTGTCGGCTACGCCTCCTGGGCCCATCGCCTCTTCGTCGAGGGCCACGCCCCCTGCTGACGAGATCTTGGTACGAACCTGCCCTCCCGAGGGCGCGTCCGTACCAAGATCCCGTCGCGGGTGCTCAGTAGTACAGACCACCACTCTGGGGGGTGGCGAGCCGGCGGCCGTACCACTTGGGCCAGACGAAGTCGGTACGCATGCTCAGGCCGCTCCACGAGGTGGACTGCGGCACGAGCCCGCTGGAGCCACCGTGGAACAGGGCAACCGATCCCGACCCGAACCCGGCCGAGTCGCCGGACACCTCTTCGCCGGGTGAGGTCACCACCGCGTCCAGCGGGCCGCTGCCGTTGAGGTTGAGGATCGCCACCGCACCACCGAACCGGTCAGCCCGCTCCGCACCGCCCGGAACGACCGCGTGGTCCTGGTCGAAGCCCTGGGCACCGGTGCCGGTCAGCCCCGAGGCGGACCCCTTCAACAGCGCGACGGTGCCTGCCTCAACCTTCGTGCCGATCGCCTCACCGGGCGCACCCACGAGCACGTCCGCCCGACCGTCACCGGTCACGTCGCCGACCGCGAGCGTGGCACCGAACAGGTCACCGGCCTCCGGCGACCCCGGCACCCCGGCCGTACGCTGGGAGAAGATCTTCACCGAGCCGCTGGACAGCCCGCTCGAATTGCCGGGGAAGACCGCGACCATGCCCTCGTTGCCCTTGGGGCTCTGCGCGTACGGCGCTCCGGCGATGATCTCGCCCGACCCGTCGCCGTTGACGTCGCCGACCGCGAGTGCCATGCCCAGGTCCCAGACGTAGCTGTCGCTGCGACCGGTCGCCGCGCGCAGCGCCGCCCCGGTGACCGAGGTGGCCCCGCTGAGCTTCACGCCGCTCGCCGAACCCCACATCAGGGTGAGCATGCCGCTGCCCGTCGGGGAGCTGCTCTGGTTCTCCTGCGGCGCTCCGATGACCAGGTCGGCGTACTTGTTGCTGTTGACCTTCCCGATCGCGAGGGTCCACCCGAAGTGGTCACCGCGTTCGGCCGAGCCGGGCACCGCCGCCTGGTCCTGGTGCAACTGCTGCGCACCGGTCCCGCTCAGTCCACCGACGCCGCCGTACAGCACGGTGACCGCGCCGGCCTCCGTGATACTGCCTACCGCCTCGCCGTACGCCCCGATCGCGAGGTCGTCTCGACCGTCACCGTTGAGGTCACCGGCGGCCAGCGCCGAGCCGAACCAGTCTTCCTTCTCCGAGTCACCGGGTACGCCCGGCGAACTCTGGCTGAAGTGCTTCGCCGAGCCGATCGCCAGACCGGTGCTGCTGCCCGGCACCACCCACACACCACCGGCGTGCACCTTCGCGGTCGGGTCGTACTCGCTCAGGTCACCCATCGCCAGGTCGTCGTAGCCGTCCCCGTTGAAGTCCCCGGCGGCGAGAACCTCGCCGAAGGTGACCCCGCCGCCGGCCGGCGAGATGAAGCTCGTGTAGTAGTCGACGTGCGGTGCCGACGAGTAACGCACCACCACCAGCCCGGCCGGCGACTGGGGCAGGCTGTGCTCGAACGGGTCCGCGGAGGCCGCGATGTCGTCGACACCGTCACCGTCGAAGTCCGACCGGGTAACCCCCGTCCCCTTGACCGGGGTGACCGTCTTCGCCACCCGGTGAACCTGAAGGGTGACCCCCTCCCGGGTGACCGTCAGGACCTGGTCCGCCGCCCCGGCGGGCGCACCCACCGCCAGGCTGGCCGCCACCGCCAGCACCGACACTCCGGCAACTCTGCGCCGCATGGAAAAACCCCGTTCTTCTGTGGTGTGTGATTCAAGTCGGCGCACTAGTAGTGAGGCCCGCCGCTCTGTGGTCCGGCGATCCGAATGCCGTAGCGCAGGGGGCTGACCAGGTCCGTACGCATCGACAGGCCGCTCCACGAGCCGGCCTGCGGAACCAGCCCGGCGGCGGAGCCGTGGAACCTTGAGATGGTGCCGGAAGGATATGCGGCCTGGTCACCCGCGACCTCCTCCCCTACCGACGCCACGACCGCGTCCAGCGGTCCGGTGCCATTGAGATTGAGGATGGCGACCGAGTTACCGAACAGGTCGCCCGCTTCCGCACCACCGGGGACGACCGAATGATCCTGGTCGAAGCCCTGTGCCCCGGTGCCGGTCAGCCCGGAGGCGGAGCCTTTCAGCAGGGCGACGGTGCCCGCCCTCTTCTTGGTGCCGATCGCCTCACCGGGCGCACCGACCAGCACGTCCGCTCGGCCGTCGCCGGTCACGTCACCGACCGCGAGCGCACCGCCGAACCGGTCGTCCTGCTCCGGTGATCCCGGCACCCCAGCCGTACCCTGGTGAATGATCTTTGCTGCGTCACGGGACAGGCCGCCGCTGCGGCCGGCGAAGACGGCGATGAGACCTCCGTAAGCGGCCGGCGTCTGGGCGCCGGGCGCACCGGCGATCACCTCGCCGAGCCCGTCGCCGTTGACATCACCGATGGCGAGCGTCTCACCGAGATGCCACGCGATCGTTAGCTCGTTTCCCGTCTTCGGATGGACCGCCGCGCCGGTGACCGAGGTGGCGCCGCTGAGCTTCACCCCGCTGGCTGACCCCCACATCAGGGTGACCATGCCGCTGCCATTCCAGGTCTGGCCGTCGTTCTCCCGTGGCGCGCCGATGACCAGGTCGGCGTACTTGTTGTTGTCGACCTTCCCGATCGCCAGAGTCCGACCGAAGTAGTCACCGCGCTCGGCCGAGCCGGGCACCGCCGCCTGGTCCTGGTGCAGCTGCTGCGCACCCTTGGTGGTCAGGCCGCCGATGCCCCCGTACAGGACGGTGACCGCGCCAGCGTCCTGTACGCTTCCGATCGACTCCCGGTACGCGCCAATCGCCAGGTCGTCACGCCCATCGCCGTTGATGTCACCGGCCGCGAGCGTCGCCCCGAACCAGTCGTAGTCTTCCGCCGCGCCGGGCACCCCGGGAGAACTCTGGTTGAAGTGTTGCGCCGAATCGACCATCAAGCCGGTACGGCTGCCAGGGATGACCCAGACGCCACCAGCATGGGTCTTGTTGCCCGGGTCCACCTCGTCCATGTCGCCGATCGCCAGGTCGTCGAACCCGTCGCCGTTGAAGTCACCGGCCACCAGCGCGATGCCGAAGCAACTGCCGCAGCCGCCGTCGGGCGGAAGTACCCCCGCGAAGTAGTCGACCTGCGGCGCGGACGAGTAGCGCACCACCACCAACCCGGTCGGGTGGAGCGGCAGGCCGGATTGACCTGGGTCGCTGGTGGCGGCAACGTCGTCAATGCCGTCACCATCGAAATCCGAGCGGGTGGGACCGGTCCCCTGCACTGGCACGTTCGCCTTCGCCACCCGGTGATACTGCAGTACCACGTCCTCCCGGGTGATGGTCCGAGTCTCGTCCACCGCCTGCGCTGGAGCACCCACCGCCAGGCTGGCCGCCACCGCCAGCACCGACACTCCGGCAATTCTCCGCCGCATCGAAACCCCGTCCTTCTTCGTGCTGTTCGTGTGAGATCTGGGGGCGGGCCACTCAGTAGAGAAGGCCGCCGCTCTGCGGGCCGGCGATCCGCATTCCGTACCGTCGTGGCCAGAGCCGGTCGGTACGCAGCGACAGGCCGCTCCACGAGTTGGCCTGCGCGACCAGCCCTGCCGATGAGCCGTGGAACCTGGAGATGGTGCCGGACGGGTAGCCGGCCAGGTCGCCCGCCACCTCTTCACCGCTTGACGCGACGACCGCGTCCAGCGGGCCGGTGCCGTTGAGATTGAGGATCGCCACCGAGCTACCGAACAGGTCGTTGCGCTCCGCGCCGCCGGGGACGACCGAGTGGTCCTGGTCGAAGCCCTGGGCACCGGTGCCGGTCAGCCCAGAGGCCGAGCCCTTCAGCAGGGCGACGGTGCCCGCCCCGGCTTTCGTGCCGATCGCCTCGCCGGGTGCACCCACAAGCACGTCCGCCCGACCGTCACCGGTCACGTCACCGACCGCGAGCGTCCCGCCGAACCTGTCCTCCTGCTCAGGTGATCCCGGTACCCCCGCCGTACGCTGGCTGATGATCTTCGCAGCATCGCGGGACAGGCCGCCGCTGCGGCCGGTGAAGACGGCGATGAGACCCGCGTTGATGGCCGGCGTCTGGGCGCCGGGCGCACCTGCGATCACCTCGCCAAGCCCGTCACCGTTCACGTCGCCGATCGCCAGCGTCTCGCCGAGGTACCAGGCGACGGTGTTCGCGTCGCCCGTCTTCGGATAGACCGCCGCCCCGGTGACCGAGGTGGCCCCGCTGAGCTTCACCCCGCTGGCCGACCCCCACATCAGGGTCACCATGCCGGTGCCGTCCCAGGACTGGCCGTCGTTCTCCTGCGGCGCACCGATGACCAGGTCGGCGTACCTGTCGTTGTTGACCTTTCCGATGGCGACGGTCCGGCCGAAGTGGTCACCGCGTTCGGCGGAACCCGGCACCGCGGCCTGATCCTGATGCAGTTGCTGCGCGCCGACGGTGGTCAGACCACCTACACCGCCGTACAGAATTGTGACCGCGCCCGCGTCCTTGACGGCTCCGATCGCCTCCCGGAACGCGCCGATCGCCAGGTCGTCCCGTCCGTCACCGTTGATGTCGCCAGCGGCGAGCGCCGAGCCGAACCAGTCGTATGTCTCCGCTGCGCCGGGCACCCCGGGCGAGCTCTGGTTGAAGTGCTGCACCGAGTCGACCACCAGGCCGGTGCGGCTACCCGGGATGACCCAGACACCGCCGGCCCGGGTCTTGTTGCCCGGATCGACCTCGTCCATGTCGCCGATCGCCAGATCGTCGTAGCCGTCGCCGTTGAAGTCACCGGCCACCACCGCCATGCCGAAACAGCTGCAGCCGCCGTCGGGCGGAAGCACCCCCGCGAAGTAGTCGACCTGCGGCGCGGACGAGTAGCGCACCACGACCACGCCGGTCGGGTAGTGCGGCAGATTGAAGTCGCCCGGGTCACCCGTGGCCGCGATGTCGTCGACACCGTCACCGTCGAAGTCCGAACGGGTGGCACCGGTCCCCTTCACCGGAGTGGTCGTCTTAGCCACCCGGTGGTACTGAAGCGTGACGCCGTCCCGGGCGAGGGTGCGGAACTCGTCCGCCGCCTGCGCCGGGGCGCTCACCGCCAGGCCTGTCAAGATCGCCAGCGCCGACACTCCGGCCACTCTCCGCCGCATTGCCATCCTCACAATTCTGGGCAGTACCCAACGTGCCAGACAAAAGCTGATCTACTTGAGACTTGGTGGGGCGGTCCTGACTCCGCCAGTCGGCGCCGCCGACCGTCGGCTACCGGACCGCGAAGCACTCGCCGTAGCTCATGAGGACCAGCCGATCGGTGTTCATCGACCGTCCACTCCAGGAAGTGGACTGCGGGACGAGTCCACCGGAGGCCCCGTGGAACCGGGACACCGTCCCGGACCCGTAGCCTGCCGAATCACCTGTTACTTCCTCGTCGGGCGATCCCACGACGGCGTCCAGCGCGCCGGTGCCGTTGAGGTTCAGGATCGCTACCGAGGCACCGAACCGATCGTTACGCTCCGCCCCGCCCGGAACCACCGAGTGGTCCTGGTCGAACCCCTGCGCGCCGCTACCGGTCAGCCCTGAGGTGGTCCCCTTGAGCAGCGCGATCGTGCCCGCCTCGGCCTTCGTACCGATCGCCTCGCCCGGCGCGCCGATCAGCACGTCCGCCCGGCCGTCACCTGTCACGTCACCCACCGCGATCGTTTCGCCGAACCGGTCCTCGTCCTCCTGCGTGCCCGGAACGCCCGGCGTGGCCTGAGTGAACACCTTCACGGCGCTGCCGGAGAGGCCACCGGTGCGGCGGCCGGTGAAGACCGCGACCAGACCGGCGTTGATGTTCGGGCCCGGGCCCTGGGCACTCGGCGCTCCGACGACAACCTCGCCCAGCCCGTCGCCGTTGACATCCCCGACCGCGAGCGACCTGCCCAGATACCAGGCAATGGTGAACCGATGCCCGGTCGCGTGGTGGATCGCGGCGCCGGTGACCGAGGTGGCGCCGCTGAGCTTCACACCGCTTGCCGACCCCCACATCAGGGTGACCATCCCGCTACCGGCCGCGCCCGAACCGTCATTCTCGTTGGGCGCGCCGATGACCAGGTCGGCGTACCTGTTGTTGTTGACCTTCCCAATCGCCAGGGCCCGCCCGAAGAGGTCACGATGTTCTGCCGTGCCGGGCACCGCGGCCTGGTTCTGATGTAGTTGCTGCACGTCAGCGCTCGTCAGGCCGCCAACCCCGCCGTAGAGGACGGTGACCGCACCCGCCTCCACCACACTGCCGATCGACTCTCCGGGGGCACCGATGGCCAGATCGTCACGCCCGTCACCGTTGATGTCGCCCGCAGCCAGGGACAGGCCGAACCTGTCGTGGGCCTCCGAATCGCCGGGCACACCCGGTGACCCCTGGGTGAATCGCCGGGTCGAGTCGACCACCAGGCCGGTACGGCTGCCCGGGATGATCCAGACGGCGCCACCGGGGGCCTTGTTGCTCAGGTCGACCTCGAGTTCGGCGCCGATCGCCAGATCGTCGAACCCGTCACCATTGAAGTCACCGGCCGCCAGATCGCTGCCGAAGCCGGATCCAAGGCCGATCGTCATCGTGCCGGTCAGGTAGTCGAGCTGCGGGGCGGACGAATAACGCACAACGACCGCACCGGACGCGTGGTAGGGCAGCACACTGTTGCCGCCAGCCTCGAAACCTGCCGCGATGTCGTCGACCCCGTCCCCGTCGAAGTCGGACCGGGTCGCACCCGTCCCCTTCATCGGGGTGACCGCCTTCGCCACCCGCTGGTACTGCATCACGACACCGTCGCGGGTGATGGTCCGGAACTCGCTCGCCGCCTGCGCTGGGGCGCTGACCGCCAACCCGGACAGCACGGTCAGAACAGTCAGCCCGGCAAGCTTCCGCCGCATCGAAATCCTCGCATCCCCGTAGTCGCTCCAACATCCTAGGGATACGTAGATCAATAGCCATGTCCGGTCGGCCAGAGATGCCAGACTCTACGGCCGGACCTGGCCGCCGGAGCCCGGGTGGGACCGAGGGCGGTCCGGGGGCGGGGGTTCGCGGCGTGGGCCACAATCGGTGGCTGCGCTCAGAGGAGGGCTGATGGCGCTGGACGGCTGGCTGGCGTGCACCGAGTGCCGGATGTGCCTCGCCCTGGGCAAGCCGATCCGGCCCGATGGCGACAACATCCGCTACTTCCAGGTGGGATACGTGGCGAACTCCGCCCAGCCGGACCTGACCCGAGCGCTCTGGAAATTCCTGGCCGACCACGCCGGCCACCCACTCCGGGTGCTCGTCACGGGCCAGCCCGGCTACGACGAGCTTGAACACTTCATCGAAATCGGCGGTGACGCCGCGCCGGACGTTCCGTTCCAGGGGTACCTGCCGGATTTCCCGGGCTGACTCCGGGCGGGCCGCAGACCGTCTCCTGCGCGCCAGCTGAGACCGGAATGCGGAACGCCCGGCCGGTCCTGACGGACCGTGCCGGGCGTTCTCGCTGTTCATGAGCGGTGGCGGCGGGATTTGAACCCGCGGAGGGCGTAAACCCTCACACGCTTTCGAGGTCTGCGACCCCGTGTTCAACGCCGCTCGTCCATGTTCTTCAGCAGGGACGGAACGGCCAACGTGACACCGGCGAACCTGCCTGTACTCCGCCGAATGAGACCACGACTGAGACCACTACCTGCTCACCAGCCGATACGGCGGCTCCTACCTAGGAGCAGACTCCCAGCACCGCACGTTGAGCTAGCACCTGGCGCTCCATCACAGCTACCGCGAAGGAAACATCACCTCGCGAACGCACCGCCCCATAGTTGCCGCCAAACCCTGTGGCACCTACTCGTCCGATCGGCCGGCACCGTTGGAGCCACATCCCTTGTCGTCAGCTTCGTGCCCGGCCCCGCCACCCCTGAGAAACGCACGCCAGGAAGGGCGGGTGCAAGGGCCGTTCGGTGACGGCTTGCTGCCTGGAGCAAACGGGGCGAGGTCTCGAACTACCGAGACGCAGGCGGCCAACTGACCGAATCCGCCTGCCGGTGGCTGTCAGATAGCCGACAAGCCGGGAAGCTGCCCCAGAGTTACTACGAGAGAATAAAGGACCTCAAGCGGCACACCGGCGACAAGCAGGAGGAGAGATGACGACAGCTTGGGCAAAGGCTCGTCGGAAAGCTCGCCTCCGTGCGGCAAGCGGAGCCTACGTCTGGCTTGCATTCGACCACGGACTTACGTTCGGCGCATTGCCGGATATAGTCGACATTGCAGAGCTGATGAAACTTACCAGCGACAGCGGCATTAGCGGGGTAGTCCTCAATAAGGGCCTCGTGGAGCAGCTGCCTCATGCCGCCACTGCGGGACTCATCTTGCAGACGTTCGGGCTTCCGCAATTCCCTGGAGCTCACTCGCAAAAAGTTCGGGTCGCCACGATCAACGAGGCTATTCGCGCCGCAGCGGACGCAGTCGCGGCAGAGCTCAATATGAATGCGACCGGCTTTCCTGCGATGGTCGCGGAAGTAGCGAGGCTTGGCGACGATGCGTCGGCTGTTGGCCTGCCCCTCCTTGTAATGGCTACACCCCGCAACGACGTAGAACCTCATGTCGCCGTGGCCGACGCACTCAGAGTGTCGACTGAAATGGGAGCCGACTTTATCAAGATCGGCCTGAGTGAGAACGTTCTAGGGTGCGACGCAAGCCAGCTACGGCTCGTGCGGCGGGTCGCAGAGAACGCGCCTCCAGTGCTTCTTGCAGGAGGGCCTTCTAACAGCGATTTTTCCTACAAGCTAATTCTTGCCCAGCGCCTTAGCTTCAGCGGGGTATGTGTAGGTAGGCATCTCTTCCAATCTGCCAATGCCGAAAGCACATTGGAGAAGATTCAGTCGGCCTTTGCCGGAGGTGGTTGATGAACCGCGCAACTGTCCTGCACGGACGTCAGCTCCGCGACGAGGACTTCGTCGCCGTTGAGGCGCAAACCCTTGAATCAGAGCAACTGCTTCGCGTCCTTGAGGGGAGGCTAGCAGTTTTGCTCGTACGCCATGCACTTAGCCCGAGTGAGGCCAGTATTATCACGGACAGGTTCTGGAGCAGCCCTGGCCGCCAACCAAGGCCCGACGGGGTTGCAGGCTTTTATGTCGGCGCTTACCAATATGGGAAGTCATTTGAGCGGTATCGCGCAGAGATTGCAGCGTCCAATGAGTACGTGAAAATGCTATTCGCAGGAGTTCAGGATCCAGTAGCGCTCGTCATTGGGCAGATGCGTGCGGCAGTAGGCCAGGATGCAGAGGTGCGGAAGGCCCGATGGCGGGATCTAGATGCTGCGTATGCACGAGCATTAGCCTGGACAGCAGAAGGGCATTATCTCTTAGCACCGCATGATGACCTTGGGCAATTAAGCCAACCCGAACAGAAGGACTTTGAGATACAGAAGGCAAGGAGAAATACCGTTGTTGCTGTAAACATCTACCCCAAGGTTCCGAAGCCGGGAGGCGACCTCCGCTTTTGGAATCTCATACCGGACGACAGTTCGCGGCTAGCACTGGGGATTGAGCACACGGGTTATCCCTATCCGCCGGAGGCATTGGAGCAATTGCCATATCTGGACGTCTCGGTAGAGACTGGAGACATCGCAATCGCGAACGGTGGCTTGATCCATGCGGTAGGCGGATATGGGATGGACGCAGATAGAGCTGGGGAGCGGCTGATTATCAACTTCTTCCTTGGCCACGTCACCCCTAGAACCGTCGTGCACTGGGTATAGACAGGAGAGGATCATTGGAGGAAACGGTAGTCATTACAGGTGCTTCGAGGGGGATCGGGCTTGCGACCGCAAGTTACCTGGCCGCCAGGGGGGTGAATGTAATCGGGCTGGCGAGGCGAGCGCCAGAGCAAGATTTCCCAGGCAAGTTTCACAATGTCGATCTCACAGACCAAGAGGAAGCGGGTCGCATCCTGATGGAGATCGCTGCAACTAGCCCAGTCACGGGGCTCGTCAACAACGTCGGGATGGCAAGCGGTGAGAGCCTCGATGACCTATCGCTCGAGACTTTGCATGCGGTGTTGGCTTTAAACGTGCGCATCGCTGTACAAGCCACAGCAGCTCTTGTCCCCGGCATGAGGCGGCAGGGATTTGGCCGAATCATCAACGTTGCAAGTGTAGTGGCATTGGGAGCGCCAAATCGGACGAGCTACTCCGCCGCCAAGGCTGCGATGTTAGGCATGACGAAGTCTTGGGCGCTGGAGCTAGCTACTGACAGGATCACCGTGAATGCCGTGGCTCCCGGCCCCATAGAGACCGAATTCTTTCGCTCCCTGAATCCACCTGGTAGCACTGGTGAAAGCAACTACCTGAAGCAGATTCCCGTTGGAAGGCTGGGGAAGCCAGACGAGATCGCGACCGCAATCTTTTTTCTGATCAAGCAGTCGGGCTTCATTACGGGGCAAACGCTTTACGTCGATGGCGGCTGGAGTATTGGGCGACAGTCGATATAATGTGTGACACCGAAGGGCTGTCGGTCCGCGCCACCAAGCCGAACACTAGGAGATCGAATGCGCCTCATAACCCACCACGTAGCGATCAGCGTTCGCGATCTCGATCGGACGACACAATTTTACGGCGATCTCGGTTTTCGGACCAGCGTGCTGTGGGAGTCGAAAGATGGATCACTCAGGCTCGCCCACCTAACGTCAGAGGCTGGAATCGTTCTTGAGGCCTTTGAATACTCCACCAACGGAGATTCGGCTCGTCCTCAGTTCGGTGTCGGCAACGACCTACCTACGCTAGGCGTGAAGCATTTCGGGTTTCACGTTGACAACCTCGAAGCCGTCCATCGCGATCTCGCTGAAAGGGGATATGAAGTCACCCAGATTCAGCACGGCCGAACTGGAATCGACTACTTCTTTGTTGCCGATCCAGATGGCATTTGGGTTGAGTTCGTACACGAGACCCGAAATCTTGACCCCGACAACATTAAGCACGTTATCGAGCAGTAGCGCGACGGCGTGCTGAGCGTCCGGCCACTCGAAGCAGGCATAACTTGTGAGCGAAATACCTCTCGAGGACACAAGAACGGCGGTCTTGGCATTCCTCCGCAAGACCGCCGGCCAGCCCTCCCTGCACGACCTAAGCGCCTTCGCTACTCGGTCGGAGGAGTTCCTCCTAGCTTTTCTTGTCGAACGGATTCGAGGAATCATTTGTCTGTGTGAGCCATCGTTGGCGCCGTCTGCCGGATCGGAGATCGCTAGCTCTGACGGCCGCCGCTACCTCGTCGCAAAGGTCGAGAGGGGTCCTAATCTAACCGCCGTTGAGATAAGTGTGATTCCTCTGTTCCATCGCGGCACCACTGGACGCCCTATAGGCCGATCTCGGAAGGTAGATCCGCCCGGGCGGTATAGGCGGGTGGAACTGACGGTTCCGGTCGAACTGCGGAACCTGGCTACGCTTTTGGCAGATCACGCTAGGTTACTCCTGGAGGCTGGCTATACCTGGATTGCCGAAACGATTGTCGCGGCGATCGACACCGGCGAGGTCCGGATAGCAGAGGGACTCTACCAGTTAGCACGCGAACTGTTTCCTGAGGAAGAGCTGCGCGAACAGATATGGTTCGCGACAGTGGGACCAGTATATGGCTTCCGCTTAATCACACCCTCGGTGGTTCGTAAGTCGCTCGGCATCATGGCTCGTCACGCGGTGGTCGACCCTGTGAGCCCACTGGATCTCTTAGGTGAACTCCTATCGACTCGGCTTCCGCGGAATCTCCTTCTAATGAACTCGGCAGTACGACACGACCAGCCGATCGACGTCGACCTGTCGACGGCGGGTTATACGCGAGCAGGGTCTCGCTATGCATACGTTCTGACGACCCTTTATGGAGGGACGTCACTGACAATGTACCCCCTCTATCGGGGCCCCGAGTTCGGCGTTTTGGCGTTGTTCCCGACGGGGATGACTTCCATCCGAGGTCGCCTCGAGCAGCATCGAGAGGCCTTCGAGGAACGCGCTCGAGCTCTGGGGCGGGAGATTTTAGAAGCGGCGAACCTGTTCGAGGCGACCTCGGACCCTTCTCTTGCTCAGACAGGTGGGTCAGCCTTCGTTCGCAACGTAGCCATGTTGCTCGCAGCGTCTGTCGATGAAGCGCGGAATTCGGCCCCGCAAGCGCCGAAGCCGTCGTGGCTCAGGCGCCTCAGACCACAACGCCCCGCTAGCTAAGCCGTCCGAGGGATGGCTAGTCGGGCGCGCCGGCCCGGCGATCAAGTGCGAGTAGCAGAAATATTTGAAGGAACACCCATATCAGTCTCAACTGCGCAAGCCCACCGGCCAGGGTCAGGCTTACCTCTGCGGGGATGAGCCATCTGAAAGGACAATCTTCTTCTAGGAGTATCAGGACACTTTGGGTGATTGCTACGACGCTCAGCGTCAAGACGCTAGCCATTATCAGGCGAGTTAGTTCATAGCCCGCCTGATGTATTATGGCGCGAAGCCGTACACCGGGTGTTACCGCAAAAAGAATGCTTGCGCCGGTAATCGCAAACGCGACGGCGCCGACACTGACGCCAACAATCGTTTGGAGGAATACCTGTCGACCCTCGGAGTCAGCGGGAACGCGAGCAGGAAAGGTTAGTAGCAGCACGAAGGCTGTGGCAACCAGCACAGCGTCAATGGTCGGCCTGCCAGCCCACATGTGAATCGCTGTTCTCGCGATTGTCACGGAACTCTCCTCAACTAGAGGCCGAAGCGTGTTGACGGTCGTTTCCGCTTCCCGACTATGTCTCCGAACCCCGAGGTCCTTGGCGCGGCTCGTGCGAGCGTGCAGGTTTGTGCATGTCTGTGATCCGAGCCTGAGTCAGACGGCTTCATAGCGGCCCTGCCTAATTTCGTAGACGCATACGATCTCTTGGCCCTGCAGCAGGTCCAGCAGGTCTTTGGCCGGCCTTCCTGGCAGCAGTACAGCGAGGGTGGGGCTGGTCGTGATGTGCCGGCTGTAGTCGAGCAGTTGGCCGACAGCCATGCGGATTGCTTCGCGGCTTGCAAGGCCCTTGGCCTCGTACAGCACGTTCTCTGTCTGGTCGAAGAGGTCGGTGTAGAGGTCGCGTAGCTCGCCGGGTGGACAAATCCTGTAGCGCACGCACTTATGCCCGCGTTCTTGAAGGTGTGCGCAATAGCGAGCCACGAGCTCGGCTTCCCACTTGACAGCAGTGCCGCTGGTCGAGTCAGCGACTGCATAGCTATTCGTGACGAGCGCTTCGAGCGGAACCGCTTCGGCGCTGCCGGTCGGCGTCACGGCTGCCTCGACAGGGACCGGTTCGGCAGTTGCCTTGTTGGAAGCGTCACTGGCTTCGCTGGCGTCCTGGTCTCTGCGGAGCACCTTCCCCACCGGGCGCAGCCTGAAGACGAAGACGGTGCGGGCGTAGCCGTCGGCGTCGGGCGCCTCTGCCGTCAGGTACGGCTCGTCTGGGTCGATTCGGAACTCGCCGAGATACAGCTGCACCTTCGCTGTCGAGTCAGGCTGGATTCCATCGGCGACGAACAGCCGTAGCGCTCGTCCGTCCTGCTGGTGCCGCAAGATCGCGCCGTTTCCTTCGCGCATCCGCTGGTGGCCGCGTCGTCCCTCGCCGGTGTAGAGGAACACGGTCCCGTCGGCGCTCCAACCGTCGTAGTTGTAGCCGTAGAGGCTGCCTGCTTGGGGGTCTGAGTAGAGGAACACGTTGTGCGTGCTCCGGGAAGGCTCGATCCCGCCGTACTTGCCGCCGCCGTAGCGAACCATGCGGTGCTCGCGACTCAGAGTGGCACCAACTGGCGTGTCCCAGGCTGATGGAGAGCTAAGGCGGGCGACATGAGCGAGCCAAAGCGTCTCGAGTGTGGCATCGGCTGGCGGATACACCTGCTGCCCGGACGCGAGGATCGCGTGCCAGTGATGGCTCGGCACCTGCTCGCGCAGCTCGTCGACGGTAAGCCGCTCGTCAATCGGTAGGAGCCGCTCCCACGCGAACCGCACGTATCGCGCGGTTCGCGTCGAGTCTTCCCAGTGCTGGTCCTCGAAGACCTCCTCGTCGGTCACCCGACCGCTACCAACGATGCCGCGATCGCTGTTCTGGCGGAGGAGGAAGACCCTGTCACCGACGCTCATCCCGCCTCGGCGCGACCCCACGCTCCAGGTCAACGGCACGGTGCGGCCGCGCCTGGTGGCCGCCACATGACCTTGGTATTCCTTCGGCGGATAGACCGACTCGCTGCCGTCCCAAGTAAGTATGAAGGTCGCCACCTTCATAGCTTCGTGTCTGCTCCCAGCCTGCACCATCCCTAAACCGGACGATCGTGCTACTCGCCGTATCCACGTCGGTGCTTCGATTGATGGCGGTGGCAGCGCACCGCCTGGACGTGCCTTCGGCGCACGCCCTTGCCAGGGCCAGCCCGCTTTCCAAGTCTGCCGTTCCGAGTCCGTTCCACGGTCACTGTGGTCTGTAGCCACGGCGGTCAGTATCGGACGACCGGTCCGGGCCCGCGCCGAACTCTTGTGAACGAGACGGGAACTGAGACGAGACCTTAGATGAGGGCTCGGGGGCGCTAGTACCAGGCGATGCTTCCGCTGTAGGTGTTTTTGATGTGCTTGCAAATCCCCTGATCGGTGACCTTGACAAGATGGGCGAATAGAGCTATCGCCATGCTGACGGCAGGCGCGGTTAGGTTGGGTATTCCCTTCGCGTCGCAGTTCCAGGAGTATCTTCGCATAGGGTACCCATGGGCAAAGCTGTGCCTAACCTGCAAGATCTCATCTAAGCGATCTCGGGTGGCTGGACCGCCCAGCTTGCGGGCTGGCCAGTTCCAGTCGTTGATGGGGTCAAATCCGGTCCAGTTGTACAGTAATTCGCGCGAGTTCTTTGCGTTGGGAGTGTTAAACCGCTTTAAGTCAACTTCAGCGCGACTGGCCGTAATTTGGTGAAGTGCAGTAAACCTGGGTTGAAGGGGGTCTGAAATTTCGTCAAAGAAACCCCGAACTACTGACTCGATGTACGCCTCCCACGCGGCAACGGATGCCGCAAGCGAGGCGTGGTACTGAACCTGCCTCTGTTTGCGCGAGAACAGGGTGGCCCGACCCTTCAGGCAGAGCAGCTCTGCTGATGAGATAGCGTCAATGAACTTCGTGCGCGCAGGCGAAGGCATGTCTTTGCCTACAGTGCGTCGACGAACTTCTCCAGTGCTGCCCTGTATCGATTCAAGGGTTCCTGATTTACTTGGACGTAGTTTACGCCTGCCAGCTTCCTGGGGCCTGCAACAAGTTTGTGTAGCGGCGTTCCTGTCATGGCTGAGACAATGCAGGCGCTGTGATAGTCGGGGACAGTAATAAATGACTTGTCGGGCTTCACGCCTGAATTCGCAAAGATGGAACGATGCTTAGAATGGATGCGTTCCAACGTCTTTTCGATGGTCTTGGCGACTGCCTGGAAAGCGCGAGACGGCTGCCCGTCGTATAAGGTTACTCGATTGCTTACGAACGTGTGCAGCAGGGGTACCTCCACCTGCTCAGCCTTCGCCCGTTTCGAGAAGTTGATTCGAGAATATGCGGCCACATGCTCGTCACCGATGCCGTAAGTCAAGGCGACCACATTCTCGATTGCTCGCCGCGAACTGTCATCGGCTGTGAAAGGTACGACAATGTTTCGAGTGGCCGCAAGGCCGAGTTGGGTGTAGATCGCAAAGCTTGGGTTGCAATCTACCATGAAAACGGAGTCTCGGTTTCCGCTTCGCAGGCTTAGTGCAAAGGTGAGATCCTTGACCCACTCGATAACCTGCTTCCAGGCGTCGACTGGAATCGCGAGCTGTGAAGTCTGTCGAATCGCTTCAGACAGGATCTCTAGCAGGTTATCTCCACAAATGAGATACAGATTGTCTGGCACATTCTTGTTATACTTGATCGGATGGGTGATATAAGGACTGACGTCGTCCAGTTGGCGGAATGGCGAACTCAGCCGCGATTCCAGGTAGCCGGCGATGGTTCTGCGTGGCTTGCTGGTAGTCAGTTTGTTTAGCGTTGGAGGACTGGACTCGTATCCTCCGAGCAGGGTTTCACTCACGTTCCCTTGTGGGCACAGGTCGATTACGTAGACGTCGGTGTCGGGGTAACGGCGAGCGTATTCGCACGAGGCGATGAAGCAGAGGTAGCTCTTGCCAACCCCGCCTTTGTTGTTCCAAAATGCATACGAGTTCAACTCTGTCCATCCTGGGGTTGATGTGTCGGTGATTCTAGCAATCGTTGCGGCTTGAGTTCGTGGAGCGACCTGGAACCAGGGGTGTTGGGGTCAACTCCACGTCAGGTTGAGTTGCCAATGAGTATGTGGGGAATGTCTGCTCGCGTTATTATCTGCTTAGGTCCGATGAAGCGCCGCGCGACCAGTAGTCCGGCCTCGTGCGCCTCAGTGCCCGCGTGGCTCGCCGACGCGTCCGTGATGAGCCATGGAGTGAAGTCGTGTTCGAATGCGTCCACGGCCCCCTTCAAGACGCAACTTTCGGTAGCAATGCCGCAGAAGTAGAACTCTTCCCATCCGCGCTGCTTGAATAACGCCATCCCCTCCGGGGTGAACGGGCTATAAATCCTCTTGTCAAGCGTTACGCCCTGATCTACATAGGGACGCAACTCGGGCACTAAATCTATGTCGGGTGAGAATTGGAGTCGGTGCCAGCCAAAAAATCGCTCGAAGGGGCTTCCGGGATAATTGAGGTAGCGCGTAAATAGGGTGTCGCCGCCAGCCTTCTGCCAGCGTCTTACCAGGTCGGCGACAACGAGAACGATGTGCGCTGACTGCTCTCGTACGAATCCGTTTTGCATGTCGGTTACGACAAGTACAGGGCGACCGGATGTCATTGGCTCAACCTCGATCCGTATCACGGAGGGTTTCGATGGCTTGGTCTAAGGCTGGCATTAGGTCACACGTTCGTAGGATTGCCCGGCGCATTGCCTGATGCTGTCCGGTCTCCCGTAGGCGGGAAACAGCGAGCCGGGAGCGCACCCCCCGGAGAGAGCGCCATCCATATTCCGGCGGCACTCGTGGATCTCTTCCGTGCTCTACCTGCCGAGCGATCGCGTCGCAATACGCCCACATAGACTGGATCGCAAGCTCGCATGAGATTATTTCGTGCTCGGTTAGGGAGCGTTCGGCAGAGATTGGGTGGTACACGACTCCGGACCATGAGGCGTAGCCCACTGAGATTCCCGGCGTGCCGAATGATTCAATTCCTGTGTGATCGTATGATTCGGCTAGCAACGACTGCTCGACCAGTTCGGCATGCGCCAAGTGTTCGTTATCCATCGGCCGATCGCGGTGCAGCAACACTTTCGGCGTCGACATGATGCGTAGCGCGGTTCCTAGTAACTCCGCCGGCCACGCTGGCTCAACAACCCAGTGCGCACCAAGGACGTACACCGCCGAGTCATCCTCGACCGGCGCAGTGGGCGCGAGGTAATCGGTTGCCCATTTGATGTTGTCTCCATAGGAGGCGACCCGCCACGCGGCTAGCGCCGCGGTCGTGGACAACTGCACAGGCTCGACGAGATGGAAGACCACCGACCCGCACGGCCAGACGTAGAGGGTGCAGTCGCCTTCCGGGTGCTCGACGGGTGCCGAGGAGCAGGTATGCCACTCCCCCACGGCTGGCGCGCAGCCTGCGACCTCTCGCAGCCGGGCAGCGCCATCAGCGCCGACGAAGGCCGTCACGAACTTGTGGGATCGTGCCGTGAAGTGCGGGCGATCCTCGGTGCTGCCGGTTAGCTCGCCGAACAGGTCGTGGGGCTTCGCGTCGTACGCCAGGCAGTAGAGCTGCCGGTAGATCGGGTCGGTGACCGCTACGCGCCCGGTCTCGTGGCGGTACATCGCTTTCTCGATGGCCTCGACCGTGGGTGTCTCGCGGATGCCGCGCTGTTGGCCTACGCGGTGCAGCTCTCGTGCGGCGCGCTTGCGTGACTCCCAGCCGGCGGCCTTGCGACGGTTAACCAGTACGAGATTGGGCTTGTACTGCCGTGGGACCTCAGTGGACATAAGCCGTGTCCTCCGTGTCCGTGCGTAGGAGATGCCCAAATCGACGCCGGCCGGGCAGTCTCATTGGCAGGCGAGCAAGGTGCCGCAGCAGACGGGAGCCGAGGACAGGAGGCACCAGATGATCCGACCTAGCCGGTGGTGCCTTTACGCGGCCTCTCGGCCTGCCACTTCCGGATGGTCTCGGGCTGCCACGCCGGAGACCGGCCGAACATCCGGTCAGGCCCGGGAGCTTGACCGCGTGAAACGTAAGAAGCCCAGGTTGCGCGACTGATCGGCGCACCCACCGAAGCCAGGTAGATGCGTACGTGGTCAGTCGTCCACCAGTCGGCGGGCAGGTCAGCGCCAGTCATCAGTACAAGCCTACGCGGTACAGGTGCTTGCGCGAATACAACGTGGCGTTGTAGCGTCACGAATACAACTCCACGTTGTATCCCGTCAGTTGGGGTCCGGGGAAGGCAGTGCGTAACAGCACTGCGCGCCTACGTCCTGCTGTGCGGTCGTTCATTGAGAACTTCAGAGCAGGAGCGCCGCGTTTGATCTGGCTTGCGGTATTCCCGCCTTGAGCTACACGGTGGCCGACCTCGGTAGATCCCGAGCGAGCGGGCCGAGCGGGTCGGGTCTTGGCGCGCGGACCGTCTTCTGCCTCTCTGCACCTGTCCCGGGGTGGGTTGTCGCCGATATCGCGCGGCCCCACCCCCGGGTTTTCTCGTCTTGATCCCTGCATGTGGAGGTGAGCCGTCATGACCGTGAGCGTCTTCGCTGCCGTTCGAGTGACCACCCGCAACAGCGCCGTGTGGCGTACCTGCAACCGGTGCGAACGGCTCGCCCCGCTGGCTCCCGACGAGCGGCACTGCCGGTCCTGCCCGCCGGCCGTGCGCTCCCGCCGATACGGAAGGAACCGATCGAAGTGATCACCAACCTCCCCGCCGTCACCGCCGAGCCGGCCGCTGCCGACCTGGCCGCGATCGACGCCGAGTGGCCGTTGATCGCCGCCGAGCTGGACGTGTTGGACGCGCAGATCACCCTGATCTACGCCGAGGACCACGGCGGCCCTTCGCCGCTGGACTGGCGGCGGCTGCGCCGGGCCGAGGCCCGCGTGACCCGCGCCGCCGCCGAGGTGGCCACCCGCACCACCGACCCGCAGCGCGTCGCCTGATGTCCCGTATCCGCGCCGCCTACTACGACCCGGACGGGACGAAGTACGGCATCCCCACCTACTGGTGGCGCGGCGCACCACCGGGTTACGCCACCCGCCGTCAACTCCGCGCCGCCGGCCTACGCCCCGGTGGCCAACCCATCGCCGCCCAAATCCTGTGGCGCGGCGTCGGTGGCACCCGCGCCGCCTACCTGTACCGGGTCGACCTGGCCCGGCCGAAGCGCACCGCCACCCCCGCCCAACTGCGCGCCATCGCCGCCGCCCTGACCGCCCGCCGCACCTGCCGCGTGTGCGGCGTGGTCCGGCCGTACTGCATTCCGCGTTCGCTCGGCGAGTGCGTCGACTGCGCCTACCCCGAAGGAGCATCCGCGTGAACACCCCCCGCAAGCCCCGACGTGCCGTGATGGCCGAAATCCTGCTGTTGGCCGACCCCACTGAGATCCGCACCCACACCGACGGCGCATCGCTGGCGGTGTCCTTCGACCGCATCGCCGAACTACGGTCCTGGCTTCACCTCGCCGGACTCAACAGCCCGGACCTGCTGAGCAGCGAGCACACCGACACCGACGACGACGGCCGCCCCTGGCAGGTCATGACCGCCTACCCGACCCTGCACGGGTGGAAGATCTACGCCCACGCCAAGGAATACACCACCGGCCCCGACCTCGACCCGACCACCGTCGACCGGCTCGCCGCGCTGGCGGTGGCCCGATGACCGCCCCCACGATCAACGGCACCCGCTACCCGCAGCCCATCGAAACGCTGCTGCCCGCCGCCCGCGCCCTGCCCCTGCTGGACGGGCAGGAGTTCCCGTCACGGAACCGGCTGATGCGCGAGTTCCGCATCGGAGCGCCCAAGGCCGATGAACTGTTGGCCCGGCTCAAGTCCGAGCACGCCGAGCACACCCGCACCGAAACCCTTCGCTCGGCGATGGCCGTCCGGGGTGCGGTGCTGGCACCCCGCACCGACACCGATAGCCCGATGGTGCCTCGGTTGGACTACGCCGAGCCGATCGGCCCGGACCCGGCCCCGGTACCGGCCGTACCCGAGCACACGCCACCGCCCACCGCCCCGCCGGTGATCGCACCGGCCGCGCCGTCGGCCGAGGCCAGCACGGTCGGTCACCCGGACACGCCCACCCCGCCCACGGCGGTCAAGCCGGTGCGGCCGGTGGCCGCGTGGCCGGTGGTGCTGCTGGCCCTGCCCGCGTTCGTCGCGGTCTGGTCCGGGTGGGTCGGACTCGGCGGACTCACCGGATTCGGGGTAGTGCACCCGCTACCCGGCATCTGGGACAGCTTCCAGATCAACACCGCGATCACCCTGCCGATCGGTGTCGAAACGTACGGCGCGTACGCCCTGTACGTGTGGCTGTCCGGCCGCGTACCCGACCGGGCACGCCGGTTCGCCAAGTGGTCGGCCATCGCCTCACTACTGGTCGGCGCAGCCGGACAGGTCGCCTACCACCTACTCGTCGCCCCACCCGACGGTGCCCCGTGGTGGATCACCACCGCCGTATCGGTGCTGCCAGTCGCGGTACTCGGCATGGGCGCCGCTCTGGCTCACCTCGTGCGAGAGGACCACTGATGGGCAAGAGCAGCCGAAAGGCGACCGGGCAGGACCTGATCAACATTCTCGCCGAGTGGGCCGTGACCCAAACCCACCGCGACGACGCCACCCGCGCGGCCTGGCGCAGCCTGCCCCCGCACGTGCAAGGCGAGATCCACGGATGGGCCGCCGACGAGCGACAGCGACGCGCAGACGGCACCACGATCACCGACTGATTCCGCCCGGCGGCGCGGCCTCTGGCCTGGAAACCGCGCCGCGCCGCCGGTCCCTCCGTTCCGGCACTCAACCGTTGGAGAGAACCTGATGTTGTCACCCCTGCGAGCGCTGCGGAACGCCGTAGCCCGGTTGCGGCCCCGCCGCCCGTTGTTGATCGGCACACCGCTGCGGGCCACGATCACCGCCGCCGCGTGCGGCGGCTACACCCTGCTTATCCACTACAGCGAGGGCACCGAGTGGGTTGACCTCCCGTTGCGCATGGAGGACTACGACCGGCCCGACGAACGCGAGTTCACCGCCATCGCCGCCGCCCTGGCCTCCCGTGGTCTGACCCGCACCACCGGGTGGCAGATCGACACCTACGGCCGTCTGTGCGCCCCCATCGCAGTCATCGATTCCGCAGGGGCGGGCCGGTGAGCGCGCCGAAGCGGTCCGCCGCCGCCCGGTCCTCGCCCAGCACTGACGTGTTCAACGGCTTCCGCAAGTCACGCGGCGGCTTCACGGGCACGGCCAAGGGCAGCGGCCGGACCTGGAACGACAACGAGCACCGCCCAACCTCCCGCACCCCCGCCACCCGCAAGGAGGTCCGCCGTGACCGCCCCTGACGATGACCATTTCGACTGGCAAGCCGCCGAAGCCGACCTCACCACCGGGCCGGATGCCGAGGTGGTCGACCTGGACGACGCCCGCGCCCGCCGTGCGCCCCGTCCCCGCCCACCGGTCGACTCCGACACCGCCGACGACGCTGACGCCGATGCGGAGACGGTTGACGCGGGACCGGAGCGGGTCGGTGGGCCGGTGGACATGGCCGACGACATTCCGGCCGAGGTGGTGGCCCGGCAGCAGCAGCGTCGGCCGATCCTGGCCGAGTGGGCGCGTTCCGGCCGTGCGCTGCGCGCCGCCGTGAAGCATCAGAGCAAGGACGCCGGGTATGTGGTCGCTTATCACGGTGTCCGGTTGCCGAAGTACGCGGTGAAAGCCCTGGCATGGGCACCCGTTGGCGCGGTCCGCAGCATCGGCCAAGCCCTGCGCTGGGCTGCCGCTGAGGAAGGGAACTGGGACCTACGGCAAGCCGCCGCGTCGCGGGGTGACGCCGATACCTGGTTGAAGCTGGACGCGCGCCGTCAGCGTCAGTCGGTGTGGCGGTGGTGGGTGCTCGCGGCCGGAACCGCGGGGACCGGGACCGGTGTCATCGTGCTCGCGGCTGGGCCGGGCTGGTGGTCGGCGGTGGCCGGCGCGGTGGTGGTGCCGTGGCTGGCCACCCGTGGGCGTCCGGCGGACCGGCCGATCACGGACCGGGTGACCGAAGGTACCCGCTACCGCAAGCTGACCGCCGACCTGGTGCGCCGCGCCCTCACGTCGCTGCAAATGCCGGCCATCAACAGCGCTGTTGCCAAGGATCCGAAGGCCATCAGCTTCCCGGTGGACATCCATCGGGACGGCCCCGGTCACCTGGCCGTGGTCGATCTGCCCTACGGGGTGGAAGCCGCCGAGGTGGTCGCCCGACGGGGCAAGCTCGCGTCGGCGATGCGCCTGCCGCTGGATCAGGTGTGGCCCGAACCCGCCCCCGGCCACACCGGCCGACTCGCGTTGTGGGTCGGGTATGAACCGGCGTCGCAGATGAAGCAACCCGCGTGGCCGCTGCTCAACGCCGGAGTGAAGGTGGACGTGTTCAAGCCGTTCCCGTTCGCCACCACGCCCCGCCTCGACACCGTGGCGGTGGATCTGATGTTCCGCAACTTCCTGTTCGGCGGTCAGCCGGGCTCGGGGAAGACGTTCGCGTTGCGGGATCTGATCCTGGCCGCCGCCCTCGACCCCCGCACAGAGATTCGCGGATACGAGCTCAAGGGCGTCGGGGACTTCGCCGTGTTGGAACCGGTCATGGCCGAGTACGGCAACGGTTTCGACGACGACACCCTCGCCCGGTGCTTCGGGTTCATCGAGTGGCTGTATGAGGAGTGCCGCCGCCGCTCCAAGCGCATCGAGCACTACGCCAGGTTGGGCAAGGCCCCGGAGAACAAGGTCACCCCGGAACTGGCCTCGCTCAAGGACTCCGGCCTGCATCCGTTGGTGGCGTGGTTCGATGAGCTGCAAGAGCTGATGACCAGCAAGTACGGCAAAGACGCCGGGGAACTCTTGGAGAAGGTCATCAAGCTCGGCCTGGCGCTCGGGGTGATCATCCTGATCGGTACGCAGATCCCGGACAAGGACAGCTTGCCGACCGGCATCACCCGCAACGTCAACTCCCGGTTCTGCCTGTCGGTGGCTGACCAGACCGCGAACGACATGATTCTCGGGACGTCGGCGTACAAGAACGGGTACCGGGCCACGGTGTTTCAGCCGGTTATTGAGGCCGGGTGGGGCATCCTGCGCGGGTTCGGGCCGAAGGCGTCGGCGGTGCGGTCGTTCTACGTCGACACCACCGCCGCCGCCCGCATCGTCACCCGCGCGGTGACGCTGCGCCAGTCGGCCGGGACGCTGCCGGCCCCGGACGAGCAGACCCGGCAGGTTGCCCCGGTGGCCGACGTGCTCGGCGACCTGGCCCGCGTGTGGCCGGGCGACGAGAAGTCGGCATGGAACGACACGCTGTGCGGTCTGCTCGCCGAACTGCGACCCGACGTCTACGGCGGGTGGGAAGCCGCACAACTCACCACCGCACTCAAACCCCACCCGCTGATCAAGGTCGGCGATGTGGGTCGGCGTATCGACGGCAAGTCGGTCACGCGGCGCGGCATCAAGCACACCGACCTACTCGCGGCGATTGCGGAGCGTGACCGCAAGCGGTCCGTCGGCTGACCCACCGCCAGGGTGCTAGCGCTAGCGGCCCGTGCTGCTAGCGCTAGCACCCCCGCTAGCACCCAAACCGAATCATGAGCTGCCCTCTAGCGGATAGCAGCTCACAGCCGTTCACGCCCAAATCCGGTCCTGGAGGCTGCCGTGGACCCCCTGACCATCGCCGCTATCACCCTC
This sequence comes from Micromonospora sp. NPDC049891, assembly GCF_040660295.1. Classification (NCBI taxonomy): domain Bacteria; kingdom Bacillati; phylum Actinomycetota; class Actinomycetes; order Micromonosporales; family Micromonosporaceae; genus Micromonospora; species Micromonospora sp. NPDC049891. Next base: position 83,091 of record NZ_JBFAML010000028.1, read on the forward strand.
ACCACCATCTCCACCGCCGTCACGCTCGGTTACAGCATCCTGTGCTGGAGCTCGCCGTTCAAGACCTGCCAACGGTGCGCCGGCACCGGCCAGACCACCACCCGCTTCCTGCGCCGGCCGCGTGCCTGCCGCCGCTGCGACCGAGGCACCAGGTTGCGCACCGGACGGCGCATCTACAACGTGGTTCACCGGCTACGCGCTGAGGCACACCGATGAACCGCCGGACCGCCGGTCACACCGACTGGTGCGGGCGGGACCACCGCTGCAACCTTGGCGAACACCGCTCCCCGGAAATCGTGGTCGACATCCCCGCACGGGCGCGGGCCGTGCTCGTGCGCGTGCGGACCACCGCCGGCCGCGACCACGCCGAAATCCGCATCCGGGTCGCCCTCGCCCCCGCCGAGGTGGCCGCCCGCCGACAGCTGGTCGGGTTACTCGGCGACCTGCGGAACGCTGTCACCCGTGCCGCGATCGCCGCTCGGCCCCGGCCGAGGTGGTGAACCGGTGGCTTGCCGCGAGCGCGGCGCTCAGCCGACCGGTGACCGATGACGAGCCCTACCCCCACGTCTGCGGACGGCGGGTGGACGGCACCGGCACCCGTAGTGGACGGCCGGTCTACCTGCAACGGCGTGACTGCGCCGCCTGCGCGCAGGAACGCCCCCAGCGCCGCCCGGCTTGGCCGCCGCGTTCCGGTTCGCTGCCGCTGGCGGCATGACCTGATCGGCGCGCTTCGCGCCCTCACCCCCGGTGGCCAGCGCCCGCGCGCCCCCGGGCTTGGACCGCCGCACCGGAAAGGAGTTCCCTATGCCCGACCCTGCCCAGCTGGTCACCGCCGCGCTGACTTACACCGGTCGTGGGTGGCCGGTGTTCATGCTCGGCCGCACCAAACGGCCCGTGGCCAACTGCCCGGCCTGCCCGAAAGCCGATGAAGACCCGACCCACGACCAGGACGCCTGTTCGTGCCTGACCTGTCACGGCTCCTACGCGGCCAGCACCGACCCGGAGCGGGTGGCCGCGATCGTGGCCGCCGTCCCCAACGGACAGCTAGCGCTACGCACGGGTGCCGCGTCGGGAACCGTCGTGGTCGACATCGACCCCGCCCACGGTGGCCGTACCACCATGACCGACCTCATCGGCCGAGGCTTGCTGCCGCCGACCGCATACGTGGTCACCGGGTCGGGTGGGTGGCACCTGTACTACCGGCACCCCGGCCACCGGGTGCCATGCAGTCAAGGCAAGCCCGGTCAAGGACTCGGCCCCGGTGTCGACGTGAGAGCCGATGGCGGCTACGTCGTACTCCCACCATCGGTACACCCGCGCACCGGACGCCCATACCGATGGGCGACCGGCAGGGACACGCAGGTAGGGGAGATGCCCGTTACCTTTTTGATCGTCCCCAGCCGGGGACCCTCGGTCGCCCGGCCCGGTATGACTTTCTGCCCCTGTCGTGTGGATGATCCGGGGGGTGT